>CAWWAX010000049.1:0-10523 GCA_963935005.1 uncultured bacterium | reverse complement strand
CTAGAAAGACCCAACGGAGTGACGACGCTAAGCTACTCAGGGAACAATCGATTCACTGGAGACGGCCTAATTGTGAGTTTTACAGGAGATAACCAAATGAAGATCGATACAGACCGCGTCTTGGGAATCAAATTCTCAAAAAGTGAACCCTAATTTATACGCCTATAGACAGCATGGCTCACACGCTGTTCGCCGTCCTGTCCTGTCCGAATATATTCATTGTCAATGATATTCCCGTCCTCTGAAAGGACATTCATAATAACCTGGTTGACCTGTCCATTTCGCATGTTTGAAATCTTATTAGTTCGATCATCAACTATTTCGACGGCTGTTTTACTATTTTCCTGGCCCTCTACATCCATGAATTCTCCATCGAACAAAGTTACATAACCCCACTTTGACTCCCTGCCCTCGGAGTTGGTGGCCTCTACGGTTACCCTCATACCATTCTCCCCATAAGGCTCGTAAGTCATAATATTTATAGCTGGTGGAGGTGCATCGGAGTCCATTTGCCAAACTCCAAATCTAGGGTTGTCTACCTCGCCTCTTGATTCACCAGTTGAGCATGCCATTACGACCAGCAATGCCAGAGATAAGGCTTTAAACGGAATCGAATTATACATAGCAGTCACTCCTCACAAATTATTCCCTGCCCTTCGGACAGTTAGGAGAACGAATCTCCCTTGGTAAACACCTTCGCTAAGTCTTTGATGGAAGCTATTGTAGATTGTAGATTTCGTACAGTCACCTCTGGCGACACAGCAACCAAACGTAGCACTTTTTCCCCGTTGATCGTGGCTATCGAAATACTCTTAGAACCTTCCGAAGAAATCTTTCTGTATACGAATTCTTGAAGGATACACAATTGATCTTCTTCAATGCTTCGTGATTTTATCCTAAAGCAAATAATACCCGTATCTGGTTTATTCAATACTTCTATATCACTGTCTCCTCTCAAAGATTCCGCCAATCTACTTATGGCAGTGATTGGACTTCTCAACCTTTGCCGCAAACCATCCAACCCTTGATACCTGATAGATGTGACAAGTGGAAGAGCAGAAAACGGTCTTGTGGAAGGCGGCGATTTGAGTCCTGGATTAGGTGTGTCATCCCCTTCCCTGTTGAAATAAGGAGAGTGAACATTGACCCTGTCAAAGTTGCCTCCATCCCTTAGGAACAGTAGAGAAGAAGGAATAGGTATCCCGAATTGCTTATGTGGATCCCACACAATTGAATCAGCTGACTCCAGTCCTGCAAACAAATGTTTTTTCTCTGGCAGCAAACTGTAAGCTAAACCGTATGCGCCGTCTGCATGTAGCCAGGATCCATAATCAGAACAAATTTCAGTCACTTTTTGAATTTGATCCACAGATCCTGTTATTGTAGATCCAAGCGTGCAAATCACACAAAACACTTCGTACTCTGAATGTTTGTTTTTCAAAGCTGTCTGAACTTCGCTGAGATCAATCCTGTGGTCCGCTGTTAATCCCACCTTTAGCAGCGAGTCTTCTCCCAATCCGAGGAAGTGCGCCGCATGTTTTACCGAAAAATGAATATCTTCAGCGACCAATATTTTGAGATTTTTTGGATTGGCAAAACCAGCCATCCCCTCCACTGAGTAATCAAAACCTCTATTTTCAGCGAACTGATGTAATGCCAAATAAATCGCTTGTTGATTACCATAAGTCCCCGAATACATAAATGTAGCATCTGATTTTTTCCCCAAACCGAAAAGCTCACATAATTTCTTACAACAAAGTTCCTCTAAAACTGCTCCACCGGGTGAAACCTGCCAGTTAGTAACCCCCTGATTGAATCGCAGGGCGAGTTCTGCTCCCAGTAATGCCCCGTCTTCAGGAAGCGTATTGAACATAGATTGAAATTCAGGACTGCCGTAGTTGAGGAGGTGGGGGATTAGTTTTTCTTCTAATTCTCGAGTTAAATCACCAACGGCCATACCTGTGTTCTGAAAATTGACTAAAGTTTGGAGATCTGACATGACTTCAGCCGGACTAGCTCCTGAATAGATACCTTCAGGCATCGCCTTGATACCTCCTAATTTTACTGATTGACAGACCCTGATCTATGAATCCCAGCAAAATACTTAACGCCGAAGCAATGCCATCTACAACAGGAATTCCGAGTTTGTCCTGAAGCTCAAAACTCATACCGGCCAAGTCTGCACACCCTAAAACAATGACTTCCGCTAAATCTTCTTCGATAGCTGTCCTAGAAGCTTGCTCACACAAATCTAATTTTGTTTGGAGTTCAGAGAGAGTCCCTAACGCTCGGACAGAACAGAGTTGATTCAGGAGATTATATTTGCTGGCGAGAGCTTTTTTATTGGGAATTGACCCTGAGGTTGCTGACAACACCGTGAACCCATCCCCGAGAAGACAAGCAGAACGCATAGAGGCCTCTCCAATGCCAACAACAGGTTTCAGGCTCAGTTCTTTCATAAGATCAAGATTGGGATCCGAATGGCAAGCTATCACAAATCCATCGTAGTCTTCCTGATTATCCTTGATAAGCCGTGTCATTCCCGTCATAGCTTGTGACTCATCTGAGTATGTTTCTATAAATTCAGGAGCTCCATCGGTGAGTGCTGTCACGACTTCTGCGCGATTGCCAACAAACACTTTGGCAAATTTCTGTATCGTCCGAGTCATCGCCTCAGAACTGTTAGGATTTATAATCAAAATTCTCTTCATAAATGAACCTTAATATTGAAGGCGTCCTGGTAGCTTACGATGTAAGTACTGCCCTCGACCAGGGTCCCCTAGACAATTCTCGCCATCAATTATGAGTTCGCCCCTGGAGTAAACTTTCTGAATTTTCCCCGTAGTCTTTTTATCATCAAACACTGACCAGTCAGTAGACATGTGCAGGCTATCCCTATTCATTATCCAAGATTCATTAGGGTCCAATAACACAATGTCCGCATCAGCTCCCGGCATTAGATTCCCCTTCTTAGGCCAAAGGCCAAAAACCTTCGCAGGAGTACAAGACACTGCCTTCACAAACACTTCCAAGGTAATCCTTCCAGGCACTACTCCTTCTGAATAAAGACTTGTAAACCTTGACTCTATCCCTGGAATTCCATTCGGACATTTGTCAAACCGATCTTTACCATACTGCTTAGCCTCCCAGGAATATGCCGCATCATCAGAAGTGACCATCGGAATCCTGCCATCCGACAAAGCGGACCAGAGTGACTTTTGATTGTCAGCATCTCTCAGTGGAGGAGAACAGATCCATTTCACACCATCTTCTCTTTTGAGTTCTTGATCAGTAAAAAGAAGATAGTGCGTGCAGGTTTCAGTGTGTATATCTGTTCCTTGATCTTTCGCTTCGGTGATCATTTCCAGTCCATCTGAAGACGTCAGGTGGACAATAAACGTTCTCCCTTTTGTTCGCCGCGTGATATCAATCGCAGTCCGAATAGCTGCGTCTTCCACTTCAGTCGGCTTGCTCAAAGCGTGATGAGCAGGAGAAACTCCTCCTCGATCCAATTCCCTTTTTATTCCAGCTTCAGCCATTGCATTGTCTTCCTGATGCAGTAGTAGCATTCCACCAGCTGAGTACAAAGTTTCAGAAATTAGCTCGAGATCGTCGTCTTCGATTAGCAATCCTTCTTCTCGATAGGTCATATAGCATTTTATTGTTGGTGAACCCATCTCCACCACTTTCCGAATTTCATCCAGGGTTTCCGGATTAGGATCAGTTATCACAGGATGGACCCCCCAATCAATCAAAGCCTTTCCAGCAGCTTCAGACTTCTTATCTGTGATGGTGGCCACCAGGGAGTCTCCGTGCCTTTGGTTGGAAAAATCGATGATGCTAGTGACTCCACCGAACGCAGCCGCCAAGGTGCCCGTAAAGTAATCATGTACACTCACGGTGTTCATGAATACATCATTTAGATGGACGTGAGTATCTACGGCTCCAGGAAACACCAACAAGCCGGTGGCATCTACTGTCTCATCAATGTCATATTCGGACCATTTCTCGATTTCGATAATCTGTTCGCCCCTAATCAATAGGTCTTCGAGGAAGACTCCTTTTTCAGTAACGATATGTCCACCCTTGATCAGGATGGTCCGTGACTCAGTATCCCCCATAATTATCTCCTCTTATAGATGCACCATGAAAAGATGCCCATTCTAATGGGAACAAGGATTTCCAGTGTACTACATTCTTGTTAACATTCAACAGATTAACCCATTAACTGGTTCTATTTCAAGGAAAGCATGATTCGATGCAGCAAGTGGGCTTTTATAGCCTGTCTCACTTTTGTGTCCTGCTCGGAAGACAACTCCAGTTCGACTTCCCCCACAGAGCCCAATACACAGCCCGACCCTTCAGTCGCAAGCACCCTCGTCCTGTCACAGACCCAATACAGCTTTGTCAGCTTAGGTGCTACGGCAAAACTCAACGCTACGGTGACCGATCAATACGGTTCGTACATACCAAACCCTACCATAATTTGGACAACCTCAGACTCACTGTCTGTATTGGTAAATTCACGAGGATTAATTACAGCTGTATCCCAAGGTTCTGCAACCATAACCGCCAAAACAGGAAACACCACAGGGACAGTAGAGGTAACGGTAAACCAAATAGCAATCTCTATAGAGTTCACAAAAGATTTACTTCGTTTCCAAAACTTACAGGACACCATGAGAATAGAACCCCTAGTCAAGGACGAAAGAGGTAACTCGATAAATCCTCTTTCGGCTACTTGGTCATCAGGGAATGAATCTATCGTCACTGTCGACAATCAGGGGCTGGTGACTTCTTTAGGCGACGGCAGAACTCAAATCACTCTATCTTCCGATGATATTTCCGAATCATTAGCTGTCATCGTAGCGAGTGGCGAAATGATTGTAATTTCAACCGTCTCGCCTCAAGTGCTAGTCGAAGGGTCACAGGGCAAGGTCGTGGGTACAGGACTCTGGAGACTGGACAGCAGCGAATTAACCATAGGAGGCAGGGTGATTCAAGTGATCTCGGGGACCGGCGGTCAAATAGATTTTATGCTGCCCACCTTTGACTGTCTGCCTCCTAGGAAAACTCAACTAACCCTAAAACACTCCGCAGACAGCGTGGCCATTGAAGTATCTGTCACTCCGCCCAATTTACATTCACTAAGCTTGGGGCAAAGTGTTATATCTACCGAAGCTTGTTTGCACCTAGACAAAGGGGATTCAAACGAACAATATCTCATCGGTGCTTTATCTACCTCTGAATCAGCCGCAGATCTAAATCAAATCACCCTGCAAATCAATTCTGGCAATAACTTGACGACCGACCTGTTTGCCCAGCAGTCGTTTGTTCCTCCTCATCCTTCGAACAATACATTCCCCTTTGAAGTACGTCCAAATTATGACCTGCCAGTAATGACTGGAGGCAGGACTGTTTCAGTTTCGAATACAATCTTCGAAGAGCACATCGAAGGGGAACTTCTCATAAGAGCCAATGAAAGACATCTGATAGAAGACATTGGCATCGAAAGGATTCGAAGAGAGACTCGATCCACATCTATTAATATCGATCTCCAGGAACCCTTCAATCCAGAAGCTGCCGTCGGAGATACTGTTCCATTCAATATGGGACTTTCTTGTGCCTCAGGAGACACACTTCAAGTTTTGGCAAAAATCGTCTATATAGGGGACGAAACCATGTGGTATGAAGATGTGAACAATCCACTTGCAGAGTCATTTACAACGTCGGAATACCAAACTTTTGACACTCAATACACGGCCAAAACGCTGCCGGTCCTGAATGATTATTTCGGTAATTATGGGGACATCGACTCCAATGGAAAACTATCCGTCCTTGTGACCAAAGAAGTAAATAAGAGAGACCGCGTCTTGGGGTTTGTTTGGGGAGGCGACTTGGTTCCCAATAGTCTGTGTCCTGGGGCGAATGAAGCAGAAATATTCTATGGCCTAGCTCCAGATCCAGAAGGGACTATTGAGAATAGAGTGGTGCCCAAGTCGTGGCTCACAGAGCTCTACGATCCATTAATTGCTCACGAAACAACTCATGTAATACAAATCAACAGGCAGTTCTACGAAGGCGCTGAATCCAAATCATCCTGGGAAATGGAAGGCGGGGCCACACTGTCCGAACAACTGGTTGGTTACGAAATGTACGGGGATGCATCGGGTTTGGATTTGGGGCTAGTTCAATTTAACGCGGGCTTCAAATGGTACAGAGATTGGGCGAGCGACCTGACTTATTATTTTGGAAACTCAAATTCTGGTAAAATTCCGGGAGCACCTGAGGAATGTTCGTGGATAGGAAAAGAATCACAAGGCAATACAGGGCCATGTCGCAATCTGAGAGCAGTCTACGGTGTGCCTTCTATCTTTATGCGAATGGTATTGGATCTATACGGACCAGCGTATCCTGGTGGAGAAAAGGCCCTGAGTAAAGCTTTAGTTGGATCAGCCAATTCTTCAGGTTTGACTAATTACTCTCAGATTACAGGGGTGTCTAAAGAAATACTTTTGACAACCTTTGCTATGACTTTGTGGGGTGACGGAAGAATCTCTAACAACCTTACCTCTTGGAATATTCACGAAATTATGACTCGCTGGGTAGCCGCTGGAAGACTGCAACCCTACACCAGTAACACAAAAAACCTGACCTTATCCCTCGCGGTCAGAGCCAGCTCTAGTTCCTACTTGGAGTGGTCACCAAATGCACTCCATTCTCCATCAAGTATTCGGATTGAAACAGCTGGGTCAGGCACGCTAGACAATATGGTGCTTTGGATACAAAGAATTGAATAACCTTCAAGCTACAAAGTGGGAATTTGTAGCCATAGAAACATAAATAGATAAACCACATATCACGGACATTACTCCAACCGACCGGAAAAACAGTGCCATGGAAAATAATTCTACAAATGGTTCAAGAGGTGAAAGAGAACTTCAAGCTATCTATGACACGGGAGAAAGAGCTGAAAGATTCTATGAAAAACAGATGTTTGATCATCTTAATACTAGAATGTTGGGCTATCTACTACGTCAAGAAATAATGTTCATAGCAAGTTCAGACTCTAATGGGGAGTGTGACTGTTCGCTTCGTTCCGGTGCTCCAGGATTTGTACATTCACTTGATCCCAAAACTCTGGTTTACCCCGAATACAGAGGCAATGGCGTGATGGCAACCTTAGGAAATATTAGAGAAAATCCGCATGTAGGCCTTTTCTTCCCAGATTTTTACGAGAGCACTATAGGGTTACACGTAAATGGGCAAGCAGTTATCGTTGACAACCAAGAACTCAGGTCCTGGCCTAACTTAACGAGAGAATTACGAAAGGCTACACTTATTAGTATTGGTAAGAAACCCGAAAGGTGGGTTTCAATCCATGTCCAAGAGGCCTACATACATTGTTCCAAACACATCCCGCATTTAAAACCCACAGGGAAGAAACTTTTCTGGGGAAGTGACGATAAAATAGAAAAAGGTGGGGACTACTTCCATGTGGACTCTGAGTCAGACAAAAGATGATTTCTCGTCTCCCCCTCTGCCTTTATCTCGGAAATCCAGTGCTATAGAGCCATCTGATATCAATCCAGAAAGAAATCATGAGAAGCCCCAAGCTACTGCCACCAATCGCAACAGCTAAAGAATCGGAGGTGGCAGGCGCTAAACAAAATACCAGCGCAATTCCCTGAATCACACACACAACTTTTCGTCGCCAACTCATGGGTAGATCTTTCTCTAAGAAAGGCCAGATCAGTCCACAAATAACAAAACAATATCGTATTAGGCCTAAGAACACTATCCAAAATGCCACCTTCCCACTCAGGAAAACTAGTAGTGACAGGGAAAGCAACAAAAACGCATCGACTTCCATATCCAGCCTGGCTCCAAAAGAAGATTCGGTTCGGGTATACCTAGCTACCCAACCATCCAATGCGTCCATACTCAATGCTGCTATAGCCACAGAGATTGTCCACCAATAGCCCATGATAGAAACAGATTCCCAGTGAAACACCGTAGCGAAAACCGTAATGCTCAGAATGGCCCTTACGATAGTGATTCTATTAGCCCATCCCATCCCATAAAGCCAGAGTTTATCTGGTATGAACTTGACCAGGATTAGGGCGAAGATTGAATACAAAACTGACACTTCTAACAAATAGCTAGCCGAGAACACCAACAACGACCATGTTGTGGTAGCGCAGACGGCCAGTAGAACATATCCGATTACCAACTCAATCGTGACAGCGTATTTAAAAATTACATTAGCCATGGTTTAAATCTAATTTAAATTCCAACATCCTCTAAATAATGCCCTAAGTTCAGGATCCTAATAATGACTACAACACCAACTCACTCTCAGCAATTCTGGATCACAAACCCTGGTAAAGGGGAAATTGTAAAGAAGCCTATACCCTCTAGAAAAAAGAGTGAGTTGCTCATAAAAACTCAGTACACAGGAATCAGCCGAGGCACTGAAACACTAGTTTTTAAGGGTAAGGTTCCGCCCTCTCAATATCAAACGATGAGAGCACCATTCCAGGATGGCGAATTCCCTTGTCCTATAAAATATGGCTACTCAAATGTAGGGGTTTGTATAGAGGCCCCCAGCACCTTGGCTTCGGAACTTGTTGGCAAGACTGTCTTCTCACTGTTTCCACACCAAGACTATTTTGTGATTCCATTTGAAAACGTCATTTCGCTGCCCTCTTCGGTACCCTCCCAACGGGCGGTTTTAGCTGCTAGTATGGAAACCGCCGTCAATGCAATGTGGGACGGGCGCCCAAATATAGGAGACACTATTGTAATCATCGGAGGCGGAGTAATTGGACTTTTGGTGGCATACCTCAGCACCAGAGTCCATGGCACAAAGGTGTTACTCGTTGACACAGATCCCCGACGAGAGAAAATCGCCCAGTCACTTAATGTCCGTTTTTCCACTGAAGCAACTTCAAATTGTTCTCCTGACTTAATCTTTCATGCCAGTGGTCAACCCAGTGGCCTAAAGACAGCTTTGTCGTTGGCCACTGCAGATTCTACTATTGTGGAGCTGAGCTGGTACGGTGACAGAGAAGTGGGGCTACCCCTCGGAGAACGGTTCCATTCACACCGACTAACCTTGAAATCCAGTCAAGTATCGAATCTTGCTCCACACCGAAGATTACGATGGGATCACCAGAAACGTTTACAGCTAGCCTTGGAACTTTTAGGAGATGACTGCCTCGAGGTCCTTATCAGTGGAGAAAGTCAGTTCGCAGAATTACCGGAACTTTTTTCGAGCAACCTAAATAGTTCTGCAATGCAACTTTGCCATAGAATTGCCTACCCCGACTAAGGAATAAAAACCATATGTATAGCCTAACCGTTCGAGATCATTTCATGATAGCACATAGTTTTCAAGGGTCGATTTTCGGACCAGCGCAAAACCTTCACGGAGCTACCTATGTAGTTGATGCCACTTTTAAAAGAAAAGCCTTGGACGACGACGGCCTAGTCGTCGACATCGGGATGGCCTCAGAAGCAGTCAAGAGCCTTCTAGGTGCCCTAAATTATCGCAACCTCGACGAAGAAAAAGAATTTCTCAACAAAAATACTACGACAGAATTTCTCGCCAAAGAGATCTTTGATCGTATAATCACAGCTATCAACCAGGGTGACTTGGGTCCAAATGCATCTGGGCTCTCGTCTATTCAGGTACTGCTTAAAGAATCGCACATCGCTTGGGCGAGCTACGAAGGAAAGGTGTGAGTTCTCCCTCACTACAATTCGTGGTCAAAGGTGATCTTGAACAGAGAACTGGGGGATACATCTATGACGCTCATATCATCAGAGGCCTGGAGAACTTGGGATGGACCATCTCGGTACACTCAACCTCACCTGATTCTGCAAACTCAAAAGAGACAGACGCCCATCTTGGCCTAGAAGATATTTTGAACTCAATCGAAGATGGCCAAACCGTCATCTTGGACGGTTTGGCCATGGGGCAGCACCCCGATCAATTGGGTCCTCATTCTCACCGATTGAAACTCATCTCCCTTATGCACCATCCTCTTTTCGAGGAGACGGGATACTCTGAATCAGAGAAAGCCCGTTTACTTGAACTAGAAATGAAGGCCTTGACTACCTGCACTGGTGTCATCACTACAAGCCAATTCACCGCGAAGCAACTCAGAGGCTTGAATGTGGCAAAAAAAATCGTTAAAACAGTGATTCCAGGTACAGATCAGCCTCCTTCCACTAAAGGTCCACAGCACAACACACCCCATAGGCTTCTTTGTGTCGCGTCAATCATACCGAGAAAAGGCCTAGACGTCCTAGTCGATGCCTTAGATAAAATTCAGCATTTGGAGTGGGAGTGTATTTGTGCAGGTGACTTAGACCGTTCTCCAGATTATGTCTCAAAACTTCTCAATTCCGTGGCAGAGAAACACTTGAGTAATAGGATCTTGTTCACGGGCGAGTGCTCGAACTCAACGATAGCCAAACTTTATGACCTTAGCACCATTTTTGTACTACCGTCTCTA
>CAWWAX010000048.1:0-10539 GCA_963935005.1 uncultured bacterium | reverse complement strand
GTGCCGGATCGAACGATTCGGTTCCGCTCGTGATGCAGGGGCTGGCTTCCGATCCACTGAGTTCGGAGCAATCTAGAAATATTGATGATCAGGCAAATTCGGGAGTGCGGTGATTCTTTCTGGAGCAATCTTGACGGGACTCGTGATTTGTGCTGGTTTGTTCTCCTTTTGGGTATATTCGCATCGTGAACTTCCCATCTCTTCCTGGAGATGGCTCGCGAGTCTTAGGTCTTTAGCCCTTAGTGTAGTTTTGATACTAATCTGGGATCCCTCCATATCTGTACCAGGAACTGGGATAGACTCCCACACTAGTTGGATACTTGTGGATGGATCACTGAGTATGAAGCCCAGTTTTCAATCACAAGATGGCTCTTTGGAAAATGTCATTGAAAAACTGGACGATTTAAGAGAGACTCCTTCTCGCATTTTATTGTTTGGAGAAAGGCCACGTTTTATTCCGATGGATTCCCTTGGACAGGTTCAGTTTGAAGAGAATTCTTCGAAGCTAGGCCCAGCTCTGATGAGTGCGGCTGAGGTCGGCGCTTCTGAGGTAATAGTTTTTACTGATTTCAGAATAGATGATGATTTGGAAGACATACTTTCTTATACTAATAATTTTCCTGGTGATGTAAGATTTGAACGGGTAGATTTTAAAAGAAGAAATGTAGGTGTAAGGGATTTTAGTATTTCTAGGAACATTCGTTCCGATGAGTCGGTTTTTGCCGAGATATCAATTTTTTCTGAGGGCTTAGAAGAAAGAGAGCAGATAAAGGTTCAAATTTTCCAAGAGGAAACCTCTGTGGCAGTCGAAGAGGTGGAAATTGTATCCGAAGGAAGATTATCAAATCTTAAGATTGATCTTCCCGCACCAGAAAGCCAAGGATGGATCAAGTACAGAGTAGCAGTAGAAATACTGGCAGATGATTTTGAATTAGACAATCAAAAACATACATTTTATGAGGCTATTCCTGAGGACAAAGGAATAGTACTCGTTTCTTTTGAACCAGATTGGGAGCCGCGGTTTTTATTGCCGGTTTTGTCACAGGCCTCGGGATTGTCTGGAGAGGGATTTTTGGCTCTAGGTGGGGGTCGGTACCTAAGTATGAAAGGTCCAAAGCCCGATGAAGCAATAGCGGAAGAGTCTAGCGTCAAGGAAGCCGTTGAAGGGAGCAGACTCCTGGTTTTACACGGTTTCTCTGCCAATTCTCCTGAATGGGCTCATACAGCTGTGGAAATGAGTCAGGCCACCTTGGTATTTCTGAAAGATGGAACAGTTGCGAATGACCTAGGAATTTCAACTGAGGAAAGAGTTTTAGCCGGCGAGTGGTATCTTGAAAATAATTTTAAGCCATCACCTTTAGCAGCCACCTTGTCTGGGGCTGATTTTTCTTTCCTACCACCTTTAAGTGCTGTTCTCCCCCTTTTGGGTCCGAATAGTCATGTCGAACCATTAGAATTTCGTCGAGATGGTCTTGGTCAAACCCAATCACCTTTGGTTTTTGTTAATAATGACGAAAGACGAATAGCTGCAGTGCTCGCTTCAGATTTTTGGAGGTGGTCTTCAAAGGGTGGTTCTAGCCGTGAGATCTACCGTCGATTATGGGCTGGGGTCTTAGGTTGGTTGATGGCTTCGGAAATTTTGGAGAACCAGAATGCAGTGGTGCCTGACTCGAGAGTCTGGAGAGAAAATGTGGTACTAGAATGGACAGGGTTCGGTTTGGCCGGAAGTGCTATCAATTTGACAGTCTCATTAGATGATGTGGTGATGAGAGATACCACAATTGTTGTTGATGAAGAAGATCGATTTATGACTGAAGGCTTACCTTCAGGAAGTTATACTTATGAAGCAAGTGACTCTGACTCTGAAACTGAGGATGTGCTCGGTGCTGGCCGTTTTGAAGTAGAAGATCACAGCTCAGAGTGGTTTCAGCAGCCAAAAGAACTAGAAAATGTTGTGAATGATTTATCAGCTGCGTCTATCACTGTTGGTAATTTCGGTCGGCCGTTGCACACATTCATAAGCCCTTATCTCTTGCTGATTGTCCTCCTTTTGCTTGAATGGGTCGGGCGACGACGGGGAGGACTTCGGTAGTTTCGAAGAAATAGTTGGGAGTAGGAAGATTGATAAACCTAGTGATATAGCTATCGGGTTATCAGGGGAAAGTTATTAAGTGAATTACTTTAAACTCGAAAAACCAGTCCAATTCCTCAAAGGAGTGGGACCAGTTCGATCTGAGTCCCTAGGACGTATGGGGATATTTACAGCTAGAGATCTGCTATATCATGGGCCCCGTAGATATGACGACGCATCGACCATCCAAACCGCAGACAGTCTTGAAGTGGGTGAAGAAGCTACAATAATTGGAATTGTACGATCCAGGGGGGTTATTTCCACTAGAAGCAGCCTGCGAATTTTTCAAGCGGTTTTACAGGACGAGTCGGGAATGATCACATGTGCCTGGCCAGGACAACCGTGGATCGAACGCAAACTACAGGATGGCGATATTGTCTTGGCTACAGGATCGGTGAGGTTTTTTCATGGCCGTCAGCTGCAACCAAGAGAATTTGTAGTATTAGGACGATCGGGTAGTCTTCAGGAGACAGTAGGACACTCTAGTGGCCATATTTTCGTCAGCTATCCAGCCAGTGAAGAAGTTCAACAGTGGGTTCTCAGGGGTATCTTTGAAAAAAATCTTGATGACCTTCTCAGCGGCATAGCAGAGGAGGAATATTTAAGGCCTTCTGATAGAGAAGGTTCGATTTTGGGATCAATATTGAAGGAGCTATCTCTTCTAGGCATGCGGGAAGCTTTACAGGCCTTACATAAGCCTGATTCTTTGGAAAAAATGGAACAAGGACGGAGACGTCTGGCTTTTGACGAACTGTTTTTATTACAAGTCCTCTATGCGATGGGAAGATATCGTCAAACCACAATAAACACGGGTATTTCTTTCCAAAGAAATAAAAAACTTATAAAACCTCTTTATGATTCATTGCCCTTCGACCTAACCGCAGGCCAAGTCAAAGTTTTACGGGAAATCTATGAAGATATGGGATCGAAGAGACGCATGAATAGGCTTCTTCAGGGGGATGTTGGATCTGGCAAAACGATTGTATGTATTTTTGCGATGTTGTTAGCAGTAGAGGGAGGCCATCAAGCAGCATTGATGGCTCCGACGGAACTGTTAGCCGAGCAACATGCAAAAACATTACAAAAATTTCTGAAACCACTAGGCGTACAAGTTCATTTGTTAACTGGGAAGAAGTCTGACGAAGAAAAAAGAACCGTATTACAGAGTCTCGAAAATGGTCAGGCACAGGTAATTGTGGGGACTCATGCTTTGATTCAAAAAGGTGTAGTCTTTGATAAATTAGGATTGGTGGTGGTCGATGAACAGCATCGTTTCGGAGTTAAGCAAAGAATGGCCCTAGGGGATTCAGATTTGCTTCCAGATATCCTGCTCATGTCGGCGACGCCAATTCCACGGTCCCTCGCGATGGCCCTTTATGGTGATTTCGATCTTTCCATAATTGAAGGATTGCCGACGGGACGTAAGCCTGTTAAGACAGTCATTTATCCTCCTAACGAAAGAACTCAGGTGTATGAAAAATTAGAATTGGAATTAATGGAAGGTCGTCAAGTTTATGTCGTCTATCCCTTGATAGATGACTCTGATAAGATAGATTTGCGTTCAGCCAAAGAAGGATATGAGAAGCTTTGTAAAGAAGTGTTCCCACATAGGAGGGTTGGCCTAGTACATGGGCAACTCTCCAGTGCAGAACGGGACGAAACAATGAAGTCCTTTATCTCTGGAGAAACAGAAATCCTAGTGGCAACTACAGTAATCGAAGTAGGTATCGATGTCGCAAATGCTACCGTAATGCTGATCGAGAATCCCGAAAGATTCGGTCTGTCACAGCTACATCAGCTTAGAGGTAGAGTAGGAAGAGGATTATCGGAGAGTTTCTGTGTTCTTATTGCAGATCCTCAGGGAGTGGCAGCTGAACGAATCCAGGTGTTCATTAAAACTGCTGATGGTTTTGCCTTAGCCAAGGAAGATCTTAGGATTAGAGGTCAGGGAGATTTTTTCGGTGCACAGCAGCATGGTAGAGATCCTGTTTTAAAATTTGCAGATTTGACAAAGGATGAGGATCTTTTGGTCGAAGCTCAGGGGAGGGCGCGCTCATTAATAGAAAGCAATCCTGGTTTTGAGAGTAAAGTGCGCTCATTAATAGAAAGCAATCCTGGTTTTGAGAGTAAAGAAGCTCGACTAAGTAAAGAAGCCCAACTAGTAGCTGAATTGCTCGGCTGTCGATATTCAGATAGACTGGAGCTTTTTTCAGTCGGATAGAAATGACTGTTAATCATTGATGATTTGTACATTTAACGTTGAGTGTTATGAAAATGAACGACAAAAACGTGACTGAGATAGCTTCTCTTAAGGACTCTATTGGTAAAGTCGTTACGGTTTTAGGTTGGATAGATGCCATCCGGAGTCATGGTAAAGTAGGATTCATGGTCGTGAGAGATGGAACTGGTTTGGTTCAGGGGGTGGTCCTGAAAGAAGAGGGATCTGAAGATTTGTGGGAATCACATCAATCTATGACCCTGGAATGCTCAGTTGCCTTGACAGGGGAAGTACGTGAAGAACCGAGAGCACCGGGTGGTTTTGAAATTGGTGTTATAGATCTTGAAATGCTGGGTTCTTCTCCTGACTATCCAATTCAACCTAAGGAACACGGAGTTGAATTCCTTCTGGATCACAGGCACTTGTGGCTACGTTCTAGTCGCCAGAGAGCTGGATTACAAGTTCGACACGAAGTTGAACAGGCAGTTCACGACTACTTTTATGAACGAGGTTTTGTAAGAATTGACTCGCCTATTTTAACTGGTGCGATCGGCGAATCCGCTGGGTCTCTTTTTGCAACCGATTACTTCGGAGAGGAAGCTTATCTTGCCCAAACCGGACAGTTATATGTAGAGGCTGCGTGTCCAGCTTTTAGAAAGGTTTATTGTTTCGGACCAACTTTCAGAGCGGAAAAATCTAAGACAAGAAGACATCTCACAGAATTTTGGATGATTGAACCTGAAGTAGCCTTTGCGGATTCAGAAGCCAATATGCAACTTCAGGAAGATTTTGTTCGTTACATTGTGAAGAGGGTTTTAGAACGCTGTCAGGAGCAATTAAAGGTTCTTGAGAGGGATCTCCGAGATTTAGAACTAGTTTCAGAACCTTTCGAGCGGATCTCATATACAGAAGCTGTAGACCTTCTGAGAAAGAAAGGAAGCTCGATAGAATGGGGAAGTGATCTAGGGGCTCCTGACGAACAGCAACTTACGGAAGAATTTGGTAGGCCACTCTTTGTTTATGAATATCCTAGGTCTGTCAAAGCATTTTATATGAAACAGAACCCTGATGATGAGAAAACTGTGCTATGCAATGATTTGTTGGTTCCTGGTTGTGGTGAAATTATAGGGGGAAGCCAGCGGGAGGATGACCTGGAACTTCTGTTGGATCGTATCAGAGAAGAAAAATTACCAGAAGAAGCTTATTCTTGGTATCTAGATTTAAGACGCTATGGGAGTTTTGTGCATTCTGGATTCGGTCTCGGCTTAGAACGCACTGTAGGATGGATAACAGGGAGTCGTCATATTCGTGAATTAATTCCATTTCCGAGGATGATGAATAGATTGTCTCCATGAGTTGACTCAACTTTCCTCTAGAATATCACTAGCCCTATATCCTGGGTGCGGATTAAATTCATCGCTGAAAACATCAGGTCTCCCCGCTCTTCTTGTAAGTGCTGTTCTTCATGCTCGTTCAAAGCTTCACTTATTTCTCCAAGTTCTTCATATAGCTTTGGCAAGGCTTGTTGGGGAGTTTCCCAGTCAAATCCGATTTTACTAACCCGAGCTTGAATCTCTTGTGCATATATTAGTGGTTGAGTGTTAGGATCGATTTTAGAGATTAGGGATGAGGTTGGATAAAAGTTATTTCTATTTGATTTATCCAGGGATTTCTCACTTTTGAATACCCTCGGATTAGCTGGTAAGGTGTATTCTCCATTAAGGGTTTAAAGCTTCATTCCACTCTGTAAAGTAAGTTTCAGTATATATGATTCTTCAACAAGATCTTGATTGAAGAATATGTTTTAGCTTTTTTCAACTATCATGGCAGATAATTCTTGTATCCGATCCTGGGTGGAGGTGAGTTCAGACTCCCTTCGCAGAAACGTATTGACTATTCGTGAAAAAGTAGGGGATAATTGTTCGATAATCCCCATGGTAAAAGCCGATGCCTATGGTTTGGGGGTGGAATCCACGGTTCCCATTCTGGAAGTGTGCAATCCTTGGGGATTTGGAGTGGCTACTATTGAAGAAGGCTGTCATCTTCGTAGGATCGGTGTGGTAAAACCTGTAGTGGTATTTTCCCCCGTTCCTTACGGGTCGTACGAACAGGCATTGGAGGCGAACTTAACGGTTACATTATCAAATCTAGAGGCTTTAGAAACATGGATAGCGATCTCCAAAAAGTTCAATATCACAGGTCATTTCCAAATAGAAGTTGATTCAGGGATGGGTAGGGCTGGTTTTGATTGGCGTACCGTTTCGGATTGGGGAAAGATTGTGAGAGTTCGTTCCGGTCAGGAAAATGTATTTTGGAGTGGCACCTATACTCATTTTCATTCTTCAGATGTAGATTCTGATTCCAGTACTGAACTTCAATCTGAGAGATTCTTGGAAGCTACAGACAACTTGAACGAAAATGCGGGGATGTTTCATCTCTCCAATTCCGCAGCCATTTTTCGTGAACCGTCGGTAGTGACTCAAGGGGTTCGTCCAGGGATTTTTATCTATGGAGGTCAAGTTGGGAGTGCAGGATCTTTACCGGAAGAAGTCGTGAGTCTGCGCGCGAGAGTCGTGCTAGTTCGGAATGTTTCGTCCAATACTACGTTGGGCTATGGAGCGACCTACGAGAGTACGGGCAAGGAAAAATGGGCAGTGCTAGGAATCGGTTATGGAGATGGATTGTCAAGGAAATTAGGTAATACTGGGCATGCTTTACTCCAAGGCACTAGAGTGCCAATTATTGGAAGAATTTCGATGGATACAATTGTGGTAAATGTGACTGATCTTGTTGGGGTTGAAGTTGGTGATGTGGCAACCTTAATAGGTCAGGACAGAGAAGAGCGTATAACTTTGGACGAGATGGCGACTTTAGCGGAAACTGTCAGCTATGAGATCTTGACTGGCTTAACGTCTAGATTGCCGAGGATTTTGTTGTGATAGTTAGTGTGTTTCCAGTAGTTCGAGAAAAGAGGAAATTTCTTTGATGAAGTCTCGTTTTGTAAGATTATTATTTCCGCTGGGTTTTGTGTGTTTGGTGAATTGTAGTGAAAATATTGCCACTGCACCCGATTTAGACCTGATCGATATTGAGCCTTATACCCTAGAAGTAATGGTGCCATTTGCTGATTTCGTTCAAGAATTGAACGTCGTGGGAGGCTATGGGTCTTCTTCTGATTTGGGTTCTGGCGTTGTCGCCAAAGATTTCAATGGATTCTCTGCAAAAACAATTGTACGATTTAGTTCATACCCAGAGTCAGTGGAACTAGGAGGGAGTACATCTGGGCTGAAATTTATAGGGGGCAGGGTAGTGCTAGCATTTGACTCTGTCCAAGGTCCGAATAATGAGGCTATTGGCCTACAACTCTCAGCTACCCAACAAGCTTGGGATTCTAAGACAGTTACTTGGAAAGTTGCGGTGGATACTGTTGGCAATAAGACTTCGTGGGTGCAACCAGGTGCAGGCACATCGGTTTTAGTAGGATCTGGAGACCTTGATTCTCATTTAGCTGGTGATTCGGTAAATACCTTCGCATCGATAAGTATTGATGTCGACTCTGCAACCGTGGCCGCATGGGGTGGAGAGCGTAGCTATTCTCGAGGGATGGTGGTGGCTTCCACCGATTCAGCAACTCGCCTTAATCTCTGGGATGCTCAGTTAGTATTGAAAGCTATCCCTTTGATTAATCCAGACACAATTGTTGAGATTCCTGTTCCAGTCAGTGCTTTGAGCTTCATGGTTGATCCTATGCCCACTAATCCAGGGGGATGGTTGAGGGTCGGAGGTCTTCCCGCTTGGAGGTCTGTAATGACCATGAAACTACCAGAGCAGGTTAAGGGTTCGGTTGAAATTTGTGGAAACACAGGGTGCCTTTTCGATGTTTCGAAGAGCCAGCTAAATCTAGCAGAATTGATTCTGACAACTCGTGAAACTGAAGCTGGATTTAAACCGACGACTCCCTTGGCTATCCAAATCCGTTCAGTGCTGAGTCCTTCATCTCTTCCCAAGTCTCCTCTCGGAGACCCCGTCGGGTTGCAACAGGGAGTTTTGGTGCAGCCTAAGTTTTTCGATAATGCAGAAGGGGAGCAGGTCGTTTTTTCATTGACAGATTTGTTAGGATTTAGTGACAGAGAACTGTCGGGGACATTTCCTTCTAATACTGTTGCGCTTCTAAGTAGTAACGAGGGGACTACGCTGGACTTTGCATCTTTTCAAGGTTCTGGTGATTCTGGATTTCCAGTGCTGAGATTAATACTAACGGTTCCTAAGCAGGGGAGCTCACCATGAGATTTTTTTGGGTCGGTTGCATTCTTCTGATATCTAGTCCGCAGTTGTCAGAAGCTCAATCGTTATTGGGATCGAGTGGCTTAGGTATGAAATTGGATCCTATAGACGCTACCCAGAGAGCACTTGGTGGAGTAGGCCTGGCTGGTAGGACTCCAACGATTTTACCAGGCGATCCTACAGCTTCTTTGGATCTTTTGGCTTCAACGGCGAGTTTTACCCTGCAACCGATGTGGGGAAGTTATAAACTAGGCGCTAATGAGGGAGAGTTTTCTGGAACACGTTTTCCTATAATAGGTCTGGCATTCCCTTTGGGTACAAGTGGCGTGGGAACGTTCACCTTAAATAGTTTTTTTGATCAAAATTCTTCCGCTGCTGTTGGGGACACTTTACAGCTTATGGGAGCTGATATTCCGATAACTGACCAATCGGACTTGTTGGGTGGTCTTTCTGCGTTTCGGATGGGGTGGGCCCAGAGGCTCTCTTCTAGTATAGCGATAGGGGCTTCAGCGGGTATTTATACTGGCAGTGTTAAGCGTAATTTTGTTAGAAGATTTGATTTGGATTCACTGCCGCTGTTGGGAACACTCAAAGATTTCTCCAATAATACAACATCGACCTATTCTGGCCCACTTTTATCCGCGAATGTTTCCTGGAACCCTCACTCTTTGCTACAGCTGGGAGGGAGTGTCCAGTGGTCAGGGGCTATCGCTCTTAGTCCAGTGGAAGGATCGACTGGAGAGAAAGCACTGATTCAAGCTCCAGTAGAGTTAAAAGTCGCAAGTAATTGGATGATAAGCCGAGGATTTTTTTTGAGCGCAGGCCTTTCGTCATCTGATTGGAGCAATTCGGGATATTCTGGACTTGATGCGGTAGCTGTGGGAAGGGCTAATACCTATGGAATCGGTCTGGAATGGGAAGCAACAAGGTTTTGGTCGGGAGTTTTCCCTCTTCGTTTGGGTTTTCGTAAGTCAACCATGCCTTTTAAATTCAAGGGTCAGGAAGTAAAAGAGAGGAATGTATCTCTAGGTTTTTCGGTAGTTCTTGCAGAGGCGCTTGAGCTTCCGATTGCGGCTATAGATATAGCCATGGAAGCTGGAAGACACAGCGCGAGTGACTTTGAGGAGAATTTCAACAGACTCACCGTCACTTTGCGAGCTGGGGGTCGCTAGAGTTTGGTTGTGTTATGAAAGTTTTTTTTAAGACTTTTGGATGTAAGGCGAACCAGTACGATACCGAAAGGATGAGACAGGAACTGGAGGCCCGAGGTGGCATCACGGTAGGGAAGTCAGAAGAGTTTGAGGTCTGTCTAGTAAATACCTGTACAGTGACCAACGCGGCCGATAAAGACGCTCGAAAATTTATCCGAAAAATCAAAAGAGATAAACCTGGCGTCCGTGTCGTTGTTGCTGGATGTTCTGCAGTTCTTCGTGGTGCAGAGTATTCTGAAATGTCTGAAGTAGAAGCGGTTGTGATGGGTCATGATCCAGTTCAGGTTTCTCTAGCTGCAAAGAGAGAGTCAGAATTAGTGCAGATTCAAGGTTTCCATGAAGGGAATGGAAGTGGTAAGATCCAAAAAAGCGGGTCCATCTTGGGTTATAGGAGATCGGCAACACGCGGATGGTTAAAGATACAGGACGGATGTGATCGTAAGTGTTCTTTCTGTGCTACTCGCTTGGCTCGGGGCCCTAGTCGCTCACGCAGTCCCGAAGAGATTGTTGATGAAGCTTTAATTCTGTCTAAACATCATCCAGAGATTGTATTGACGGGGATTCATATTGGTCATTATGGCAGAGACCTTGAATGTCCGATGATCCTCTCGGAATTACTACATCGTCTTCTAGAAATGGTTCCAGAAACAAGATTTAGATTGGGTAGCATAGAAGCCACGGAAATTGATGATCCA
>CAWWAX010000047.1:0-10743 GCA_963935005.1 uncultured bacterium | reverse complement strand
TATTTTCTTGGCTCCAGAGAGACACCTTTGGAGGTCTGGCAGAACCCTTTCCAAGTCAGACAAAAGAGGCGCTTTCGTTCTTGCTCTAGTAATTTGCTCGCTGGTCAACGTCGCTCGTGTAACGCACTCCTTCATTAGGGGTGCCCTAGCAATAATGGATCCTTCCGGTGACGAAACGATAGAACCTCCAGGGAAGATCTTGCCTCCTTCAGATCCTACCAATTGGCTGACCACCACGAAAATACCATGCTCCAGAGCAATAGAAGAGACCAAGGTATCCCACCTCTTTAAATTAGCAGGAAGTCCTTCCTCATTCTTAGAAAAATCTCTAGCAGGCGAGGCACTGACGCCTATGATCAGTTCCGCACCCTGTAGGGCAAGAATCGTTGGAGGCAACGAGTGCCACATATCTTCACAAATCAACAATCCGATTCTACCATAGCGAGTGGAAAAAGCGGCCACTTCAGTCCCTGGACGAACGAATCGAGATTCGTCAAAAACCCCATATGTCGGCAAGAATAATTTCCTGTGGACATGCTTTACTTTGAATTCGTCAGGAGACGCCTCGAGGTATGCAACACTGTTAAATGGTCCGTTTCTGTCGCTTTCGTAAAATCCCAAGACAACGTCAGGACAATTTTTAGGTGGTCTACCCAAAACCTCGATGATCTTTCCAATTGACAGAGAAGCCTCTGGGACACCGCCTTCCAGAAAATAGCCAGTCAAATTCGCTTCTGAAAAGACTAAGATATCAGTTTCTTCAGCGGATTTTGAAATCACTTTCTTGATTTTAGCAATATTACCCTGTAGATCAGATTTCCTAGGTTTAACCTGAGCCAACCCGATCTTCATTTGCCTATACTCTTTCGATCCTGTCATCAACAAAGTATCCTGGAAGGGCGTAAAGAACTTTGGACAGCATAAAGTTACAAGGATCCCGTAAAAATCCTATTACTTTTAGTTCCATAACTACTAAACTACTGACCGACATTGCATCTATGATATCACGAATTTTGCTCTGCCTTATAACAACAGTACTCATTGCCCATCCTGTTGCAAGTCAATCCTCTAGGGAATACCAAAGAAACCAACGAGACCTCACTGAATCAGTATCTCCTGGAGCCAAAATATTTCTAAACGCTTTCGAGACAATACGAAACTACGGATTGGAACAGATAGCCGATTCTGTCCTGTGGCAAAAAGCCGTGAGAGGTTTGTTGAATGAATTAAATGATCCCTATGCACAGGCATACAATCCAATCGAATTTGATCAGTTCAGAGAAAGCAATACTGGCAACTATGCAGGAATTGGAGTCCAGATAACACATCTCAATGAAGCCATAACAATAACTGCAGTTTTCACCTCCACCCCAGCGGAGCGGTCTGGCTTACAGGTAGGCGACCGTATCATAGGAGTCAATGATACCAGTACAGAAGGCTGGTCTACTGGTAACGTCTCAGACTCAATTAGGGGTAAAGTTGGAACTACAGTGGACGTAACCATCGCCCGCGAAGGGCTGGGAGCTGCAGTCACATCTACAATTACCCGTGATAGTGTTCATGTAACAGCTGTGGTAGCTGATGTGATCGGGGACAACTTAGGATATATCGCTCTCGATAGAGTAGCCAGAGGATCAGCAGTCGAAATGCAACAAGCTCTCGAAAAATTGACTGGAACCCATGGGATAGTTTTGGACCTTCGGGGAAATCCTGGGGGCTACTTAGACGAATCGTTAAAGATTGGCGACCTCTTTTTGGAAAGAGGAAGCCGACTAGCGAGTGCTGAAAGCAGGTCTCCAGGTGGATCAAACAGAAACATCGACGAATCCTGGGATGCAAGAGGTCCGGAGATTGTTCCTGGGATGCCCCTAGTCATACTAGTAGATCGTTTCTCTGCTTCCGCTTCCGAAATCATAGCGGGCGCTCTACAGGATCACGACAGAGCTCTAATTTTGGGAGAAAGAACTTTCGGAAAAGGAGTCTTTCAAAATGTTTTCCGTTTGAGCGATGATCGCCACTTGAGATTGACCACCGGCGAATGGTTTACACCACTAGGCAGGTCTTTGCACAGACCACGCAATGTTCAGGGAAGAATACTCCCAGAAGATCCCGACACATTTCCAGTCGTAACAACCCCTGGAGGGAGAGTGTTAAGTGGAGGGGGTGGAGTATTCCCAGACCTAACGATACCTAATGATACTCTAACCACAAATGAAAGAAATTTCCTTTCCCAGATGGCTCAGAAACAAATCCCATTTGATCTTAGGATAGAGGAATTTGCATTTGACCAATCAGAAAAAAATCGTAGAGAAGGTTCAAACGAGCCGACTTTATATTTAGTTGATTTCGAGGCATTTGTATCAGCACTTGAACAAGAATCACAAACAGATGATTCCCTCATTACTAATGAAATACATGATTATTTAAAATGGAGAATTCTTCCTCGGATAGCACAGAGAATGGACATGCTAGGACGTTCCATCGAGCTTCGACTGGAACGAGATCCCGTCTTGAGCGAAGCTCTACGCTTATTGATTTCGGCACAACAACAATCCGATCTTTTCAACACACCGGATAAATCTCCACTCTAGTATTGATTCAGATGGATGCAGGACTACTGAGTCATGCTCTAGGATGGTGTTTTCTATGCACTTCCTGTAAATGCTTCCGATCAACATGCGTATATATTTGAGTGGTGCTGATATCTGAATGACCTAAGAGTTCTTTGACTGCCATCAGGTCAGCACCGCCCTCCAGAAGATGAGTAGCGAACGTGTGCCGGAACATGTGTGGGTTTATCGTCTTTCTTAAACCAGCTGATGCACCCGCCGCTTTCACTAGTCGATGGATCGCCCTAGTCGATAAACCTCCGCCCCTGTGGTTTAAGAAAAGAATATCTGCCGTATTAACATTTTGGAGTAAGGGTCTCACATCACCGAGGTAACGTTCAAGCGCCAAACAACATTCAGTGCCCAGTGGCAAAATCCTTTCTTTAGATCCCTTGCCGAATACCAAGCAAACATGGTTTTCAAGATCCAGATTTGCCAAAGTGACACCAACCAGTTCCGAGACCCTAGCACCAGTAGCATAAAGAAACTCTAAAATAGCCCTATCTCGCCAGTAGTATTGAGAGTCATGTGATGGTGATTCTAGGATCTTTAGAATTTCGTGGTGAGTCATATAATCGGGAATTTTTCTACTGGATCTTGGATTACTGATTTTAAGTGTTGGATTCATCGTAGCAATGGCCTCCTGCTCCAGGAATGCAAAGTAAGTGCGCAGGGCTGCTTGAGCTCTCCCGATGGAAGCTGGAGCAAGGCCTCGTTTGCCCAGGAAAATGATGAAGTCCCTTATTTCTGAATTAGTGATTTGTGTCGGATCAGTTCTATTATTTGTCGACATAAATCTCACCATTCGAACTACTTCCCTTTTATATGCAACTAAAGTGGCGGATGAAAACCCTCTTTCAAAATTCAAGTAGTCCAGAAACTGTTCTAAACAATAATTGGACAAATCATCTGAATTTTCTGTTTTAGTCATTGTTTTCCCCGCGACTGGACTTCCACATCCAGGCACACCATATGGCTATCATTACTGCTAATACTCCGAAACTCAAATTAAATATATTTTGCAATTCGGTCGCCTGACTCAAACTTTTTGCCGCAATGATTCCAACATATACCAGTAGGCTATACCATATAGCAGATGCTGATCCAATGGCCACACATACCGGGAAACAATTCATTTTAGTTATCCCAGCAAAAACGGGTACAGCCACTCTAAAACCGGGCAGGAATCGTGCTAAAAACAAAGCTATGAGTCCTTTTTTCTGATAAAAACGCTCTAGTTTCTTGAATTGGTGGTCACTTAGTAGCTCTCGGCCTCTCCCTTTTTCAAAGAATGGACGCCCATAATGACACCCCAGCCAATAAACCCCTAAAGCTCCCGCTACATTTGACACCCAAGCAATCAGAAACACCTGTTCTATTTGCAAAGTTCGGATTGTAACACTTAAGCTTGCCCCCAGAACCACAAAAGTGTCAGCTGGTATCGGTGGAAAAATATTTTCAGCAGCAGATCCCAAACCAAGCAGGAGATAGATTAAAACGGCAGGGAGCTCCATAAAGGCCTCAAGTAATGGCTGTATTTTGGGCCTCCCCTTTTCTCAGACTACTAAGATTCACTCCATTGGACGTAAAAGTGTGACTACATAGACAGCGAGACCTACTTCTGAACCTATCCAGCCCATTTTATCATTGGTTTTACCCTTAATCGAAATCTGCCCTGGCTCGGCTTCCAGTGCGCCGCCAAGGCTTTCTATGATCGCCTTCCTGTGTGGAGATATCCTATGGCCTTCACACACGACGGTAGCATCGATATTTCCAATTTCCAAGCCCAGAGTTTTTACTATCTTCACAGCGTGCTTCAATAGGACAATGGAATCACAATTCTTCCATTTAGGCTCAGATGATGGGAAATAATGTCCGATATCCCAAGAGCCTGCCGCCCCCAGGATTGCATCTGTAATAGCATGAGATAGTGCATCTCCATCTGAATGCCCATCCAGTCCATTAGTTTCAGAAATGCGAACACCACCCAATATGAGTGGTCGGCTTTCAGTAAAACGGTGTGAATCATACCCAAATCCAATTTTCATATTTTCATAACAAATGGCAATCGCGAAAAATAGGGGGTCGCTGTGCTTTATTCATAGTTCCAAGCCCGTAGAGCAAGGCAAGCATTATGTCCCCCGAATCCGAACGAGTTCGAAAGTGCTACCGAAACTTCTTTCTGAACTGAGTGATTAGGTACATAATTCAAGTCACAGTCTGGATCCGGATTTGTCTGATTGATAGTTGGGGGAACTCTATTTTCCTTACAGACTAGTGCACTGGCAATAGCCTCAACGGCGCCAGCGGCGCCCAATAAGTGCCCCGTCATGGATTTTGTAGAGCTCACTAAAAGTGAATTGGCGTGGGCACCAAATACCGATCTGATCGCGGATGTTTCATTTTTATCATTTGCAAGAGTTGATGTACCATGCGCGTTGATATAGTCCACCTGGTCCGTTTGGAGATTAGCTGACTTCAAGGCTTTTTGCATAGCATTCTGAGCTCCCGCACCCTCAGGAGCAGGAAGAGTGATATGATAGGCATCAGCAGATACACCATATCCTATAATCTCCGCAACGATATTAGCTCCTCTTTCCAGAGCTGTATCCAATGATTCCATCACCAAACAACCTGCACCTTCACCTATCACAAATCCGTCCCTCTCTGAGTCGAAAGGTCTCGAAGCTTCTCCAGGGGAATCATTTCTTCTCGACAGTGCCTTCATATTAGCGAATCCCATGACAGCCAAGGGTGTCAATGTCGATTCAGATCCACCTGCGATCATGACGTCCGCCTCGCCTTGAGCTATGTATCTGTAGGCATCGCATATCGCATGTGCGCTAGATGCACATGCAGAAACCGTAGCATAATTGGGGCCCTTTGCACCGCATCTTATCGAAATTAATCCAGCAGCAATATCGGGAATAAACATGGGAATGAAAAAGGGGCTGACAGCCCGCGGTCCTCTTTCTCTTAAAATATCGTGCTGTTTCTCCAACGTCGAAATCCCACCTATGCCACTCCCGAAAATCACACCAAATCTTTCTGGGGTGATGTGCTCTGGCTTATCCCTAACGCCTGAATCATCCAATGCCTCCTCAGCCGCTTTTATTGCAAGCTGAGTGAACCTATCAAACCTTCGAGCTTCTTTCTTTTCTAAAAATTCCAAGGGATCAAGCCCTTTGACTTCGCAGGCTATCCGTGAAGGAAATTCATCTGTGTGTTCGAACAGTGTTATTGGTCCCGCACCACTCATCCCGCCCTGCATTGCTTTCCAAGTAGTGGAAACATCGTTTCCAAGGGGAGTGACAGCGCCCATTCCCGTTATGACCACACGTGCTGGTTTGTCCATAGTATCTTTTAAATTGTTACATTAATGTGATAACATGTACCGTATCAGGTTTTAGAACCACTCACATAAGTGACCACGTCAGCGACCGTCCGCATCTTCTCAGCATCTTCATCTGGAATCTCAATATCAAATTCCTCCTCAAAGGCCATCACAAGCTCAACTGTATCCAGTGAATCAGCTCCCAGATCGTCAACGAAAGAAGCCGCATCGGTTACTTTTTCAGGGTCTACACCCAGTTCTTCCATAATGATTTTTTTTACTTTGCTGGCAATGTCATCAGCCATCTTACCTCCATATTTTTAGAAATTCATTTTAATTGACAATCTAATCATTTACATGGCCATGCCACCATCCACAGATATAACTTGTCCCGTGATGTAGCGAGCATATGGTCCGGCAAGGAACCGCGCTAGCCCTGCAACGTCATCGGTCGTTCCAAAGTAACCGAGAGGAATCCTGGAACTCAAGTCGTTAGTCACAGATTCAGGAAGTCCATCAGTCATATCACTCTGGATGAAACCCGGAGTGATGGCGTTACATCTAATATTTCTGGATGCCAATTCCTTGGCCAAGCTCTTGGTAAAGCCAATAAGTCCTGCTTTAGAGGCGGAGTAATTCGCTTGACCAGCGTTTCCCGTAAGCCCAACAACCGAACTAACATTGAGAATTACTCCGTCTTTTGTTTTCATCATTTTACGAGCCAAGACTCTCGTCATGTTAAATGCACCTTTCAAATTCACGTTGAGCACATCATCCCATTGATCCTCTGTCATACGGATAAAAATATTGTCCTTTGCTATCCCCGCATTATTTACTAGAATCTGAACTACACCTAGCTGCTCGAAGACCTTGTCAGCCAGTTCATCCACGCTGTCTCTGTCTCCTACGTCACAGGAGAAACCTTGGTGGCCCGAACCCTTAAGGCTTGTCGCTGCCTTTACGGCTCCTTCTGGATTCCTTGCAACAATTGCGACCGTAGCCCCTCCTGCGGCCAGTTCTTCAGCGATAGACAAACCGATACCCCTAGATCCACCAGTGACCAAGGCTACCTTCCCTGTCAGTTCATTTTCCATGTTCTATCTCTTCTCTATAGATGTTGTAAAAATCCTTCTATTGATTCAAAGTCTTCTGGGTCACCCAAGGATTTGCATACTGTATCTCTCGCGATTCTTCGATTCAAGCCCCTCAGAACTGAACCAGGACCAAGTTCCAAAAATGTGTTGATTCCTTTTTCCACCATATATCTAATCGAAGGAGCCCACAATACCGGACTTGTCAACTGTCTCACCAGTAAATCCCCTACGCCGACAGACGCTTCAGGAATCGTTCCTGTTACGTTAGAAACAATTGGAAATTTAGAGTGAGAGAAGGAAATACCACTCATCCACTCTGTAAAAGTCTCAGTAGCTGATTCCATCAAATGTGAATGAAATGCACCAGAAACCTGTAGCTCTACAGCCCTTTTGGCCCCGGACTGTAGTGCTAAAACCATTGCTGCCTGCACTGATTCTACATTCCCGCTAATCACAGTCTGGCCTGGGGAATTAAAATTCGCTGGAGCACAGCGGTTTTGGGCGCTGCTAGTAGATTTGCAAATGGACACTATCTCCACATCATCCAGACCGATGATTGCCGCCATTGCACCTTCTTGCTGTAAGCATGCATCATGCATTAAGTCTGCTCGTAACTGCACCGTACGGATAGCCTCTGAGAAACTAAAGGTTTCAGCAGCTACATGAGCCGAAAACTCACCAAGGGAATGCCCCGCACACATCTTGCAATTTTCAAATGAACAGTCAAATAATTCCTGCATTACACGGACTGTAGCCACTGAATGAACTAGAATAGCTGGTTGCGCGTACTTTGTAAGCTGTAGCTCGCTTTCCGAGCCGTTCCACATCAATTCAGATAACTTGAAGTCCATCAAGTCATCCGCCTCTTGGAACACTCTTTTTGCGGAGATATGCTCGATTGCTAACCCTTGGCCCATACCAATGTATTGAGAGCCTTGTCCTGGGAACAAAAGACCTAGTGACATTTTATTGTTAAGATTCCTAATATTTTAGTTTACCAACGCATTGCCACTGCACCCCATGCGAAACCAGCACCGAATGCTACAGTCAAAACATTCATGCCAGTTTTAAGGATGCCCATCTCTGAAGCTTCATCCATGGCCACGGGTATTGTGGCCGAACTCATATTTCCATACCTGTCGACGTTGACGAAAATTTTATCCATGGGTATCCCGGCATAACGAGCTGTAGACTCAATAATACGTATATTGGCTTGATGCGGTATCAATAGATCCACGTCATCGTTTGAAAGACCAGCATCCGCAAGTGCCTTCTCGGATGCTTCCACCATCGATCGGACTGCGTTTTTAAAAACCTCCCTACCCGACATCTTAACTAGATGATCCCCCGCCTCCATCGATTTGGAATCCAGAGGAATCAGAGTCCCTCCCGCTGGACGATATAGCAGCTCAGCCAATGTTCCATCTGATCCATGGTGAGTTCCTACAATCCCCTTCTTTTCCTTGGATCTTTGGACTACACAAGCTCCAGCACCATCACCAAACAATACACAAGTAGAACGATCTGTCCAATCCACAATGGAGCTCATCTTCTCAGATGCAACCACTAAAATGTTCTTGGCCCTACCAGTGGCAAGATACCCTTCGGCCATACTCAATCCATAGAGAAACCCCGAACAAGCACCACCGATGTCAAATGCAACTGAATTTGTAGCTCCGATTATCGCCTGTATATCGCAAGCTGTTGATGGAAGCAGTCGATCGGGAGTCGCCGTAGACAGTATTATCAGATCAATATCAGTTGGACCAATTCCAGCCTTATCCATTGCGTCCAATGAGGCCGCCGCGCCCATTTGAGCTGTACTGAGGCCTTCACCTGCAATTCGCCGCTCTTTGATTCCCGTCCGTCCCCTTATCCAATCATCAGAAGTGTCAACCATTGATTCAAGGTCAGCGTTCGTCGTTATTTCTGGTGGGAGAAAACGTCCAGTCGAAACAATCTCTGCAATAGGTGTATTCCAGTTCAAGAGTCAGTTCCAATTGCCCCGAAGGAATCTATCTCTTCTAGGAAATGAGAGACCATGGCCGATTCAACCGCTTTGGTAGCAACACCGATTGCATTGTGTATGGCTTTAGGGGGAGAACCACCATGGCAAATAACTACCACCCCATTCACCCCCAATAGTGGTGCTCCTCCAGTTTCGGTATAGTCTAGGATTCTAAAAATTTCTCCGAAGTCCTCAGAGCCAGCAGCCTTACCAAGCTTTTCTCTGAAAAGATTAGTGATGAAATCTGCTACCGACTCGTAAAATTTCAAAATCACATTACCAACAAATCCATCACATACCAATACATCACAGGCGCCATCTAGAATAGCTCCACCTTCAATATTACCCACAAAATTGAGATGGCTACAACTAAGAGCTTTGTGTGCGGCCAAAGAGACTTCGTCTCCTTTTTCAGGTTCTTCTCCAATATTTAAAAGCCCAATTCTCGGAGATTCAATCCCCATCAGATCCTGAGCATAAACTTTTCCCAAGCCAGCAAACTGGGTTAATTGGTGAGACTTGCAATCAACGTTCGCTCCGGCGTCAAGTAGCAACAGAGGGCCCCTAGCTGTCGGAACGACAGTGCCGATACATGGCCGGTCAACTCCTTTCAAAGGCCGCAAGGTTAGTAATGCGGTAGCCATTACAGCACCAGTCGATCCTGCACTGACGAAGGCGTCTAATTCACCACTTTTTTGCATTTTAAATCCAAGAGCGATTGATGAATTGGGTTTCTGTCTCAACACTTTCGCTGGCGAATCCTCTACGAGAACCCGCTCTGATGCATGGATTATACTCAAACGCTCGGTCGGCCAAGGGAGTTCGTATTTATCCAACTCTGACTCTATCGATGCCTTTTCTCCAAACAACACAATGTGAAGGTCCTCTGATGAAGCCTTAAGTGCGGTGATCGCACCTTCTACTTCGGGACAAGGGGATAGGTTGGTCCCCATCGCATCTAAGCCAATCAGCACTTAGTTATCTCTCCCGGTTTAATGACAAAGCTCTGTAGCACCAGAACAACGATCAAACCACGCCTTTTTCAACCACTCTCTCGTCTCTGTAAAAACCACAACTAGCGCAGACCCTGTGGGGTTGCTTAGGATCGCCACAGTTGGAACAAGTTGCGACATTGACCGGGGATGCCTTGTAATGTGTACGGCGCTTACGCTGCCGTTGTTTTGATGTTCTTTTCTTTGGAACAGCCATGAAATTAGTTCACTTATTAGTTGTTTAGGAGGATATCCCATCGCGAATCAATGGGAGGTTCGGGACATTCGCACGCTAAATCATTAAGGTTATTCCCACACCCAGCACAAAAACCTCGACAGGCATCGTGACACTCGACAAAAGCTGCGGCATGCAACACAATCTCCTGTGAAAGATGGACCATCAGGTCCAAGCGGCCCTGTTTCCAATCGAATTGTAGTTCCTCCTCTATTTCATCTTTTCCCTTCAACGAATCCTTGGATCTAAAAAGAAGATCTAGGTTTGCACTTAAAGCTCTCTCCACTGGTTTCAAACACTTACGGCACTTCTGTTCCAGGCGAGTCTCTACTATTCCTTGAAGTAGAAAATCAGCTTTCCCAGAATGAGAGGCTTCCAGTTTTATCCCTACGGGACATTTCAAATTTATACCAAATTTATCAAGATTGAACTCATCTGGTTCGACAAAGTCCTGTGAGGTCAATCTATTAG
>CAWWAX010000046.1:0-10798 GCA_963935005.1 uncultured bacterium | reverse complement strand
GCCCTTGAAGCAGTACCCAAGGGTACCAAGGTATTACTCGAATTAACTGCGGGTAGTGGTACCAGTGTAGGTGGGGCTTTCGAGCATTTAGCAAGAATCAGAGAATTCATTCCCTCGGGATTAAGAGACCGGGTGGGTTTCTGTTTCGATACGTGTCATGGTTATTCAGCAGGGTACGATTTAGTAGATGACTACGATGGGGTTTGGGATCAATTTGATAGTATATTGGGCATTGAAAATCTGGGTCTTATTCATATGAATGATTCACAACATCCATTTCTTTCTCACAAGGATAGACATCAGAATATTGGAGATGGATTTCTTGGAATGGATCCGTTTAGGAATATAATGACCGATTCTAGGTTGAGTGCCGTGCCTAAAATATTGGAAACACCCAAAGGTGACGATCCCATAAGATCGGATATGCATAATTTGAGTCTCTTAAGGTCATTCAGGTAGCGAATCTAAATCTATCTATGGGATTGCAAAATTCATCATCAGATGTTCATATGGTGGTTGCATGCAGGGAGGCTACAACTATTGAGCTAACACCTGTGAAGTCGGGGCTTGCTTTCTCGGTTGACACCATGCCTTCAGAGGAGGAAGGTGGATTCTGGGTTGGAGTCACAATCTCTGTCCCTGAGCTTCAATAAACAGCTTACTTGTATGCTTAGAGCCAAGGGGGGCTGAAGGCAACTCTTTCAGCCCCCCTTGAGCATGACGTTGTCTGCACTAACTTTTGGAGCAGTCGGGTTTTAGTAAGTTCAATGATATTTTACAACAAATTTGTTGACCATTAAGGAATTTGTTATGAGATGCTTTAAATATTGTTGCTTGGGAGTTGTTTTGGTGCTGACCCTAGCTGCCTCTACATTTTCGAATCACTTCCCTTCGTCACACCATTTTGGAGTTGATAAAACTATTCCAGTTAAAGATACCATTGTTGAGTCAGTTTCTCAGATTAGTATCTGGTTCACCCAGGTTCCGCAGAGCAATTCGGTATCCATTAGATTGGTAGATGCTGGGGACTCTCTCGTGGCTGGTGTGGAATTCGAAGCTGATTCAGTAGACCAGACTGCTTTCATTGCACATTTGGACAACACACTTTTAGCGGGCAGTTACAAGGTGTTCTGGCGCGGAATAGGGCAGGATGGGCATGTGGTGACAGGGGACTATGACTTCACGGTATCTGTAGAATAACATTTGAAAAACTATCTGTGTTAATACTAAACACGCTTATCGGTTGGCTCTATCTTTCATCTCTCGTGTTTGTTCTGGGTGTTTCCCTTTCCAGATGGACTCTCTTTGCCGGAACAGGAGAAGACGATGACTTCCCCAGGTCATTTGTGGACGCTATGCTCATCAGGACTGCAATTAAAGGAGGATTTTTTCTCACTGTTGCAATGCTGATGCTATTTTTTCGACAGCTGATAGCTTTTCGTGACCCTTTTGTCCCTTGGGGAGAAGACGCTTGGCTTTTACTAAGACACACCTTATGGGGATCCTCATGGATTATTGCTTTGGCAGGCTGTGGGCTTGCTGTGGCAACCTTGTATGTGAAGCGAAGTGCGGGGTGGGGCTTGGTCACTGGTTTATTGATGGCCGTAGCGGCGTTTCCAGCATTCTCAGGGCATGCGAATGCAGTTGAAGGAATCTCTTGGCTGAGCCTGTCTGCAGACATCCTTCATGTTTGGGCAGCAGCTGGCTGGCTGGGTTCCCTGATGTTCCTCTTGGTTTTAGAAAGGAGTTGGAGGCGACAGGTGTCGTTTACCAAATCCCTACTGCCAGAAGTAATGTCGAATTTTTCAAAATCCTCAATGGTTTGGGTGGGAATCTTGATTATTTCGGGTGTTTTATCCTCTTCTATTCATTTGTCTACAACCAGTGATTTGTTGACGACTGGCTATGGCAGAGTCCTTCTTCTAAAGATAGTATTGGCGGTTACAGTGATGGGCCTGGGTGCACTAAACTGGACAACGCTTAAGTCTGGCCTGCAACATACTGTGAGTTTGGAGCGACTAAAACGCGTAAGTTCCAAGGAGATTTGGTTTGCGCAGTCGGTCTTGTTGGTCACAGCACTGTTGATTCAGTGGGCTCCCCCAGGACACCAGACAGTTGAACATGTTATGAGTATTGAGATGCTATTAATAAGAATGATTGGCATTGGGATGTTTTTTTACGTTACCTTCTTTGTCCTAATCTTACTGTTTGCCATTTATCTTCTGAAGGACGGCAAGTAGGATTCCTACTGATTTTGATTGAAATGTAGAGGATTAAGAAATTGTCTGAATCTTCGGAGATTTAGATGTGACTGTCATGGAAATGGAAAAGGAAAGAAGCTATGCTGAGGCGGCTGACAATTTGTGGGATAATGTTATTTACTGTGGTTGGGTCGGGATATGCGCAGGACGAACATTTGCAAAAAGTACAACGGGCATTGTCCTCAGTACCCCTGTTCGATGGACACAATGATTTGCCTTGGTTGATCACTAACGATCTGGATGCACCCGGTGACGTCAGTAGATATGACCTCAGGTCAACTACGGTCGGTCACACCGATATTAGAAGACTCAGGGCTGGTATGGTGGGTGCTCAATTTTGGTCAGTGTATATCCCGATGGAAGCTGTAGAGGAAGGTGCGGCCAGGGTACAACTGGAGCAAATAGACATCGCTCGTCGTATCATTCGGCGATATCCCGATGTGTTTGAACAAGCGTACTCCACTTCCGACGTAAACAGGATTTTTGGTTCTGGGAAAGTGGCCTCTGTACTAGGAATGGAAGGTGGCCATGCCATAGAGAATTCTTTAGGAGCACTGCGGTCCTATTTTGACCTGGGTGTTCGTTATATGACTCTAACTCATAATGGTCACAATGACTGGGCAGATGCCTGCTGTGAAGACTCTGTGCATGGAGGGCTTACACCATTTGGTATAGAGGTAGTCGGGGAAATGAACCGCTTAGGAATGTTAGTAGATCTTTCACACACATCGCCAGAAACAATGGACCAAGTCTTGGATGTTGTGTCTGCACCTGTCATATTTTCACATTCTTCAGCTAGGGGGATAACAGAGCACCCCCGTAATGTGCCAGATAGGATTCTAAGAAGACTTCCTGAAAACGGTGGTGTGGTGATGATTACTTTTGTTCCTAGTTTCATCTCTCAAGCCCCGAGGGCTACCTTGGATGATGTAGTAAAACATATTGAGCATGTAGTTGATGTGGCTGGAATAGATCACGTCGGTATTGGTTCAGATTTTGACGGTATCGATTCTACCCCAGTCGGCCTAGAGGATGTTTCTACTTTTCCAGCACTTTTCTTAGAACTTTCTAGAAGGGGTTGGACTGGGGAAGAATTGATGAAATTAGCTGGGCAGAACATTCTGCGAGTATGGGATGAAGCAGAGGTTAGGGCAAGTCAGATTCAGCGTGATACGGAACCATCGACTAACACTTTGCGAAAATCGGGAAAATGAATTCGAAGATGGCTTGTTTTACACTTTAAGCAACTGGAGACTGAACCGGAATTCTCTTGATGATTTGCTAGTGTTTAGCGATTTTCATTTACTCAGGTCTACGTAGCTTTGACTTTTTTGAGATGTAATTAACGGATATGGATAAAATTGTGGTCAAGTCTCTTAGGGAAGCCCTGGTGCCCTTGGTTTGTGCTATCCATTGTATCTTAACACCTCTAGCAACTCCAACGCTGTCAGTTTTAGGTCACAATAGTGGTGTAGAGTATGGACTTTTGGCAGCAGCATTTGTTATGGCTATGACTGCCTTTGGTTTTGCCTTAAAACATCACCGAAATGCATTGGTGTGGCTCATGGGGCTGATAGGATTCTTGGTTTGGGGGGTTTCGCTGACAGGAGGATTCCTATCTTTTTCGGAAGCACAGGGAAGTACGGTAGGAAGCGTTGTAGTGGCGGGATCGTTACTTTGGAATGGACACCTTAGGCACAGGGCTGTTTGCGGTAAATGTATCTGTCCTATTCACCGAAACTGAGAGGCAATAGTGTCTTCCGTTAAAATTACCAGAGAACTTCATTTCAGTGCCGCTCACAGAGTTTTCAATCCCGAGTGGACAGATGAACGTAATAGTGAAGTGTTTGGTGGTTGTGCCAATCCAAATTGGCATGGTCATGACTATAGGCTGATGGTGACCGTAGAGGGGATACCAGACCCCCAAACTGGATTTGTAATGGACCTAAAGGATTTGAAAGCATTGGTGGAATCCAAGGTTATCAAGGACGTTGACCATCGTAATATTAATCTTGAAGTTTCTTGGATGAAGAGTGTGATTCCATCAACAGAAAATTTTGTAATAGAGATTTGGAATAGATTGGTGGAAGGATTCCCCGAAGGGATTAAATTGAGCAAGCTGACACTCTGGGAGACGCCAAGACATTGTGTGGAGTATGAAGGGTGAACAAACAACTGGAAGGAGCGTCCTTTGCAGAGTTGATAGCTGAGATGATATCGAGACTCGGGGACGATCCTAGTAGAGAAGGCATGATTCGAACTCCAGATCGAGTAAAGAAATCAATGGAGTTTCTGACCAGTGGCTACCAGATGGATACTTCCAATGTAATAAATGGAGCACTCTTTGAGGAAGCTCATAAAAATATGGTACTCGTGAAACACATAGAGGTTTATTCTTTGTGTGAACATCACTTACTACCTTTCTTTGGTAAGGTCCATATAGGTTACGTTCCAAACGGTAAAATTGTTGGGTTATCGAAGCTACCACGTCTAGTTGAGGTTTTTGCTCGAAGGTTTCAGGTCCAGGAGCGTTTGACCGAACAAATAGCCCAAGCTGTGTGGGAACTAATTGATCCTGAAGGTGTCGGAGTCGTAATAGAAGCTCAGCATCTTTGTATGATGATGAGGGGAGTTCAAAAACAGAATTCAAAAACGGTCACTTCTGCTATGCGTGGGACCTATCTTGAAGACTCAATGACCCGGGGAGAATTCCTCAGATTGTGTGGGACTGACTATAGCTCTGTATCATCCTAGAGGATGACTGGCTTACTGGAAGGGAAATCGGGGTTGATTGTAGGCGGGACCGGAGACATCGGAAGGGCGGTGGCCAAGACTTTAGCTGAAGAGGGTCTGGCCGTGCATCTAACTTCAAGATCGAAGACTAGAGCCCGTGCCCTGGCGGACCGCATAGGTGGGCAAGGTCACATATTGGACTTTCAAGATACTGATAACCTAGAGAAATCTTTAGAGTCACTAATGGAGTCGGTTGGGGAAATTCCAGATATTGTGGTTAATACGGCAGGAGTATTCACGCTCGGCCTGATCTCCGATACTCCACTGGAGGCTTTTCGACAAAGCCTTAAAGTAAATTTGGAAGGTCCTTTTGCAGTGATCAGATGCCTCCTTCCAAAGATGATCACCAGGGGGTCAGGTCTCATAGTGAATGTGGGATCAGTAGCAGGTCGTGTGGCATATCCCGAAAATGTCTCATACTCTTCAGCAAAGTATGGGCTTAGAGGCCTTCATGAGGTTTTGGTAGAAGAGATTAAAGAAACGGAGTTAAAAGCTTGTTTGCTAGAACCATCGGCAACGAATACGAGGCTGTGGGATTCCATTAACATAGATGATAATGGAAATCTTCCTAGTCGTTCTGAAATGCTTGACCCTTACGATGTTGCTCAAGCAGTTGCTTTTGTGTGTAACCGTCCAGCTAACGTTCATATTCCGGTTCTTGCCATAGAAGCCTGTTGAAACCCTAGGAGGTGTCTTTGCATCTTTTACTTGTAGATCAAATGACATGTCCACGATGTGGCCCGGAATTTGGTCTCATATTGTTCGCTGAAAAAACTCAAGACCGAAGAGTTTTAGAAGGTTTTTTGGGTTGCTCCAACTGCAGGGACAAGTTTCCAGTTGTAGATGGTTGTGGAGATCTTCGTCCTCCTCCTCGCTCAGGGTCCATAAGGGAACCTCAAGGGGTAGTCAGTAAATTACCAGGAGCATTGGAAATGGCTGCCCTTCTGGGATTGACGGAAGGGTATGGTAACGTGGGACTAATTGGAGATATGTCTAGTCGGATCAAAGATTTGACTCAAATTACAACCAACTTTGAATTTGTGGGAATCCGTCACGAAATGTTTCTAAGTCATGGATTCTCTGGTCTAGACAGAGGGAGCAGGCTTATAGTTGGTGAAAAGATGCCCTTTCGCGACGGATGTTTTCGCGGTCTAGTTATTTCGGGGAAAGAGGACGGGGACTGGATGTTGGAAATCGCCAGAATTATTTCGACAACTGGCAGAGTTGTGGTTTGGGAGAGTACTGAAAAGCTAATCGGTATTTTGGAGAATAAAGGACTGAACATCCTTATGAAACAGGAAGATGTTGTAGTCTTGAGTCCAAGTTAGAGAGAGCTCTATTTCTAAGAGAAAAGTTTACTCGTTGCGTCCTATTTAAGCGCATTCTACTTTGGATCTCAGTCAAGGTGATTGTTAGGTTCAGTGTTTTATAACAAAGCATTTCTCTTAAGAGAGTTTTTGCATGGCTTGGTGGCAGCGTTTCTTCAATAATTCCAGGGATAAGGATCGAACTCCGTATTATGAGGAGGGCCTCGCGCTTGTAGGGGAAGACAAGCTTCATGAGGCTCTTACCTCATTCCGTTTAGCTTTGAAACAATCCCCAGGCGATACAATTGTGTTACAACAGATAGCTATAGTTTATACTAAAATTGGCATGATAGAGGAAGCCGTAAAGACCTACAAACATGTAGTTAATAAGGACCCACAAACAGCTGGTGCTCATTATGGGTTGGCCTTCCTTTTGGTCCGAACTGGAAAAGATCTAGAAGCTATTCCACACCTTCGTGCTTTCTTGGAGAATGCTCCGGCTGGGAAAGAAGCAGCGGAACATGTTTCCCATGCTCGTGAGACCCTTGCCCGACTTACGGGTGAAGAAGACCACATAGATTCCCCTCCATCTTCTGGGACGATTCAAGATGAGCTCTTTTAAAGGTTCGACATTAAAATGGACTGGAAGCGGCAATTGCTTTCAGGGCCAAGTGGGTTTAGGTCCAATCGCAACACTAGATGGAAATCGTGAAGAAGGCCCTTCTCCAATGGACTCAGTTCTTTTAGGTCTCATGGGTTGTATGGGGATTGATGTTTTAATGGTTCTCCAGAAATCCCGTGTTCCTTTTGAAAGTCTCGAGATTTTTGCGGATGCCGAAAGAGCGCCTGAAATACCACGCTTCTTCAAGAGAGTGAAGCTCTCGTTCGTAGTTGGTGGAATGTTAGGCAAGGATAGTCCTAAATTAGCTCGAGCAGTAGAGCTATCTGTCGACAAATATTGTAGCGTCCTCCATTCGATGCGACCTGATATGGAGTTAATCACCGAAATTAGGATTTTGTAGACAAGGTGACAGAATTAGCGAAACAAAGAGGTCGGCAGGAACTGAGTCACGGCACTCTCAGCCAGATGTTTTTTTCCGTTAGCGATCAATCTAGAGACCAAGTGGCCTATCGGTACTTCGAAGGATCTGGGGATGATTTGATTGACGTGAAGTATGCTGAAGTGTACCAAATGGTGTTGGCAGCCGCAGGCGGTTTACACCATTTGGGAATCAGGAAGGGTGATAAAGTAGCGATTTTTGCAGACGATTGTCTACAATGGTTAGTGTCAGATTTAGCCTGTATTTGTTCCGCAGTCCTGGACGTTCCCATTTACGGAACACTCACCGCTGCACAAGTGTCTTTCATACTGAAAGACTCTGGATCTAGGTTAATCTTCGTTTCCAATAGCGATCAAGCTGATAAAGCGTTGGACGCGTGCAAACAGCTCTCAATTCAAATCCCTGTCGTTATGTATGAATCAGACCAAGACTGTCGAGAGGGGGTAATTCCCTGGAAAACCTTTCTAAGAGAAGGGGAAAGCGGAGTTTTGTCAGAAGAACAATTTAGAGATAACGCTTTGAGCTTGAAGCCTTCAGATACAGTTACAATTATCTACACCTCGGGGACTACTGGCGATCCGAAAGGCGTGATGCTCACGCATCGAAATCTGTGCAGTAACGTAGAAGCAGTGGGAAAAGTCCTGCCACTTCTTCCTGACGACAGTACTATGATTTTTTTGCCACTGTGTCACGTTTTACAAAGAACTGCTACCTATCTGTATTTCGCTACTGGACTGGAAGCGACTTTTGTTCATTCTGTCGACACAGTGGTTAAAGATATAAAAATTATTAGACCAACGATTGTCCCCTCTGTACCTCGTTTATATGAAAAAATTTATGCTACAGTTACAGGAAAAAGTCACATAAAGAAACTCATCGCCAATTGGTCAAAAAGAGTGGCACATAGGTGGGCAGATCAAGCTCTGAGTAATGGATCCCCAGGGGGGCTATTGAGACTTAGTCATTTCATCGCAGACGCCTTGGTGTTCAAGAAGATCAGAAAAGGATTGGGCGGCAGAATTCGTTATTTTGTGAGCGGTGGCGCTCCACTTTCCCCAGAAATAAATAGGTTCTTTTTCGCTGCTGGCCTGCCAATATTGGAAGGTTACGGTTTAACTGAAACCAGCCCAGTGACACACATTAACTCATTTCAAAATTTCAAGGTCGGTACCGTAGGTAAATCAGTTTTTGGCACTGAAACTCAGATAGCTGAGGATGGTGAAATTTTAATTCGTGGCCCTCAGGTAATGAAAGGTTACTATGGCTTGCCTGAAATAACACAAGAAGTAATCGATGCTGATGGATGGTTTCATACAGGAGATGTTGGAGAAATTGATAGTGAGGGCTACCTGCGAATAACTGACAGAAAGAAAGATTTAATAGTAACGGCCGGTGGCAAGAATATTGCTCCTCAGCCGATAGAAAACCGACTGGTTTCTCAGGATTATTTAGATCAGGTGGTTATGATAGGAGACAGAAAACCGTTTTGTATTTTACTGGTGGTACCAGACTTTTCTCGATTGGAGGACTGGGCTCAGGAACATGGTGAGGAATTTTCTTCCAGATTAGATATGATCAAAGATCAAGGGGTTCAAAGCTTAATTGAAGAGCAGGTTCAAGACCCTCTCCAAGGTGTGTTTGCATCATATGAGATTCCCAAGAAAGTTGGCTTGTTGCTCTCTCCTTTTACTATTGAGGCTGGGACCCTGACTCCAACTCAGAAGATAAAGAGGAAAGTGGTAGCATCTCAATGTGTAGATTTGGTGGCGGCTTTGTATGCTCCCATTAATAAGGAAAAAACAGTTATTGTGGAATCAGAATGAGGAGGAATCCGTGAGGCTGTATAAATTTCTAGTTGAACAGTTTAGTCAGAGATCCCATATTAGCTATGTGAATAAATTTTGAAACCTTAAAAAGTAAAAGACATGTTTATCCTTCCAGGCGGGTACGTATTTACTCATATAGTTTTCTGGTCAGTTGTGGGCCTCGTTGCTCTAGGAACTAATGCTGTGGCAATAATCTTAGTAACGGGCTTGGGGCTATTACTCTTTGAGTCTGTCAGAAAATCGTAATTTTGGCTATGACATGAAGTTATCGTGATTGTATTCATCTATATCCTAGTCGGTATAGCTGCAGTCTTATTCGGCTTTTATTTAGGTCGTGGAACCTACAGTCAAAGCATAGAAGACATAGAAGTACGACTTGGAAAAGGAAAGCCGAGGCGTGCTAAACGTCACTTCATGTGGTTGAATTATCTAAAGCCAGAAGAAAGAGGTTCGGAGAAACGTCGTCGCTATCAGCCCATTAGAAGAGTGGTACCGAGGGACAGCGAAGACAGTTCTTGATAAAATTCAGGTTCGTTACTAAACCTTTTTCTAAACTAAAATAACCACTTTTCGCTGCATAAATCTGATTTTGATGGAGCATTGTTATAAACGATAAATATAGAGAACATCTTGAGAGGCAGCGAAGAAGATATTTGCGTCCCCGTGACGTTTGGTCTGAAGTGGAAATTCGGGCTTTCGGTCAGAATGTTGGTATTAATGGATATACGAGTCCCTCTGAGGCCAAGAACTTGGCAGAGTTTGTTGAGGTGCCAGGGTTTGTATTGGATTTAGGAAGTGGAGGGGGTTGGCCAGGTAAAGAGATTATAGTTAGGTCTGGGCGATCAGTTGTGGCTATGGATATGGTCCTAAGTGGAATGCAAATAGCTCGGCAAAGAGCGGCTGGCACAGATATTATAGATAGATTCCATTTTGTAGCTGGAGATGGCCAACGTTTGCCTTTTGCACGAGAGACTTTCGGAGCGGTTCTGCACGCTGATACCCTCTGTTGAATACCTGATAAGCTCTCCGTGATGAGAGAAAGTTATGCAGTGCTGAAACCTGGAGGTTTCTTAGCGGGCTACTCTATACATAGCAGTCCATTTCTTTCTTCTGTGGAATCGACTAGAGCTCGAGAATTGGGGCCTTCTTTTGTTGACGGGCTTGATGACCCCGGATACGTAGCAGGTACTGCTGGATTTTCAGAAATAAGTGTTACGGATGTCACACCTAATTTCAGAGAAACTTGTGTAGCTTGGATTGAAGCTATGAAGTCCTTGGAGGAAGAACTGATGGCTGAGTTGGATCCAGCAGACTACGAAGAAGAACTGAGGAATAAAACAGATATGCTTTGTGGTATCGAAGAAGGACTTTTGATGCGTTCATTGATTGTTTGTAAGAAAGAATGACTAGGCTAGTCATTCTTTCTTACAGAGAGTTTTATTAAGAGAATAGATTGTTGGTTTTACATTCCCACGTTTTTCTGCATCATTATTTAAATAAGCAGATTGGCATGGAATCTGCATATAGGTAAAACTAGGTTAACCAATCAT
>CAWWAX010000045.1:0-10971 GCA_963935005.1 uncultured bacterium | reverse complement strand
TGGGGGCGCCTGACAGGGCGCGTGTGGATTTGTTTCTCGAAAATGGCGAGTCTGTTTTGGCAGCAGCTCTTGTAGGGGATGAGATAAGAGTCGGACAGGAGCAGACGTATCTAGGAGTCATACCATCTGCTCCGTTATTGTGGGCTTCTTTGGGTTTGTTTAGACCTGGGGAAGAGGCCGCTTTAGTCAATACAGAAAGGCTCGGATCCAACGGAATAAGGCTGGATTATTCGAGTTCTTCTTCTTCAACATTAAGATATGATATATTCGAAGACCAAATAAGAACTGTTAGTATTCTGGAAAATGGACAAACAGTACATTCAGTAAACTTAGAATTGGAAACTCCTGAAAGGTTGCCATCAAGAGCAACTTATCGCAATCTGAGTTCTTATCGGGAGCTGGTGATATTTTTAGAGACAGCCAATGGAGTCGAACCTTATGATGAAAAGATCTGGCACCCTGGTGGTTAGGGTACTAGGAATTTTTGTTTTGTTGTTAAGTGTTGGTTCTTGTAACTACAGTTTTAGATCTGGAAGTTTTCCTGATCATATTCGTACTGTGGCTATACTTCCCTTCGAAAATGATACAAACCGTTTCGAATTGACCCAGGAAATACACGAAGCTTTATTGCAGGAGCTACCTAGAGCATTGGGCATAACGAACGCCGCTGAAGATGCCGCCCAATCTGTCATAAGAGGAAGAATACTTCGCTATGATTTGACGACTCCATTATACCGTCCTGGTGCTGGAACTGGGCAGATAGATGTTTTACAGAGACAAGTAGGAATTCAAGTACAGGTGGAATTTATTGACACTGTTGAGGACATGGTGCTTTGGGATAATTCGAGTCTGGGAATACAGGGGCAATATTCCGAAGAAAGTGAAGGAGAGGAGGTCGGCAGAGCAGAGGCTATCTTACTATTAGTGCAACGCATTGTGGACGGAGCGCAGTCAAACTGGTAGGTTGGTCCCCGAATTGTGTTTTACGTTTAATGGAAGCAGGAGCATCACTTGATCAGAGCAGTTGGCTTAGGGGTGACGATGTTGGCTTTCTGGATGATTTTGTCCGGGTCGCTGACCATTGACCATTCCTTATTGGTATGGTTTGCTATCGGATCGTCCATCTTTGTGGTTTATATATCAAAACGAATGGACTTTATCGACCGAGAAGGAGTCCCTCTTTTCTTTGGAGGTCGATTTCCAGGGTATTTTCTTTGGTTGCTCAAAGAAATTTTTAAGAGCAATGTCGCGGTAGCTAAAATAATCTTGAGTCCCAGTTTGCCTATCCATCCCAATATGACAGTATTTAAAAGTAGTCAGAATACTGACTTGGGTCGGGTCATTTATGCTAATTCAATCACATTGACTCCAGGTACCATCGTCACTGCTGTTGGCCTTAATGAGATGCAGGTTCATGCCCTCACTTTGGCGGATACTCAGAATGAAGAAGATGAGATGGATAGGCGTGCCACTCTAGTTGAGGGCATCGCTTAATGTTTGTAGTTGCTACGATGGGTCTGGCGGTGGCAATGGTGCTAGTAATGATTAGAGCTATGGTGGGTCCGACTCCGTATGATAGAGTATTAGCACTCAATAGCTTTGGAACTAAGACAGTTCTTCTGATAGCTGTGTTGGGATTCTTAATGGGACGACCCGAGTTTCTGGATCTAGCTTTGGTGTATGCACTGATAAACTTCATCGGAACGATAGCAGTGCTGAAGTATTTTGAAATTGGAGATTTAGGAAAAGCTAGAAAAGATTCATTCGAGGAAGAGTTGTAATGGCACAGATCGTGACAATGCTGGCCTGGGGATCTGTGGTGCTCGGGTTGGGTTTTACTGTAGTCGGAGCGGTTGGTGTACTGAGAATGCCGGATGTTTATACAAGGCTACATGCAGCGGGAATGACAGACACAATGGGAGCGGGATTCTTACTCATAGGATTGGCCTTGAACGAAGGTTTAACACTGATTGCTATGAGGCTTGTGTTAATTTGGATCTTCCTGCTCTTCACTAGTCCAGTAGGCACCCACGCTTTGGCGAAAGCCGCTTTGCATGGAGGGGTTCAACCTTTGCAGAGAAAGATCGAGGGGGCCGATGATAGAGATCTCAGTTAATCTATTTTTGCTCACTATGCTTGCAGTTACTGGCTTGCTTGTTGTGAGGTTGAAAAATCTGTTTACTGTGGCCATGGTGACTGGGATTTACAGCCTTCTTTCTGCTGTATTTTTTACCCTACTAGATGCTGTGGATGTAGCGTTTACAGAGGCGGCTGTCGGTGCTGGTGTGTCGACAGTATTGATATTGGGAACTTTGTCGTTGGTGGGCCATCAACAGAAAGAGCATAAGACTGTCCAAATCGTTCCATTGGTGATTGTGACAATAACTGGTCTTCTTCTAATGTATGGGACCCTCGACATTCCTCCCTTTGGGAAGGGTGACAATCCAATCCACCAACACGAAACGACTGTTCATTATTTAGAAGAATCGAGTCATGAAACTGGTATGCCCAACGTGGTTACTTCCATCTTAGCCAGCTACAGAGGCTATGATACCTTTGGGGAAACGACTGTCATTTTCACTGCTATGGTAGGAGTTCTTTTACTCATGTCCGGCAGGAAAGGGAAAGGTTCCGATTGTAAAGAAGGAGATCGGGATGGAAGATAACGTCATTTTGAGGGTAGCCACGAAAATTTTGACACCATATATCCTTTTGTTTGCCCTATATGTCCAATTTCATGGGGATTACGGTCCAGGGGGTGGTTTTCAGGCTGGGGTCATTTTCGCCTCAGCATTTGTTCTCTATACGCTAATCTATGGCTTAGAAACTGCTAAACTCGTACTTCCTCTAAGGGTAGCATCCTTGTGCGGGGCTCTAGGAGTATTGACCTATGCTGGAGTGGGGGTTGCAACGATGATAATGGGAGGAGAGTTCCTAAACTATAATTATTTGAACTCTCACGATCCTGAGCATGGTCAGCATTTGGGTATTTTGCTAGTCGAATTAGGTGTGCTCATTACAGTCTTTGGAGTAATGGTTGTGATTTTTTATTCTTTCGCGGGACGGAGGGGAGCTAAAGAATGAGTGCAGTGGGCTTTCTGAACTATTGGTTTGTTGTAGGCCTCATGATGATTGGGTTTTATATACTCATTGCTCAAGGGAACCTAGTAAAGAAAATTGTTGGACTAAATATTTTCCAAACATCGGTTTTCATTCTCTATATTAGTATGGGCAAAATCGAAGGTGCTACGGCACCGATATTGGATTCTGGCTGGTCCGTTTACTCTAACCCTCTGCCCCACGTGTTGATCCTCACGGCTATTGTCGTTGGTGTGGCTACGAGTGCTCTAGGACTAAGTCTGGTAGTTCGGATACATGAGGCTTATGGTTCTGTAGAAGAAGATGAAATCACTGAAATGGACAAATCACTATGATGGCTCACTTGCCTGTCCTTCAAGTGATCGTTCCGTTGCTGGCGGCTCCTCTTTGTGCCTTAGTTAGGCATGGCCGAATAGCTTGGGCTATTGCAGTAGCTAGCAGCTGGGCGTCTTTATGGATGGCTTGGGAGATATTTCAATTAGTTCAAGCCGGAGGTGCTATATCATATAGCCTAGGTGGCTGGGCAGCGCCGATTGGTATCGAGTATAAAATCGATACATTAAGCGCATTTGTTCTCATCATTGTCACGTTAATAGGGGCGGTAGTAACCCCCTATGCACTTAAAAGCGTCGAGAAAGAAATCGGGGGCTCTAGGGAATCTCTATTTTATGCGGCGTTTCTTCTCTGTCTATCAGGGCTGCTCGGTATTGTGGTCACAGGCGATATGTTCAACGTGTTTGTTTTCCTTGAAATCTCCTCACTCTCGGCGTATGCACTGATAGCGCTAGGTAGAGATAGAAGGGCACTAACGGCCTCTTATCAATATCTTATTATGGGTAGTGTGGGAGCCACGTTTATCGTTATCGGCATTGGCATGCTGTATGCGATGACGGGGAGTTTGAATATGGCTGATTTGGCCGTTCTTTTACCAGAACTCCCACCTAACCGCACAATTCCAGTTGCTTTTGCTTTTCTGAGCATTGGTGTGTGTTTAAAGTTGGCACTCTTTCCATTACACATATGGTTACCTAATGCTTATGCTTATGCACCTTCGGTAGTGACGGCATTTATTGCATCTACAGCGACTAAAGTCGCTATCTACATGCTTTTACGATTTTTCTTCACAGTTTTTGGAGCCGAATTTTCTTTCTTGGAAATGCAGTTAGGAGCCATCCTCCTCCCACTTTCGTTGATAGCTATTTTCAGTATGTCACTGGTTGCTATTTTTCAAACGAATGTTAAAAGGATGCTGGCCTATTCCAGCTTGGCCCAAATTGGATACATCATTTTGGGAATAAGTTTCTTTTCGGATACTGGTTTGATTGCGGGCATCTTGCACTTGTTCAATCACGCTGTTATTAAAGGCTCTCTGTTTATGGCTTTAGGTTGTGTAATGTATCGTGTCAACTCGGTGGAGCTCGAGGACATGCGAGGGCTAGGCAAAAAGATGCCGATTACAATGGCAGCGTTTTTGGTTGGAGGTTTCAGCTTGATCGGTGTTCCTTTAACCGTTGGTTTCGTTAGTAAATGGTATCTTATCCAGGGAGCTATTGAAAAGGGACTCTGGCCGGTGGCCTTGCTGGTACTTATGACGTCGCTGATGGCTGTCGTTTATATTTGGAGAGTAGTCGAGTCAGTGTATTTTTCTGAATCTTATGAATCGCAAAATGATGACGTCGCTGAGGCTCCTCTAGGGTTACTTATTCCGACGTGGGCGTTAACTCTCTTGTGCTTGTATTTTGGGATCGATGCGACATTGACCACATCTGGCGCATCGATGGCTGTTGCTAACCTGTTGGGAATCAGCCCATGAGTCACTCTCAGATTCTCTGTTTGATAATACTCATTCCATTTATTGGTGCTGGCCTAATATTACTTTTCGGGAAACATCCCAACCTTCGTGACAGTTTTAGTTTACTTGTTGCTACTGTTCTTTGTGGGACTGTTTACCAGTTAGTAGAACCTCTGCGAGAGGGATCCTCCACTGAGGTTACTTTATTAGAAGTCACTTCAGGTATCACATTAGGTCTAAGTGTTGAGCCTTTAGGGCTTTTATTTGCACTCGTGGCCTCTTTTCTGTGGATAGTGACAGGTCTATATGCCATAGGTTACATGCGCGGTCATCATGAGAAGAACCAAACCCGTTTCTTCGCTTGTTTCGCAATTGCTATCGGTGGAGCAATGGGTGTAGCATTTTCCTCTAATCTCTTTACATTATTTGCTTTTTATGAACTTTTAACTCTCTGTACTTTCCCCCTTGTCACCCATCATGGGACTAACGAAGCGAAGCAAGCTGGGCGGGTATATTTAGGAATTCTTTTATTCACTTCGGTAGGGTTACAGCTGCTTGCGATCATTTGGACGTGGAACTTGGCTGGAACTTTAGACTTCAAAGAAAATGGAATCCTGAGTGGAACTGCCCCCAATACGGTATTAAGTGTATTGATTGTTCTGTTTGTTTTTGGCGTAGGGAAGGCTGCAGTCATGCCATTTCACAGATGGCTTCCCGCTGCCATGGTTGCTCCAACTCCAGTTTCGGCTTTATTGCATGCCGTCGCTGTAGTCAAAGTTGGTGTTTTCACTATTCTGAAAGTAGCAATTTATATCTTTGGACTGGAAACCCTGGCTGGACTAGCGAGTACTCCTTGGTTGCGGTGGATTGTCGCTGCGACGATCATCATCGGCTCATTAGTGGCTTTCACCAAAGACAATCTCAAAGCTCGGTTAGCATACTCCACCATCAGTCAGCTATCGTATATTGTATTAGCTGCACTGTTAGCCAATGAGTTCGCCATTATCGGTGGCGGTATGCATATAGCTATGCATGCTTTTGGTAAAATCACTCTTTTCTTTGCCGCTGGTGCTGTTTTGGTTGCGGCTCACAGAACTGACATTAGTGATATGAGAGGGTTGGGTCGAAAAATGCCTCTAACTTTTGGTGCATTCTTTGTTGGTTCTTTGAGCATTATCGGTGTTCCCCCAGCTGGTGGATCTTGGAGTAAATGGTTCCTGGGTCTGGGGACACTTGAAGCTGGAGAGCAGGGCTTGTTGGCAGTGCTTATGCTAAGTTCCCTTTTGAGTTTGGTGTACTTGTTGGAAGTTCCGTTCAGGGCTTTTTTCAGTTCTCCCCTAGATGGTCAAAAAAATGAAGGTATTAAAGAGGCTCCTTGGCCTTGTTTGTTGGCTATGGGAATATCGGGTGGAATAACAATGGGATTGTTCTTTTTCCCAGGCTTCCTTTATGAAATGATGACCATGGTGTTTTCTCCATGAACGATCCAAGTCATCTGAATCTGGAAGGAGAGAATATGGATACATCATCGTCTCCAGAAGGCTTGAAGCATGTCGACATTCTTTTCAAGGTCTTCTACCTGGGGTGTGTCCTTTTGGTACTCGTAGAAATTGACATGCAAGTGACCAACATTCTGTTTGAAGAGCATAGGCATATATACACAGGTTTGGAGAACATCTTGGGGTTTTATCTTTGGTATGCTTTTGGAGGGATTGTTTTACTTGTAGCCATCGCGAAAATGATGAGAAGAATTTTGATGCGCTCGGAGGATTATTATGATGGTTAGTTTCCCTCCTTTCATCATTTTTTTCCTAGGAGCAATTTTAGTCGCTGTAAGCAGGGGACGGGTGAGAAATTGTGTTATGTTGCTCGTACCCATTCTAGGTGCTCTGAATCTCAGAGGATTGGATCCTGGGGCAGCAATGACTCTTGACCTGTTCGGATACGATCTCATTCCATTCCAGGTCACGAAGCTCAGTATGCTGTTCGGATATCTGTTCCACTTGGCCGCTTTCCTCGGGAATCTTTTCTCAATTCATTTAGAGGACAAAGAGCAAGCTGGCCTACAGCACACTACAGCTCTCTTGTATGCTGGAAGTGCCTTGGGGGCAGTCTATGCGGGAGACCTGATTTCCTTGTTTGTGTTTTGGGAAATCTTAGCCCTGAGTTCGGCATTCTTGATTTTTGCCAGGGGAACGGAGAGCTCTTTTAGGGCGGGATTGAGATATCTGGTCATACATGTGCTGTCGGGTGTCCTCTTGCTTTCAGGTGCTTTGATGCGAGCTCACAGTACTGGATCTATTTCTTTCGATCATATAGGACTTGACGGGTCCATCGCTAGCTGGGTAATTCTTTTGGCTTTCGGGATAAAGGCGGGATTCCCGTTCTTGCATAATTGGTTGACAGATGCCTATCCAGAAGGAACTCCCACTGGTACCGTGTTCCTGAGTGCCTTCACCACAAAGGTGGCTGTTTTCGCCTTGGTCCGTAGCTACGCTGGGACCGAGGAGCTGATTTATGTAGGTGTCCTAATGACCTTTTTCCCCATTTTCTTTGCAGTGATCGAGAATGATCTTCGACGTGTCTTGAGCTATAGTATGATAAACCAGATAGGGTTTATGGTCACTGGTGTAGGTATCGGGACAGCCTTGGCTTTGAACGGAACAGTGGCACATGCCTTCGCGGATGTCATATTTAAGGGGCTATTATTTATGGCCATGGGTTCTGTTTTACAGATGACGGGCCGAATTAACGGTTCTGACCTTGGTGGCCTTTATAAGACCATGCCTATCACAACGGGCTTCTGTATCGTGGGAGCTATGGCAATTTCTGCGTTTCCATTGTTTAGTGCATTCATTACGAAATCCATGGTTATGGCCGCAGCGTTGGAGGAAGGTTACATATGGGTTTGGCCGTTTCTGGTTTTCGCTTCAGCGGGCGTTTTGGAACACGCAGGCATTAAGATTCCATATTTTGCTTTTTTCGGACACGATTCTGGTATTAGGGCAAAAGAACCACCTGTAAACATGTTATTTGCTATGGGTATAGCAGCTGTTCTTTGCATAGTCATAGGTAGTTTCCCTAGTCTGCTCTATTCTATCTTACCTTTTGATGCTGAATATCACCCTTACGATCTTACCCATGTTGTGACTCAACTACAGCTTTTATTCTTCGGGGCTTTAGCTGTGGTGTGGATGATGAAAAAAGGTAGCTATCCTCCAGAAGTGAGAGCTGTAAATCTCGATACAGATTGGTTCTATCGCTCGCTCGCCCCACGTTGTGTAAGAAGCGTAGGGGGAACTATTTACAGGATGGATTACAAAATAAGAGGAGTAGCACTTAGGTCGGTAGCTGGTGTCGTAAACTTTGTAGAGCAAATACATGGCCCTAAAGGAGTCCTTGCACGTTCGTTGCCCGCTGGTAAGATGGTCATGTTGGTGGTTGTTTTGCTGGCTTTGTATTTGGTTCTCTTTCTATAAATTGGAGAAGATTTAACCTTGTCCCTCCTGAAGTTGGGTTCTCGTGGATCTCCATTGGCGTTGACTCAAAGTCAAAACGTAAAAAACCTTCTTGAGAAAAGCGGTAATAATACAGTTGAAATTATAGTGATCAAAACTGTGGGAGATGTAAAACTCAATTCTTTATTTCATGAAATACCTGGAAAGGGGGTATTTACTAGAGAATTGGATGAAGCCCTTCTGAAGGGTCGGATCGACCTGGCTGTACATTCTCTGAAGGACCTGCCAACTGAACTTCCGAAAGGACTTCGTTTATCGGCAACTCCAGAGCGAGTAGATCCAAGGGACGTTCTGGTGAGCAAAAGAGGCCGGGAAGTTTCTTTGAGTTCGTTGCCAGCGGGGAGCAGAGTGGGAACGAGTTCAATCAGGAGAGCAGCGATGCTTTTGGCATTGCGATCAGACTTGAAACCAAGTCCTATCAGGGGGAATGTAGACAGCAGGATAAGAAGATTGGATGAAGGCGAATATGATGCCTTAATTCTAGCAGGAGCAGGTCTTATACGTCTGGGTATGGCAGATCGAGTTTCTGAATGGATTGAATGGGATTCTTGGCTGAATTCTCCAGGCCAAGGTGCGTTGGGAATTGTAATCAGAGAGAAAGATAAAAAAACAGATGGATTTTTGAAATCAATACATTGTTCTTCTTCCCATACAGCAGTTGCGGCAGAAAGAGCCTTTTTGGGTGCTCTAGGAGGAGGATGTGAAGTTCCTATCGCTGCTGGCTGTGTGAAGCATGGCCTGCATTTACGTCTGAAGGGTATAGTTGTGAGTGCTGACGGTTCAAAAATGGTAAAGGGAGATATTACGGGTGCTTCAAAAGATCCTGTGGCTTTAGGGGAAAAATTGGCAGAAGAATTGGTCCAAAAGGGCGCTGACCTGTTACTTAAAGAACTAGCCCAGGATACTGTGTTCCCGGGAATGTAAACCAATGACTGGAGATTTGATGAATCGATCTGAAGGAAGAAATGCAGGGCAGTCACGAAGATTGGAGTTAGAAATGGATGTCGCTCCATTTGCAGAAGGTTCTTGTTTGGTATCAACTGGGAATACGAAGGTGCTGTGCACTGCATCTGTTCTGGATGAAACTCCTCCTTGGAGAGAGAAATCTGGGAAAGGATGGGTTACGGCTGAGTACAGCATGCTTCCGAGAGCGACCCATACTCGATCCAGGCGAGAACGCAACCGAGTAAGTGGCCGTACACAAGAGATTCAGCGATTGATTGGTCGAGCCCTTAGATCGGTTGTGGATATGGATGTAATTGCTGGAAAAACTGTGATAGTTGATTGCGATGTTATTCAGGCAGATGGAGGTACCAGAACGGCTTCCGTGACGGGAGCATCAGTTGCCTTACAACACGCTTTTAATCGAATGGTAGAGGAAGGTTCCTTGACCAGGAATCCGATGCTGGAGATGGTAGCAGGAGTTAGCGTTGGCATTGTCAGTGGCGAAGTACTTCTTGATTTAGATTATTCAGAAGATTCAAAAGCTCAAGTAGATCTAAATGTTATAGCCACAGGGAAGGGAGGTTTGGTAGAAGTCCAGGGCACGGCTGAAGGCGATCCTTTCAGTAGAAAAAGTTTCGATGAATTGTTGGATCTCGCTTTGAGTGGGATAGAAGTCTTGACTGCTTCCCAAAGAAAAGTGTTTGCGGGATAGATGGGGTGAAGATTTTATTCGCTACACGTAACAAACATAAAATCAGGGAAGTTAGAACCATTTTTAGCAATGTTTCTGCCTTGAAGATCTTGGATCTCGATGAGGTTGGTTTGGAATATCGCGACTGTGAAGATTCTCTCGAACCGTTTGACACTTTCGAAGAGAATGCTATATCAAAGGCAACATATTTTAATCAAATATCAGGGCTACCAACTCTATCAGACGATTCAGGGCTGGTGGTGGATTGTTTGGGAGGAGCTCCAGGTGTTAATTCCAAAAGATTTTCTCCCTGGTCTGAAGAAGACCTTCTGTCACGAGATGAGTCGAATAATAGGTTTCTCGTAGAATCCCTCCGTACTTTTCCAGATATCGAATGGACGGCGCGGTATGTTTGTGTGGTTGTTCTTATGACTATAAAGCAAAATATTAGAGTGACAAAAGGAGAAGTTGAGGGGAGGGTGCTTGAGAGGTCGAGAGGGAAGGGTGGTTTCGGGTATGACCCTCATTTTTTAGTAGGAGAAACCGACCTAACTTTTGCGGAAATGTCAGATCAAGAAAAAAATCGATTGAGCCATCGTGGCAAGGCTTTTCAAAATCTACTGGAGGTGATTAAGGGTGACATCTGAATCGAATACACCATTAGAGATTGGGCCTACCGAGGATGGATTGGCATTGCGAATCCAATGGGAGGACAGGCACGAATCAGTGTGGACTCCCAGGGACTTGAGGCTGGCCTGTCCTTGTGCTGGATGTGTGGATGAGTTTACAGGGGAAAAGATTCTTTCTGAAGCGGGAATCCATAAGAGTGTCTATCCACTCTCAATAGAGTATGTGGGAAATTATGCTATTCAGTTCAATTGGAGTGATGGACATAACACGGGGATCTATTCCTTTGGTCTATTGCG
>CAWWAX010000044.1:0-11444 GCA_963935005.1 uncultured bacterium | reverse complement strand
GGAGATGAGGGCTAAAGCCCGCCGTTTAAAAGCAGAGACTAATTTAGGGATGCTCGTGGTCGATTATATGCAGCTTATGATGGGAACACAAAGAAGGTCTGAGAGCAGGGTACAAGAAGTAAGCGAAATATCTAGAGGACTTAAAGCATTAGCTAGGGAACTTGAAGTTCCAGTCATTGCTCTAAGCCAGTTGAGTAGAGCTCCTGAACAGAGGCCCGATCGAAGACCACAACTTTCGGATCTGCGAGATAGTGGATCAATTGAACAAGACGCTGATATTGTCATGTTTCTCTATAGGCCTGAATACTATTTTGGTCCAGTTGATAAAGACGGCAACTCCTTGGAAGGGAAAGCTGAACTCATCGTCAGTAAACAAAGGAATGGTCCTACGGGCACAGTAAACCTTGTTTTCCATAAATCTTATACTCGCTTCGACTCTGCGGCCCGAGGTCAGGATGTCGATATAGGAACAAGGACCTAGAAATCTGTGATCGAGCTTGGAGAATCAAAAATAGATTCTTGCCTGGCCAATCTCAAAGTGGGGGTTGTGGTACCTGCTGCAGGATCTGGGCAACGCATGGAAGGAGAACCTAAGCAATTTCTTCAGTTAGCTGGACAACCTGTTTTACAACACGTCTTGAATCTTTTTTTAGGCTATTCCTGGGTTAAAGATATGGTTGTGGCGTTGCCCAAAAAACAATTCGAAGAGCGACCTTTATGGTTGAATCAATATCCTAAGGTTCGGGGGGTCCTCGGTGGCGCCACCAGAAGAGATTCAGTATGGAATGCCGTTCAAATTCTATCTGAGGATTTGGATCTGGTGGTTGTGCATGATGCGGCCCGTCCTCTCACTTCGCAAAAAACTATTCTGGACTGTGTCAAGAATGCTTCTGAGGGTCCTGGAGCAGTGGCAGGGGTCAGGGTCGTCGACACTCTAAAGACAGCTGATAAAACCAACCAAGTGCTAGAAACTTTGGAGAGAAAGGGGGTTTGGAAAGCTCAGACACCCCAGGTTTTTGCTTATGATGTATTCCTCGATGCCTACCATAAAGCTATTCGACACGATTGGATTGCCAGCGATGATTCTACCATAGTTGAAAAAGCTGGAGGCCAAGTGCGTATGGTAGAGTCCTCTGTTTTGAATTTCAAGATCACATTCCCAGCTGATCTCGAGTTGGCTGAGGCTGTTTTGACCCGTTATCGATCTTGAATAAGGCGAAGTTCCTCGACGCCAGGAACATCTTGGCTCAGGATTTTCCGTTAGAGGAAATTATTGGACACATGAGTAGTGGTGGAGTGATAATCCATCCAACCGAAACCGTGTATGGATTCGGGGGTATTCCTCATGGAGATGTGACTGATAAGATAGCTTTGTTGAAAGATCGTACTCCTAGAAAACCTATGTTACTTCTGGTTCCAGACAAGAAATCTACAGAGGGATTGGAGTGGACTCCCGAAGCTCTGATTTTGGCAGATGCTTTTTGGCCAGGGCCATTAACCATAGTCCTGTCCGACAAGAATGTTAAATATCCTAAATCTGTCAGGAACGCGACAGGTGGGGTTGGCGTGAGAGTGAGTCCTCATCCTATTGTGAGTATCCTTGTAAAAGAGCTAGGAGGTCCTATGGTGTCTACTAGTGCCAACATATCGGGAGAGCAACCACTCTCAGACGCCACTAGAATCGTAGAGAGCAAACATCTTTCTTTTGTACAAGATTTGTTGATACTTGATATTGGTCCACTTCCTCATTCGTTGCCGTCTACAGTGATAGATTGTTCCAAAGGGACATTAAAAATTCTTAGGCGAGGAGCTATTTCGTTCCGGCAAATTGAGAGACTGTTTCCAGGAGGGAGATTACATGTCTAAACTGGAAGGTTCAATGCCAACAAAGATACTTTTTGTCTGTGCGGGAAATACTTGCAGAAGTCCAATGGCTCAGGTAATAGCGCAGGACTTACTTGCGTCTCAGGGATTGTCAGATGTGTCTACGCGTTCGGCAGGAATTATTGCTTATACAGGAAGCGGAGCCAGCCGAAATGCAATGGCGGTAGTGTCCAGGCATGGGCTTGATTTAAGTGAGCATAGAAGTGAATTGCTGGATGAGGGACTCGTTGCATGGGCAGCAGTGGTTATAGTCATGGAGGCGCACCACATGGACCAAGTTGTACACTTGGGTGGAAATGATAAGGTGATCACACTGAAGGAAGATGTACCAGATCCTTTTGGGTGTAATGAAGAAGCGTACTCAGAGGTTTTTAATTTACTTCGTAGCCATATTCAAGATATTTTAGAACGTGTAATTTTGGGTACCGATGTCTGAGGGGGCTGAGATATATATGGATTCAAATGTATTAGCAGAGGATTGTTTCCTGCTCTTAGGGAATCCAGTTGAGCATTCATTATCTCCGCTGATCCAGAATGCGGCATTCAAGAGTGAGCAAGTGCCACGAGCTTACGATAAGTTATGCTGCGAAGAATCTGATTTGGAAAGAGTCATGCGGGGATTAGCTAAACTTGGGCTAGGTGGAAATGTGACTGTACCCTACAAGGAAACAGTTGTGAACATGATAGACCAGCCCTCCGAGGCAGTTTTAAGAACTGGAGCTTGTAATACTTTCTGGACTAGAGATGGTCAGATCTTGGGAGACAACACAGATGTTGAAGGCTTCAGAAGAGCTTGCAGATCTTTTTTAGGTGATTCTCCCAGGGGGTTAAAGATCCTGGTGTTGGGAGCAGGTGGGGTTGTGAGGGCGGTACTACTGAGCCTGTTGAATGATGGAGTAGGTGAAATCATCCTTTTGAATAGGACATGGGAGCGAGCTAAGGTCATCGCTAATCACTTCGAGAATACCAAGATCAGAGTTGTCAAAAATAGTCAGGATCTCAAGGGTGGTGAATTCGATTTGATAATTAATGGGACCAGTTTAGGATTAAGACCAAACGATGAAGTCCCTTTTGACTTGGGCCTTGTGTCTGGAGTAAGTGGTGTCATGGACTTGGTTTACGGTAAAGTACTAACGAGTTTTGTGAAATCCGCCAGAGAGAGGGGTTTTCCTGGTGTAGACGGGACTGAGATGCTCTTGCAGCAGGCCGCGGTATCCTTCGAGTGTTGGTTGGACAAAACCGCACCGCTTGACACAATGAGACGAACTTTGGAAGATGTACTCTTTGAATGATGAATTCACGTTTTTCAGTACTTTAGAATTGGTCACCTTGCTTGTTAACAAGCTTTGCCAAGTCGGCCCTGTTTTGTTAGTTAGCGATTTAAATATTAGGAGGTCTGTAGATGTCGATCCGAGTTGCCATTAACGGTTTTGGACGAATAGGAAGGAATGTGGCAAGGGTAATCAAGAAATCTGATGTTCATGATCTTGAAATTGTTGCTGTTAATGATCTTACAGATAAGGATATGTTAGCGCATCTGTTCAAGTATGATTCGGTTCATGGAATCTATGACGGTCAAGTTTCTACAAACGATAAAGGATTGGTCATAGACGGTACGTCTTTAAAAGTGTTTTCGGAACGTGACCCAGAACGACTTCCCTGGAAAGAACTAGAAGTCGATATAGTAGTTGAATCGACGGGTTTTTTTAGAGAGCGTCAGCAAGCTGCCAAACATTTAGAGGCTGGTGCGAAGAAAGTGATAATTAGTGCTCCAGGTAAGAATGAAGACAAAACAATCGTGCTCGGAGTCAATCAAGGGGAATATGATAGCCAGCAGCACGATGTGATCTCCAATGCAAGCTGCACTACGAATTGTCTAGCTCCTGTGATAAAAGTTCTTAATGAGTCTTTCGGTTTTGTACATGGTTTAATGACTACGGTGCACGCATATACTAACGATCAGGTGCTTTTGGATATTCCTCAGAAAGATAAGCGTCGGTCGAGGGCAGCAGCGCTTTCTATGATTCCGACTACCACTGGGGCCGCTAAAGCCACCTCGCTAGTAATTCCTGAGGTAGAAGGAAAAGTGGATGGTATGGCTATTCGGGTACCCACTGCGGATGTGTCAGTTGTCGACTTGGTTGCTCAGGTAGAGAGTGAGATTACTGCAGAAACGGTTAATGATGCCTTGAGAGAAGCTTCGCAGACGACCTTGGCTGGAATTTTGGAAGTGTGTGAAGAACCTTTGGTTTCTATTGATTTCCTTGGAAACACTCACAGTTCTATAGTAGATGCTCTAAGTACTAGTGTTATGAATAATCATACGGTTAAGATCCTTTCATGGTATGACAATGAGTGGGGATATTCTTGCAGAGTTGCAGATTTAGCGGTTTATGTGGGACAACGTTTGTAGCAACGATATGTTGATTAGTTCTTCTCAAGGACTATTCTGTTTAGCCGTCAGTGGGGAAGTGATGTTAATAGGAATAGAAGTTTACTCATTCTGATGAAAAAGAAGCTCTTAAGGAGTATTTCACCTCGGGCATTAACTGGACGGACTGTGCTAGTTCGAGTGGACTATAATGTTCCTCTAGACAGTTTTTGCCAGGTAACCGATCTGAGCCGGGTTGAACGTACTCTTCCGACGCTGGAGTACCTTGTGGATGCGGGTGCCAGAATTGTTTTGATTTCACACCTAGGTCGTCCAGGAGGAAAGCGAGACTCCAAGTTATCTCTTAATCCAGTAGTAGAACATTTGAGTAGATTGCTCGGTCAAAAAATCCATTTTTGTTCTGAAGCGGTTGGTCCAAAAGCGAGGGAGGCTGTTTCGGATTTAAGGGATGGCAGGGTTGTCATCCTTGAAAATACTAGATTCTATCCCGAAGAAAGTGAGGAAGATGCAACTTGGGCAAATGAAATCCGTCACGACGCTGAAGTTTTTGTTAACGATGCTTTCGGTATGGCTCATCGTTCCCACGCTTCCACCACGGGTGTGTCCGCAGCGATTAGGAAGTGTGGAGGTTTATCGGTCGCAGGATTCCTTATGGAAAGAGAAATCGCAGTTCTAAGTAGAGTATTGTCGGGACCAGTTCGCCCCTTTGTAGGTGTCCTCGGAGGAGCAAAGATTTCTGGGAAAATTGATTTGATAGAAGCATTGCTGAAACGAGTGGATAGCTTGGTGATCGGCGGTGCCATGGCTAACACTTTTTTTGTTGCAATGGGACACAATGTTGGAAAATCTTTGGTCGAAGAAGATTTTGTTGATTTTGCGAAAGAGCTCTTGAATGAATTTGGAGATAAGTTATTACTCCCCGTAGATGTGATGACCGCAGAGGTTATTGTTGATGGGGTTAGCCCAGAACTTAAAAAGATTGGGAGGATAGCTCAATCGGATCGAGTTGTAGATATTGGCCACCGCACTATCCAAATGTTTTCGGACGTTATAATGAGATCGGGAACTGTGATTTGGAACGGACCAATGGGAGTGTTTGAAGTACCTTCTTTTGCTACGGGCACATTTCGACTGGCTGAAGTAGCTGCAAATGCCGTGAAAGAAGGGTCATGTGTCATTTTAGGAGGAGGTGACTCGTCGGCAGCTGCTAAGGCCGCTGGTGTTTTAGAGAAGATGACACATGTTTCGACAGGGGGAGGGGCTACTTTGGAGTTTCTTTCGGGTAAAACCCTTCCAGGGTTTGAAGCTTTGTCGGATGAGCATGAATGAAAATAAATCGGAGAAATAGGAAATAATTAAAGTGAATACAAAGACAATTGCAGCCAACTGGAAGATGCATTATGGTCCTGATGAAGCAAGAGAGTTTTTGGAGAATTTGCTACCTAATCTACCTGTAAGCAAAAAGCCCAGAATCCTCTTGTTCCCTCCAGCAATTTCTCTTCAAGTCGTATCCGAAGAGATCAAACAGTGTGCTGAAATTGAATTGGGAATTCAAAATATCCACTGGGAAACAGAAGGTGCTTTCACTGGCGAACATTCTGCAGCAATGGCAGTGTCTATAGGTGTAGGATTTGTACTTATCGGTCATTCAGAGAGGAGGCACCTCTTTGGGGAATCGAATAGTGAGGTTAAGGATAAAGTCTCTACTACTATTGCCGCTGGATTAAGGCCAGTTGTTTGTTTAGGTGAAACAAGAGAAGAAAGACTTCAGGGGAACACAGAGCAAGTCATAATCCGACAATTAGATTCGATTCTTTCCGAAATTTCTGGGCAAGGACCGAAGGGTGTGCTACTTGCTTATGAACCAGTCTGGGCAATCGGGACCGGTCTGCTTCCTGAAACACATGAAATAGAAGAGGCTCATTCTCTCATTCGTAATCAGATGAAAGAGAAAATCGGGGAGGAATCCTCCTTGTCGACACAGATACTCTACGGGGGCAGTGTCAATGCAAACAATTCAGAGGATTTACTCAAATTGAAGAATGTTGATGGTCTTCTAGTAGGGGGTGCGAGTCTCGATCCACTAAGCTTCTCAAAAATCATCGAGTCGGCGGTATTGTAGAGTAGTATACTAGGTTGACACCAGTAGAACCCCTTGCGACGTTTAAGAACATTAACAAGATCACACTAATAGAAGATATTTATGTATAGTTTTTTACTGATACTCTTATGCTTGGATGGAATCTTTTTGGCTGTTGTTGTGCTGATGCAGTCTGGTAAGGGAGGAGGACTAGCAGCTATGGGAGGAGGTTCGACGGCCACCGATGGCGTACTGACTGGTCGCCAAGCTACTACTTGGCTGACTAGGGTGACCTGGACAACCGGCACCGCTTTCATGGTACTCGCTCTTGTTCTGTCTATTATGTCCTCCCGAAGTCAACAGCCAGATTCGATACTGCTCCAGGAGTTGACTCCTGTAGCTCCTGCAGGACAGCCGATTCTTCCAACACTTGAGGCAGATGATTCTGGAAATGAAGAGGTCGATCCACTAGAAGAAGAGCCTGAGAATCAGTAGAGAAAATAATATTCATCAAAATTTTGAGAAATCCAAATATTAGGCTGGAAGTTTTGAACAGAATTTTGGGAGAATTCTCAGTAGACTGGGTATTAAATAACCTTCGATTTGAAGTAGGTAAGGACGTCTAATCTCGGGATATCCATAGATATGGAGAAATGGCCGTGAGTCGATTCGAAGTTCCCATGCCTCAGATGGGCGAGTCCATAGCTGAGGGAACTGTTTCTAAGTGGCTAAGAACAGTGGGCCATCATATAGAGAAAGACGAACCAATTCTAGAAATATCAACAGATAAGGTGGACGCAGAGATCCCTTCTCCCGTTGCAGGAGTTATAGTGGAAATTTGCGTTGAAGAAGGTCGAACCGTAGAGGTCGGGACGGTACTTGCCTACGTTGAAACAGGTGACAGACAAGAAGAGTTTTCATCTACTGATCATTCCCCACCCCCTAGGAGCTCTCTCGTTGATTCGACAGTTAAAAAATCTGTGATCAATCACAATAAAACAACTGCAACAGAGGGAGAGGGGCGGAGCGGGAGTGCAACAGAGGTCGAAAGATTGAGAGATAAGTCTAGTCCCGTGGTTCGAAAAATAGCTGAAGAACACAGTATTTCTATTGGCAATGTTCCAGGAACGGGACATTTAGGGCGAGTTACCAAAACCGATATTCTTAGGTTTATCAAGGATGCGAAAATCCATTCAAACCATCTAGTTTCCGAGAATGCCATCTCATCACTGTCTGATCGTGGCACAGCTTCAGAAGGGGAACTTGATTCTAACAGTGAGATCGAGGTTTGGGACACTTTTTACAAAAAAGTAGAACATCCAAGTTTTCCGATTAGACTAGGTGATGATGTTCTCCCTATGGATAGGCTACGCCAGCTCACAGCAGATCATATGGTTCTAGCTAAGCGTGTGGTTCCACACGTTCATTCAGTCATTGAAGTGGATTTTTCGTCGGTCGATAGAGCAAGGGTAAGGATCTCTCAGAGGGAGGAATTTCGAGGTCGTAGGGTTAGCTATACAGCGTTTGTGACCTGGGCTTGCTCTCGTCTTTTAGTCAAATATAGAAATATCAATGCTGTTCTGTCTGGAAAGGATATCATTCATCGAGCTAGTGTAAATATTGGGATAGCCGTTGATCTGAATCCTGGACTTATTGTTCCAGTAATCAAGGATGCAGACGAGTTCAGTCTAATAGAAACCTCCTCGAAGATTAATGATTTGGCAGTTAGAGCCCGATCGAAAGAGCTGTCACCAGAAGAGATCCAAGAACCTACTTTTTCGATTACTAATCCAGGGATCCTAGGTACTTTGGTGGGGATGCCTATAATCCCGAAAGGGACGTCAGCCATTCTCGCCCTAGGTGCTGTCGAGAAACGACCTGTTGTGATCGAAAATGTAGAAAAAGGTGTAGATGAGATCGTAGTTCGGAAAACTTCTCTTTTTTCTTTGGGTTTTGATCACAGAATTGTGGACGGGGCGGATGCTGCACGATTTCTCTTGGAACTTAAAGAGCTACTAGAAGGCTTTCCAGAGGATGCATGATACAAAATACGTGGGTCTGGATAGCTCAATGCATCTAGATGCTCTTGAAATTAGGGATTTGGGGTTGATTGATTATGAGGAGAGCCTTCAAATCCAGAAGGAGCTGGTAATATCAAGACGGTCAGGAAAAGTGTCTGACCAACTATTATTACAGGAACACCCTCATGTCATCACTGTAGGAAAGTCTTCTTCTAAAGAACATATTTTGGTGACACAAAAACAGATCATGGATCTTGGAATGGAAGTGTTTCAGGTGGGTCGTGGAGGTGATGTAACGTACCATGGACCAGGCCAACTCGTCGGCTATCCAATTTTGGATCTCAAGCCCGACCGGAAAGATCTCCATCGATATCTTCGGGATCTGGAAGAAGTGCTCATAAATGCTCTCTTGGAACTTTCTGTCGAGGCAAGGAGAAGGGAAAACTTAACAGGTGTTTGGGTGGAGGATAGAAAGATTGCAGCGATAGGAGTCCGAGTTTCTAGTCAATGGATTACTTCACACGGATTTTCTTTGAATGTTTGCAATGATCTTTCATATTTCGATGCGATCGTGCCTTGTGGAATAGAGGATGTGGAAATCACTTCGATTTCCAAGGAATTGGGAGAGAGAATTCAGACGGAAATGGTCTCAAAAATTGTTGTGGCAGAATTTGTAAAGATTTTTAACCTAAAGGATGATAAGCACTGACCTGTCAAAACCTTACAAGCACATTCCTGGTAATTGAGTTTATTTATTTGTCCAGATGGAGTAGTTGCTCTGAACCAGAGCGTCGGAATTCTTGCCCGTCTTAGCTGCTGTCGTTGCCAAATGATCGACGTATTCATTCTGCGGATGGCCAGCATGTCCACGAACCCATTCCCATGCTATTCGGTGAATTGAAGCTATTCGGTCTAAATCTTGCCAAAGTGCGAGATTTTCAATGTTTCCAGATTTTCTTTTCCAACCCTTCGCCTTCCAGGATGTGATCCATTCAGTCATTCCTTTTATGAGATATTGGCTGTCAGAAATGAAACGGACTTTCCGCGGAATGTTTCCAATGAACCCTAGACCAACTATAGCACTTTTTAATGCCATTCTATTGTTAGTAGTGTCGGCTTCGGATATCCAATAGTCTTTTCTTATCCAACAATCTTCGGCCCAATATTCTAGCATGCCAGCTGCGCCACCAGGGCGTTTTGCATTTTGGAATTGATTGCCAAGGCAAGATTCATCGGCATAAATGGTGATTTCTTCTTTTGGTTTCATGTAGTTGGGTTGCAGGAATATAATTTTGAAGCACTTTTCATCATCAGAAGTTAGGAGGACTGGATCCTTAAAGGAACAGATAGGAGTAATTTACTTGACGTCAGTCCAAGTACTTTTACATTGTCGCCACAGTATTCTGGGTCGATTAAAAACTAGGAGGTACAGGCCAGATGGTTGTTAATATAGAAAAGAATCGGGCCTATCTGCTGTTGGAGGATGGGAAACGTTTTGATGGAATGGGGTTTGGATCTACAGCAACGTCGTTGGGGGAGGTAGTCTTCAATACTTCCATGACTGGGTACCAAGAGATTCTTACTGACCCCTCCTACTCAGGACAACACGTTGTGATGACCTATCCACTAATTGGCAATTATGGAGTGAATACAATTGACGTGGAGTCGGATGGTCCTAAAGTGGCGGGCTTCGTAGTGCGTGAACTGCCCGAGGTTTATTCTTCTTGGAGAGCGACATCTTCGATCGAAGATTACTTAAAAAGCAACAATATCGTAGGGATTTCTGATGTCGATACTAGAGCTCTGACTCGGCATATTCGTTCGGAAGGGGCAATGCGGGGAGCTATAGCATCAACGGATGTAAGCGAATCGGAATTGCTTGGTATGGTGTTGAAACATCCTGTAATGGAAGGACTAGATCTCAGCATAGGAGTTTCCACATCAGAACCTTACCAGATAGAGGCTAGTGGAGCAGAGAAATTCCACGTGGTGGCCTATGATTGTGGAGTCAAAGCCAACTCCCCTAGACTTCTATCAGAAAAGGGATGTCGTGTCACTGTTCTCCCAGCAGATACACCCTTGGATCAAGTGTTAGCATTAGATCCAGATGGATTATTCATCTCTAATGGACCAGGTGATCCTGCTGCCGTGAAAAGAGCTAAAGAAGTGATATTAGGAGTTGTCGAAAGGAACATTCCTATCTTTGGTATTTGCCTCGGACATCAATTGATTGCCCGAGCTTTTGGAGCTGAAACGTATAAGCTCCCATTTGGTCATCATGGAGCTAACCATCCAGTGCGCAATATTGATTGTAATACAGTAGAAATCACTTCTCAGAATCATGGTTTTTCTGTTCGTTTAAATGACGAGAAAAAAATACTAGGAGCCCCAAGCTTAAGATTGACGCACGTGAACCTTTATGACGGTACCGCGGAAGGGCTGATGCATCGTAACCATCCTGTCTTTTCAGTGCAGTATCACCCTGAAGCCGCTCCAGGACCGCACGATAGTAAGTATCTTTTTGGTCAATTCGTGGATTTAATGGAAGCAAGAAAGGGCTAGAGTTGACTCTCTTTGAGAGCTAAGACGTCCGAAAGTTAATCGGACACGTTTATAAAATTTCCTTCTACTATAGTTCGCTTGCCTAGTGCACATAATTATCTGTATAGGTGTTTAGTATATTGAATGGTTGTTGGTGTATGCCTATAAATCAGAGGAATAAAGAAAAGGTGCTTTGCAGTGGTTTTTGAAGTTTGACGCCGGAGCCCTTTAAAAGATCTAATTAATGCTAGAAGAAATGGGCTATGTATAAATTACAGGAGGAACCATGACTAAAGCTGATCTGGTAGAAGAGGTTATGGAAGCTATCGGTCCAGGAGTCACTAAGAAGGATTGTGCTTTAATACTAGAAGGATTTTTGAACGCTGCAAAGCGTGGACTAGAGAGGGGTGAAACTATCGAGATCAGGGGTTTTGGCACCTTGGCAGTAAAAACACGTAAGAGTCGAATGGCTCGGAACCCAAGGACTGGGCAAGCAGTTAAGGTGCCAGCCAGGGCAGTACCAGTA
>CAWWAX010000043.1:0-12068 GCA_963935005.1 uncultured bacterium | reverse complement strand
TAGAAGTATTGCAATAACAATACCTATAAAACGTTTAACGATGTCCCTACTCCCATTCAATAGTAGCTGGTGGTTTGCTGGAAATATCATAAGTGACTCTTGCTAGTTATGGTATTTCATTAATGATTCTAGTAGAAACCTTTTCTAAAAATGCGTGAGGAAGATTTGCTGTATCTCGTCAAGCCTCTCCAGCTTTGTTCGCCCTTTCGATATAGGCAGATTTTAGCATCGCGAAAGAGGTATAAGTGACTATAGCTACCACTAGCCATCGCATCAGGTTTAGCGGCATTTCTTGGATTACAAAAGCACCGAGTAGTACTCCAGGGATTCCTCCCAAAGCCAGCCCTAGGGCTGGACGAAGACTGTAAGCGTTCGAGTGCATGAATCGGATCGAAGCGGTAGGCATAAGAAATGCGCAGGAACCCATCATGATGGGAAAAGCGACAACTGGGTGCATCCCAAGCATGCTTACCATGATCATGGTGGGTGCATACATTCCGACCCCTAGTGTCATAAGTGCTCCCATCACAAAAGTTCCGGTCATTCCGATCAATAACTTAGATCCACTCAATTTGAGTGAATCGCCGGCTAAGTTTGCTACGAGCTCTACATTCATGAGTTGTAGTACAAAAGTTACTGCTGCCACACTTAGTGCGAGTCCTAGGCCTATTTGGATATAATTTCGTGGCCATTTTGCAATCGTTCTCGCTCCCAGCCAGGCCCCAGTCACAGACGCTATGATAAGAGATATGAGAGTCTGCATATCGACTTCAATGATAGTCATAAACACGAACGCCTGAACAATAACAGGGAGTGAATGTCCAACGTGCATAGTCCCTGGGATGTGTTCGTCAGGTACAAGATTTTGCAGTTTGAACCAAGAGGTTGTCGGGGCGAAGGACCCAATTCCAAGAGAGTCAAAAAAATTCGTCACGAAACCAATAATCAATTGCAACACAGAAGGCGCTTTTGAATCGGGACTCCTGAAAGCCATATTCTTGGCCCAAGCTTTAAGATAGACGAAGGAAAAACAACCTAGGCAAATGAATAAGATGGGTTTGGAAAAGTTCTGTAATAGGCTATTCATGGGTGACGGATCTCACATTGTTCAAGAGAATGGATAAGGAAAGTCCACAGGGACGTGTAAATCATTCAGCATGTCATCCGCCCAGTGTACTTGCATAGATGCATTTTAATGTGTCTTGTATATAACTGCGTCAAAGTAAAATTATCCTAAGTCAGTATCAGAACTATGACAATCGAATTTTGAGGAATAAAATGAATATTACTCGTAGAGAAATGATTCAGATAGGGGCGGGAGCGAGCGCCGGCCTCATGTTGGGATGTACTGCTGCTGAAGAGATGGATCAAAGACTCATTACTAAGGAAATTCCATCGACTGGAGAGAGCGTTCCAGTGATAGGGTTGGGGGGACGAAACTATAGATTGGGTGAAGGCTGGGCGGAGAACACTGATGGGTATAGAGCTACGCTTGGAACTTTTTACGAATTAGGAGGTCGCCTTATTGATACTTCTCCGAATTATGGAGACTCTGAAGTCATAATGGGAAACCTTCTCCAAGAACTTGGAATCAGAGACGATTTATTTTTAGCGACAAAGGTTGATAGGCAAGAAAAAGAAGAAGGACTCCAACGCATGCAAGGATCGCTCGAAAGAATGCATACGGGCCATTTCGAGTTAATGCAGGTGCATAATTTGAGAGGTTGGGAAACTCAGATTCCAACACTCCGTGAATGGAAGGCAGAAGGAAGGATAAAATATCTAGGGATCACTACTTCGAGTGACCGTCAGTATGAACAAATGGAGCAGATTATGCTCCAAGAGAAATTGGATTTCATCCAAGTTGATTATGCTACGGATAATCGGACAGCCGAAGAGAGGCTGCTTCCGTTGGCACAGGATCTGGGAGTAGGTGTGTTAGTAAACATGCCTTTTGGTAGAGGTCGTTTATTTTCTCGAGTAGGTGACAGGCAGTTGCCCGAATGGGCAGCAGAATTTGGTTGCGAGAGTTGGGGGCAATTCTTTTTAAAGTATGTGGTGTCACATCCTGCGGTGACTGCAGCCATTCCAGGCACGACGAGTGAAAGGAATGCAGTGGATAATATTGAAGCAGGCAAGGGACTTTTACCCACGTCACAAATTCGTAGTCGAATGGAAGAATTCATTGACGCTTTGCCTCCGGTGGCAGGACGTTCTCGGAGCTGACTAAGACAGCGGGATTTAGCGGCTAGATTCTATCGCAGGCAAAAAGGAGGAAAGAGGAAGTGAGTCAAAACTCAGAGCCAGGTTTCGCTAGAGTTCTTAGTGTCAGAGATGGTCTGGCAGTGACGGTGGGGATGGTCATTGGAGCTGGAATCCTGCGGGCTCCAGGAGAGATAGCTGGGCACTTAGGTGATCCTTGGCTTATCTTGGCGGTGTGGGTTTTGGGTGGGCTTGTCGCTGGGTTGAGTACTCTGTTATTGGCTGAGATGTCGGCTGCTCTTCCACAGGCTGGAGGCAAGTATGTTTATGCCAGAGAGGCTTGGGGCCCAGTGATGGGTTTTGTTTCTGGGTGGTCTGAGTTGCTTGTGGGAAGAGGATTTTCAGGGGCTGCGAAGGCTGTGGTTATAGCGGAATATGTTAGGATATTGACAGGAGGAAAGGGGTCGATCCCTGTATTGGCAGGTGCTGTGGTCTTGGCTTTTTTCTTTATTCACACCCAAGGTATTAAAGCGAGTACTGTTTTTCAAAACATTACAACTGTGATCAAAATCTTCGTGGTATTGGTTATAGCGGGTGCTGGAATTTGGGCTGGAGATTTATTGAGTATAGGGGAAGGCACTAGTGTTAGTTTGTTAGGGGAAGGTAGAGTGTCTGCTTTTTCAGCAGCCTACCTGGCGGTAGCATTTGCCTACTATGGGTGGGAAGATGTAGCTAAGATGGCTGAAGAGATCAAGGATCCTGGTCGGGCACTTCCAAATATTCTCTTGAAAGGTGTTCTGGCGGTAGCTGTTCTGTATCTCCTAATCAATTTATCGTTTCTTGCTGTTCTCACTCCTTCGGAGATGTCGGGTTCGGAACTTGTAGCACAAGATGCGATATCTGGAGTTTTTGGTTCCGCGGCAGGCACTGTGGTTGTTTGGGCTAGCCTCCTAATTTTAATTAGCAGTCTCAATGTAAATTTCTTGGGTTTACCTAGGGTTGCATACGGCCTGGCAAGTCACGGCTTGGCACCAAGGGCATTTTCAAAAATTGATGATAAGGGAACCCCTCGAAACGCTTTGTATTTTATTGCCGCCTGGATCGGGATCTTAGCCATCAGTGGTAGTTTCTCTCAGATTATCGGTTTAATGATGATGATTGCGATACCAGTAGATATGATGGTCTTACTGGGATTTTTCCGTCTTAGACTCAAGCGTCCAGATTTGCATCGACCCTTTCGTGTTTTCGGTTACCCCTGGATTCCTATGATCACCATTCTTCTTTATTTGGCGATATTAGTGATTCTGGTGACTACCCAAACAAGAACTGCGATTTATGGGTCTTTAGTGATTGGCGGCCTGGTCGTAGCTGGTTTGATCAACAGCAGGCGCCAGAAAATCTAGTTTTACTTGCTAGCGGTAGAATCCACCAGATTTTATTCCTTGGAATAATCTGAAATGTGCAGATAGGATTCTGTTTGTAGCTTCTTGGTTAGGTTCCACTGACCAGACGCCTTTTTCTGAAGTTCCTCCGAGGATGATACCGTCTTGTCGGGGTAACATGTGAACGAAACCCTCTGAATTAGTCCCTGGAAGGCTTCCAATGGTGGCATAGTCAACTTCTGCTTGAGGGATCAGAGCGACGAGTTGTCCCCTTAGCGGGGAAAGCTCTGTATCGTTGAAGAGGTCGTGGGAACCAAGGCCTGTGCAATTGATGATCAATTCTTGATCTAGAGACATCAGATCCTCAATGTTATCAAAAGTTTTTATTACGAGGTCTCCCCTGAAAGTCAAAAAATCATTTACTAATGCTTCGAGATAGATGGATGGCTCAATCCGTAGCGTTTTTCTTCTGACCATGTAGTTACAAGGAAAGAAGTGGTCTTCGGGTCCAACGACCACCTGCTCTGCCCGCAAATGTGACGGCAGAAGCGGTGGGCGGGTGTTTTTGTCCTGGGATGTGGCGTCTTTGGGGTTCTCGTCTAAGAACCTCCATTGGTCAATCCAGGATACTCCATACTTTGGGCCTACCAAGAGTTGCAGTTGTTGGTAGGCGATATGGGCTGCACGACGGAACTGAGAATCCCAGGACTCTGTACGGCGATCCGTATCGACCAATCCAGATGTGGGAGTCCAACTAGCAAGTGATTTATTTGAGGTTGTATTTGGGGGCACATCCTGTGCGTAGATAGTCACTTTAAAACCGTGCTTCTGGAGTTGTCTCGCAGTGGTTAGCCCTGCCACTCCACAACCGATCACGGCAACGTTGCGACTAGGGTGTTCCAATGCGAATTCGGTGGCTAACAGTCCAGTGCCCCAAGACAGAGACATACCAGAACCGCCATGCCCGTAGTTGTGTACAATAGTCTTAGAGTCATGTTTTTCGGGTTTTAGTACAAAACCACTGGGTCGATACGGCCTTAGTCCAACGGTGGTGCGAATAATACGGTCTTTAAAAATGTTCACGGGCCATAGAATCGAACCGAAAGAGTTCAAACTTCGTATTGTACGCCGGCTTTCAGATTGCCTGATGGATTTGGAGATTCCACAGCCAGGCATGCTCAAACCTATGACTCCTAAGCCAGCTTTTTTGATTAAGGATCGCCTATTCATAGAATCGTCTCTGTAGTTAGGAATGCCCCAGCCTGCGGCCTAAGAGTAGCATTTAAATCTCCAGATGACCAAGGTGATTCTAACTATTTTCGATATTTCGTGGTTTATTTCAGACGGCCATAAGAGTCAAGGATCTGTAGTAACTCCTTGTGTGGTATGGCTTCGGAGCGGTTTCCGTCTCTTCCTTCCATTGTTTCTGCCGCAATCATGGCATTGATGATCGCTTCCTCGGTGGCTTCAACAGTAGCTTGAAAAATAGTGCTTAAGTTTGAGTTGTTTAGCATCAGTAGTGAACTTGATGGTTTTTTCCCTGCTACATTTGGGTTGTTTGTTGAAAACGCTATGAAGATATCACCGGATCCGTTGCTTGCCGTACCGCCAGTTCGAGCAACACCAAGTGAGGCTCTTCGAGCGACTCTTTTCAATTGATGAGGAAGAAGAGGAGCGTCAGTTGCCACGACGATTATGATTGACCCGCGATCCTGATATGGAGACTCTTGTTCAGGTTTCAAATCGAGATGCTTTCCAACGGGAACGCCAGCTATCGTGAGCTGTTCTCTACTGCCATAGTTGGCCTGTACTAGAACTCCGACCATGTAGTTCGCTTCAGCACTGACGATTCGAGAAGATGTTCCGATGCCACACTTGAACCCTAAACATCTCATCCCAGTGCCACCACCGACGTTTCCTTCAGCTACAGGTCCATCCGTAGAAGCATCAAGTGCGGAAAATAGATGCTGCTTGGTAACATGAAATCCATTTATGTCATTGAGAGTTCCATCATAGGTCTCGGCTACGACGGGTAAGGACCATGGCTGGAAGGCATTTCCATTCTGAGTTTGCCATGCAATAATTGCATCTCTCACGATACCCACGCTGTGAGTGTTAGTGATTGCTATAGGCCCTTCCATAAAACCGGATTCTTCTACCCATGTAGTTCCGGTCATTTCTCCGTTTCCATTCAATGCGAACCATCCAGCGAAGACGGGATCTGATGGGTTCGATCCTCGAGGCAATATTGTAGTTACGCCAGTGCGCACTGGTCCTTTTCCAACTACTAAGGAGCCTTCTCCTGAAATCAGAGTGACATGTCCTACCAGGACATCATCGACATCAGTAATAGAGTTATCAGGTCCAGTCATGCCATCGAAGGGGATTCCAAGATCTCTGGCACGTGGTTTAGTCTGTCCAGACAGACTTGATGAAATGGCAGATGTACAGATTGCGATGATAAAAGTGGTTCTTATTATCACGTTAAGTTTAGGATTCTTCATGGCAGACCCATAGTGAGTATGAAAGTTTCAGGTTCGTATGATTCTATCTGACACTTGTACGGTATAAGGAAAATCTGGTCAAGGAATTCACAGTTGGGATCAGGTTAGAAGAGATTTTTCTGGTGTGGGATTGACACCCTATTTGAGGGTATTCTTGTATTGGTTATATTGTAGCACAATAGATCAATTTCTGGAGTGGACTTAGGTGGCAATTAATATAATGCGGTATGTCTCAGTAGTAATGTTATTATGTCTGCTCGGTTGTGGAGACACCTCTACAGGTATCACCACTGAAACGACAGCTCCCCCGTCTGGTACGACTCGATCGGTGAAGGCCGATCCTTCGTACGAAAAAGATGTTTGGGAAATATTTGTTAGAAATGGTTGTTCGGCTTCGTCATGCCACGGGGGAGGAGCTGGTGGTTTGAGCCTTTCTACATCCACCGGTTCTTATGCCATGTTAGTGGGTGTCCCCTCTAGTGGTACCGGAGAAGTTTTCGTGATACCCTCAAATGCAGCAGGTAGTTACCTCGTGAAAAAACTCGACGGGAGTCAGAGCGTTGGTTCGAGGATGCCTCTTGGAGGTGCTGCCTTGGATGCCACAGATATGAAAAATATAAAGAATTGGATTAATCAGGGAGCTAAAAACAATTAAGAACCTAACCTGGTCTCCTGGTAAAATAATTTATGTGCTGGCCTGGGTGATTTCCTCTTGTTTACTTTTCGACAACAGTGCTATGCATGCGCAGGAAAGCACTCCGCTGACTGAAATTTTTCATTCTACTCAATCAGCAAATTTACCAACAGCTATGATGCTGAGATCTGGAGAAGGTATTCTTGAGATCTCACATCGATTTTTACCACCTATTTCTGACGGCCCAGACGTTCTGTGGGGGCTAGATGGTCCAGCATATAATCGGCTGGGATTAGGTTTTGCTGTCACCGACAAGCTTCTTTTAGGGGTTTTGAGAAGTAGCTTGGAAGACAATCTCGAAGTGAATACTAAGGTACACTTAGCCCAAAAAGATGGGCCAAGGCCTTGGGCCGCATCTACAATCCTAGGTAGCTCTTGGGATTTTGAAAACAACTCTCAGGATCTGCGGACGGAGGTGTATCTTCAACTCATTTTGAACACTTTGCTCACTGATAAAATAGCAATAGGCGTTGTGCCGTCATTGCTCAGGGGTGTTTCTGAAGAAGGATTGGTTAGAACCGATTTTGCGTTTGGGCTTAATGGACAGTTCTCGGTTTCTAGAAGGATCAATCTCATTGCTGAATGGATAGCCACTGGAGCCCGTTCTGCCACTCCTAACGACGTCGGAACTTTCGGTATAGAGTTTCGGACAAGAGGGCATTTTTTTAAGATTTTATTAAGCAATCAAGTCAGGATGAATCCCAGTCAATATCTAGTAGGTTCTCCTTTTGGATTGCATCCAAAAGAGTGGCGACTCGGATTCAACGTCATTCGGATCCTACGTTTTTAAGAGCAGAGACTGGTCCGGCCCAGGAAGTTTAGTCATCTATATTTTTGAGCATTAAAGAGACTCGCTTCTCTCCGTTTTGGGTGTCTTGTTGACCCACCTCTTTGAATCCAAAACTCTGGTGAAATCGGATGGAAATCGGATTTGGGGGATGGATGTTGACCTCACAGGCCATGGGACAATCCTTCAGTTTCGCTAATTTTTTAAAATCAGCATAAAGAGCACTACCTAGCCCACCTCGGTGAAACTTCTCGTCTACAACGATTCGATCCACGTATACAAATTTAGGATACCTTTTTTGGAACCAGAGGAAATTAAGACTCTGATAGCTAGCGGTCTCTGACATTCCCAGTAGAAAAGCTTTAACGTTTCCCTCTGAGAGTATTGCTCGGAAGTATGGAGCTGATCCCAGCTGCGTCTGAAAAAATTCTCTACTCACCTTATTTACATGGGGGATCGCGTTTTCATTAAGTAGCAGGATTTCAGTCAGGTACTCTGGTTTAACAGTCACGATTTGAGTGGATGGCGGATTAATCGTAGTCACTATATCTCGATTTATTTGGTTTCTCGGCCACGTGCAGTTGCTAGTATGCAAAGCAATTCGTACATCATGCTGGCTCCTACTAAGGCGGTCATTCCTGTGGGATCCCAGGGTGGTGAAATTTCTACTACGTCGGCGCCTGCAATGTTGAGGCCATTGAATCCGCGGACCAAGGACAACGCTTCACGGCTCGTGAAGCCACCGACTTCTGGGGTTCCCGTTCCAGGGGCAAACGCTGGATCAATACTGTCGATATCAAAAGAGATATAGGCCTGGCTCGACCCTATGATTTTTCGGGCTTCCTTGATCACGGCCTGGACACCCAAGTCTAACACCTCTTCCATAAAGATTACTCTCATACCGACCGATTCTGAGTAGTCCCATCCCACACTGGCATTCTGCGCTCCTCGGATTCCAATTTGAACAGTTCGTTCTGGATCAATGAGTCCCTCTTCTACGGCTCTACGAAATGGTGCTCCGTGACTGTAATCAGTGCCCAAAAAATCATCCCAGGTATCTGTATGGGCATCGATGTGGATTAAGCCCAGTGGTTCATTGCACCCCAATCTTAAGGCTCTCAAGACGGGGAGAGTAACGGAGTGGTCTCCGCCGGCCGCTAAGATAGCTGTATTTGATGAAGTCCATAGATGTACAAAATCCTCAATGTTCTGATGGGCTTTTTCTACGTCGTATACGTTAGTAAAAGGCACATCTCCAGCATCCCCAATTCGACATTGTTGGTAAGGATTGATGCGAGTTACTGGATGGATCGAACGCATCATGCTTGAACTATTACGGATCTCTCTTGGTCCATGTCGTGCGCCAGGTCTGTTCGTCACAGCTCCGTCGTAAGGAATCCCAATCATTGCTACATCACAGTCAGAAGGACTCTCAATTTGAGGCGCTCTCATAAAGGTTGGTATGTCCATATATCTAGGCGATGACATGGGGTCATATTGTTTTTCAGAAGGCATTTTCAATGCATTTTCCATGTGGTGGTGTTAACGTCCGGGAGAACCGTCACTGTTAAACCAAAGCTGATGTTACCAGACCTTATTCGCAAGGGAAGTCAATCTCAAATTGGCGTTGGATGTATGGAAAAGAATTTCCTTCTCTCTCTATCGGTGAGGGAGTGGGTTTGATAGTATGTTTTCCATGAATGCAATCTACTTAGTAGTTACAGGCGTGTTTTTTCTTCTTCTCGGCTACATTTTTTACTCCAAATTTATCGCTGAGAAGATTTATCGATTGGACCCCAATTTCAAGACACCAGCGTATACCAAGCGTGACAATGTCGATTACATCCCCACTGACAGGATTGTTCTCTGGGGGCACCATTTCACTACAGTGGCTGGGGCGGCGCCAATTATTGGTCCGGCCATAGCACTGATTTGGGGATGGCTCCCAGCTTTCATTTGGGTTGTGGTGGGAACCATGTTCTTTGCAGGTGTTCATGATTTTGGTGCGCTTTGGGCAAGTGTGAGGAATGAAGGAAAATCGATTGGTTCTTTGACGGGAGAAGTAGTTAGCATTCGTGCTCGAAACCTGTTTATGATTGTCATATTCTTGTTGCTTCTTATGGTAAATGCGGTTTTTGCCGTATCCATTTCCAACGCCTTGGTGGCTACACCCAGCAGTGTTATTCCTACGTGGAGTGCAATAGCGGTAGCTTTGGTTATCGGAGTTTTGATCTACAAAATGCACGTGCCGATTCTTTGGCCGACTATCGTTGGTACGGCTATTCTCTATGCGGTAATATGGGTCGGAGATCAAGTTCCTGTTGCGTTGCCAGATGTCTTTATGGGTCTTTCCGCAGGACCTCAGTGGATCTTAATTCTTTTTGGCTATGCTGCAGTGGCGTCGCTTCTTCCAGTTTGGCTCTTGTTGCAGCCCCGGGACTATATCAATGGCATTCAGTTATTTATTGGGCTTGGACTACTCTATGCTGCAGTCCTCCTTGCGGGTCCAGAGATTACAGCACCAGCATACAATGCGGATGCAAAAATCATTGGAGCTCCACCTATGCTCCCGCTTTTGTTCGTGACTATCGCTTGTGGTGCAATATCTGGTTTTCATGGATTAGTGGCCTCGGGCACAACCTCAAAGCAACTAGATAAAGAACCTGATGCTAGGTTCGTTGGGTACCTTGGGTCACTGGGAGAAGGACTATTGGCTATAGCAACGATAGTTGTGGTTAGTGCTGGCCTAGGCTCCTCGGAGGAGTGGCGAGCCGTATACTCCGAATTTGGTGTTCACGGGATCGACACATTTACTAGAGGTGGTGCAGGCATCGTTGCTAGCGGACTCGGTTTGCCAGTGGAATTCGCCGCGACACTACTTACGGTGATGGCTGTATTATTTGCTGGTACTACTATGGACTCAGGTGTACGGATCCAGAGGATGATTATACAGGAATGGGGTACTATCTATAAAATGCGGTTCATGCAAAATCACTATTTGGCCACACTACTGGCAGTGGGTTCTTGTCTGATATTGGCATTCGGTGCAGGTGGTTCAGACGGACAAGGGGGTATGCTGATCTGGCCCTTGTTTGGAACAACCAACCAGTTACTCGCAGGTATAACCTTGCTTGTTATTAGTATCATATTAGTGAAGCTGAAACGTCCAAGTAGATACACGTTGGTGCCAATGTTGTTCGTGACGGCAATGGCCTTCTTCTCAGGACTGATCCAGCTGGCGGGGTTTTATGAGAATGGACAGTATGTCCTCCTGTTTTTTGATCTGTTGATCATTGTTGCGGCTGTTTTGGTTCTGCAGCAGGGCGCTGCAGCCTTTAATCGAGAGAGGGCCAGCGCTGTTTAAAGGTTAATGTCTGCTCTCCCTTAGAATTAGAATATGAGGCGATAGTACATGGGCAGGTGGAAGCGTTGGTTGTACTTAGCTGATGAGTTTTACAAGGCTCCTTACCGGAGTGTCATAGCTCGAGAGAAAAGGGATCAGGAAGATCTTTTTATGCTCCTAGTCTTTTCTGAAATGATGGGCGTACCTAATCCAGCCTCTTATTATACACTCGAACTCCAACCCGTTCTGATGGAAAATTTTCACGATTGGCATACTCGAATGGGCATGGAGAAATCTCCTCTTGATAATTTCAGGTGTTGTTGACCCAGTTGCTTGACCGGCGGATTCTATTCGTGGGTGGAAAAGGGGGAGTGGGCAAGACTACTATAGCAAGCTCCTTGGCTTTGCTGGCAGCCAGCAGTGGTCGGAGAGTTCTCATAGTATCCACTGACCCGGCTCATTCTCTGGCAGATATATTCGACAAATCAATCGGTGACCGAGAGGTTCCCTTGAGCAAAAACCTTTGGGGACTCGAAATTGACTCAGAAAGAGAAGCTGACCGTCATATCTCTACTGTAAAGCAGAATATGAAAACGCTGGTCGCTCCAAAGATGTACGCTGAGATTGATCGTCAATTAGACCTGGCTCGTCACTCTCCTGGTGCTGTCGAAGCGGCTGTTTTGGAACGTGTTGCAGACTTGATGGCCGTTGCAGGGACCCGTTATGATTCTGTAATCTTTGACACCGCTCCGACTGGCCATACGGTGCGTCTCTTATCTTTACCCGAGATCATTACCGCTTGGACTGAAGGCATGTTGAATCATCAGGATAGATCCAGGCGGCTAGGTGGTTTATTGGATGCCTTGCAAAAGACTGAAGAAGATACTTCGGATTCAGGGATGATGGATTTTGTGAAGGATAAGAGTAGAAATCAACGCAATGAAGAAATCAGTCGCATTTTGCAGGCTAGAAGAGATAAATTTCACGAAGCAAGGGAATCATTAACCGACCCACAGGCAACAGCTTTCCTATTAGTAATGAATCCAGAGCGACTTCCAATCTTAGAAAGCAAAAAAGCCCTCGATGTCCTTAGTAGATTTCAGATCGATATTTTGGGAATAGTGATCAACAGGATACTTCCCAGTGATCTAACAGG
>CAWWAX010000042.1:0-12318 GCA_963935005.1 uncultured bacterium | reverse complement strand
AGGTGAAAAGACTACCGCCGCTAAGTGTCCAATCGCATCACCTACGCGTGCTGGCTCACTTCCATTGATAGTTAATTTCCGTCTTCGACTAGACGTTTCATAAGCTGCGGTTATCTGGGTCGCCAATTGTTTCCCTTCCCCTGATCCGATTGAACCTTCAACTCTAAAAACATCTTCTCCAAAGGCTACCAAGTTCTGTGGTTTCGATCCTCTGAAGGACCTGAAAATTTCAAGATAGTAGATAGCTTCCAGAAGATTCGACTTCCCCTGAGCATTTGGACCGACAATGGCAACTCCCTCTTCTGGAAAAGAAAGCTCTTGGACCCCGAGGTTTCGGAAAAATCGGAGTTTCAGTTCGCTTAGATGCAAGAGAAAAGGGACCCAAATAACGTCGTATCAACGGATAAAAGTAACTTCACAATAGCTGCATTGCTAGCCTTGAGCACTCCAGCTACACTCCTTTGAATACTGGTTTTCGTTTCTCCAAAAATGCGCTTACACCCTCCTTCATTTCTTCAGTCCCCAGAAGCTGACCAAAAAGGTCATTCTCCATCATGAAAGACTCTAGAGCTCTAGAGTCTTGTGCGAAATAAAGAGACTGGATCGCTTTCTGGATCGCCTGGGGCGAGTGTCTAGTAATACTACCTAGAAAGTCCTTAGATCGAGAAAGAAGTTCATCGGGTTCGAACACTGCGCTGATCAAGCCAAACTGCTCAGCCCTACCCGCAGTAATCATATCACCCGTCAAAACCATCTCTATAGCTCGACCAAATCCAATCACTCTGGAGAGTCTGACTGTTCCTCCAAACCCTGGAATGATCCCAAGACCAACCTCAGGGAATCCAAACTTAGCATTACTACTTGCAACCCTCAGATGACAAGCTAAAGCCAACTCACATCCACCCCCTAATGCATACCCATTCACTGCTGCAAGCACGGGTGTGTGGAAATTCTCGATTAAAGTGAATATCCTCTGTCCTTCTGCACTCTGACTTCTCCATGACTGTCTATTTAAATCAGCCAGTTCCTCTATATCAGCACCAGCTACAAAAGCTTTGCTACCTCTACCGATAAGAATCACCCCTCGAAGGTTCTCGTCCTGGGCTAGACCGGTAAAGACTGCTTCCAACTCTTGCAACACCTTATAATTCAGTGCATTGAGTCTATCTTGCCTATCGATTGCAACAATAGCTGTTCCATCATCTTTTTCGACACTAACATGTTCCAGTTCAGTCATGACCCACCTAGTAGATGTCACCACACAATTATAAAGGAATTTTCAGATGAAAATATCTCACTATACACTCAGACGCCAGCCAGCCATGGCGCCTACTCCCACCTCTAAGTAGTTTGATGACGACGTGTCCAAAACTGACCAATTGTCGTAGATCCTCCACCCAAGGAGCAAGATAAAATGGCTCGATCTTTAAACAAAATTATGCTCATCGGAAACGTGGGGAATGATCCCGAAGTCCGATCCACTCCCAACGGAATGCAACTAGTAAAGTTCTCGGTGGCAACCAACCGGACATGGAAAAATAGCTCCGGAGAACAACAAGAGAAGACTGAGTGGCATCGATGCACTGCATGGGGAAAGCTATCTGAGATTATAGAAAGGTACGTAAAAAAAGGCGACCTCTTGTATTTAGAAGGACGTGTAGAATATTCTCAAACTGAGAATGATGGACAGATTCGTTACTTTACCGACATTAACGTACAAGAAATGAGTATGCTGGGATCGAGAGATGGAAGCACAGGAGACCCCGGAAGCTATAGCCCCGAACCTCCAGTTCCTGAAAGCCATAAACCGATATCCCAACCCGATGATGACCTTCCATTCTAAATCCTAAAGAACTGACAATCACCCTCAGGAGTACTGTGTTTCTACTCCCAGAGAGCTAAGAATTTATCTTCAAACTTACCAGTGTTTTCCTTGTATTCCTCTACCCATTCTTGAAATGAAGGCAAGGCAAGTCTTTTAGATATTCCTACTTGGGCCAGTCTGACTAAATCTTCGTATGAAGGTTCTCCCGTCATTCCGTCTGACCGATGGGCTTCTCTGGCCAAAAGATAAATTTCATCAGGAGATAGTAAAAGAAGATGTTCAGCTATTAGAGCAGAACAATAATCTAAATACTTATCTTTGATTTCCGATTCTTGAGCAATTTCTTTCTCTTGATCAGAAGAACTCGACTGGATATCACCCACTTGAAGCCTCCAGGCACCTCTAACGAACACAAGCACAAAGCCCCTTCTGGAGGTCCATGCTACGTATTTAAACCTTCTTAGGTTTATTGAGGCACTGAAGACACGTCAAGACCCTAGAAAACAGCTTGTACTCCTGTGCTTCCTTGCTGAGCAACTTCACTGCTCCCTCTCAAATGCTCATAGAGCGTCCTCCTGGTGAGTCCGTACAGTACAATTTTACTCATAAATTCAGGATCTGCTTTCTGAATAGCTTCAACTTTTTTTGCCAAATCAGTTGGCAATTCTACTTCGATCTGCACTGGACAAGTATCCCACATATGGACGCATTTCTCCCACTGTACAAGGTTCTGAAAGAGAACTCAGTCAGCAGGGTAGCTGACTGACTTAAGATTTCATATTTTTAGTTTCCAGAGCCACTTTTAGACTCTGAATATGGACCACATTACACCTGATTTTTCTAGAAAGCAAGCTTATCACAAAAATTGTTGTACAAACAACTGTTCTACGTAACATATTGCTGTATAAAGACTTACACAATACACACTCTATGTTATTAATGGACAGCCCCCGTCTTGCTTACTGCAATCCACCTGGTTACATAAGGAGGGGCTTAACAGAAATGTAGCAAGCTCTTGGTTGCAACTGACTTACAGCCATGAGGTCTATCTGTGATTCAATTCTGCAGGCGCTTTGCAGCAACTGGAATGCTTGACCTCAATGAACTTACATCAACGTCGAACTGCTGGTACCGGCTACTCGTTCCCTTCTATAGTCTGGCGGGTTAATCTTTACAGAAACTACCCGTGACTTCAAATCTAATGAACAGTCGTTAGTGAGAGAGTTCCGTTTCCTGCATCGTCCCCCGACAGGGTCTCAAATCTAGGATTGCGGTCACCAAGTGAAACTTGAGAAAGCGTGTTTCTTCGACCAAATGTCGCCAAGTGATGCTGGATCACTTCGTGTCTCTTGGATTCAAAAGTTTCTAGCAGGCACATCAGTCCCGTCCTGACGGTCAGGCATTCCTGTTGTACACCGGCCAAGTTAGAAGGCACAGCAAAGAGAACTTCATACTGGACAGTGCCACTAACATGCTGCAACCCTGTATACACTATTTCATTCTCTGGAAAAGCCTTCAGTAGGGCTTGTTCTAACACTTGGCAGCGATCGCTGGAAGAGCCAGTGAAAATTAGAGAGCCGCGATTGTAATCCAAATTCACCTGAACAGCATCCAGGTTAGTCTCCATGACAATCCTCACCGAGGTGCCTTCGTGAAAATCTAGATCCTGACAAATATCTCTAAAGCCTATTCTAAGAATAGTAGGCCTTGTCAGTGGTCCATATCCAACCCTACTAAGAAGTTTAATAGCCATTCGCAGTGAATAAGAAGTGAGTTTGTCCTCCTGGTCCGCTATTAGCCTATTAATATATTCCAAAGTCGGCTGGTGAACCCAATCCAGAACAACTAGCTCGGAGCTCAAATCTAGTACCTTCAACTTGCCACTTCCTAGATCCAAGACTTCCGACGCGGCGGCAAAACGTCCCTCTACGACCAATCCCAAACCTATATCTTGAATGGAACCTCCCGAGGAAATAGCCTCGTGAGATTCCCTGTACTGGACCACTGCCCGAGTTAGTGATAAATCACATACTCCAGGAACATCTGCCATAGCTTCTGGTCTAGACCGCGAATTAAGCGAGATAACACTTGTTTCCATGCCATCCTCCGATGTTGGACAAAAAACCCGACTTTGCTGAGAGCCGGGTTTCGTCTGCTGCACACTGCAATCAGATGATCTCTATAAAATTCTGGACCAAGACGATAACAAATCCATAGACTAAAAGGCAAGGGATACAAAAATCCATCACGAATCCTTAATTCCCTTGCAAAATTATGCTTGCACAGGCTCTGGCCTTCATACATCTTCATATCCTAAGAACATCAGCCTAAAAAACATTGGCCAATAGTGGGCCCAAACCCCGACCACAAATTGATTTATCACAGGCGTGAACGCTCTCTTGGATTTCTAGAGTGGGACAATGAAACCTGGTCCTGCTTCCTAGTAAGTTTCATGGGGAAAGACCAGCATTGGTATGGGAGAATCAAATTCCGCCCAAGAAAGAAATTGACTTTTGGAGACAATGGCATAGTGGAAACAGCCAATATTTTTATTGAAAATTCGGAGCCTGAAATAGATGTTAAAGCTAGGAGCCTAGGACGACCCTTACTTCGATCCCTCCTGGCGTCCGCAGTACACAAGCAACAAGTCAAAGAAGACAGGACTTACAAGTTAAAAAAATGGTTTGAAGCCAGTCTCAAAAAGCGATCTACAGGCATCAGTAACACCGCAAGCGAATACCTTAGAAGCGCAGCCGAACCAGATCCATTTCAGCTCCAATCTCTATATTCCTCATACAAGATAGACCAGATCTCCCACTTCATTATGCTTGTAACGCACAAGACCTTTGAATGTGCTGTAGATCACATCCTCGAAGGACAAACAATTGATTTTAAGTCAGATGATCAATTTCAGCTTTCCTTGATCGTCCTGGAATACATAGAGTGCCGGCTTCCAATCCCAACCTATGCGACTTGGAAGGAAGATTTCCTATCTAATCGTGACGAGTACATGCAGTACACCCAAACGCTCTCCAATAAACAAACACTTCCCTGATCGACCTTTCACTACTAACTTTGTCTTTCCTATATTCAAACAGATGTTAAGGAGTGGTAGTACTTTGCAAGTAACTGTTCAAGACAACGAGAGCCTCGAACGCGCTCTTCGAAGATTTAAACGTAAGATCCAAAGATCGGGACTTTATTCCGAATTACGTAAGCGTCGATTTTACGAAAAGCCTAGTGCTCAGAGAAAAAGGAAGCGAGAGGCGGCTATCCGTCGGGAAAGACGGCGCCAACGTAGGACCCCGGCTCACATTTAGACTGGGTCCAGCCTTCCTTTTTAAAAGTATTACAAATCGCTGACTAATCTATTTTGCTCACCGAGTTGAGATCAACAGCGTGGTAGCTCCTGGGGACACTAGTTCTTTTGCACTACGATTCTTCCGTAAACTGGGTCTCCGTGACCCCTGCTGACGAAAACATACCTACCCGGCGGAGCGTCATTGAAATTTAGTTCCAAACAATCCCCTTGATTCATCAACGGTGCGGGAAGGAACTGCCTAGTTTCGGATAAAAATCTGGCCATTTCTGGAGACAATGAATCGGACAAAAATAACAGGCTATGCAACCTATGATCCAAGGAGATGAATTTGATAGATTCACCTTCATTTATTTCAACTTGCGAAGGAAGTAGGTGTTCTTGGTCCCGTCCCCCACCCAATCTGATTACCCTGTGAGATTGTATTCCAGACCTCTTTATTTCTTCAGGGCACTGCAAAACATTTCTGCCTGAAGACCAACCGTCCACCCCACATGCGGACAAAAATAGCGTTCCTAAGGTGCAGAAATATGCAAGATTCTTTTGGCTTAGTAGCCAACTTTCCAACATGCCGTTCCAGCTTACTCGGCCTGGGACCTTATTTCGATAAACCGTAGGCAACTCCACATCTGCGACAGACATAATTCTTCCCCACCCTATTCAGCATTTGCACTGCATGTCTGGGACACTGCAATTCTTCGCCTTTCTTGATTTTTGCTTGAATATCTTTTTTTTCTGCAGGCTTTGCCCTTGGAACTTTCAATAGATAACGTAACGATGACGATCCACATTCTAGGAGGACTACTCCTGACCCATTTCTTTCAGATTTCACCCGCAATATCTGAAAGAAACCTCCCGCTGGCGATGGTAGCCTAGCGTCCTCGTAATAAAAAGCTAATAGACGTCTCGTTTGAGAAGGAGATAGTTTTAGTATCCCTTCATCAACACCCTCATCTCCTCCTGATATATTAACCATGAAGGGCTTCCATTCGGTCATGCGTGACAAATTCTGACAAATTCATTCGCTTATCATACCTTAAAGATTAGACCACTCTGGTCCCACTTAGGGGCAAGGGCCGACAACATACTGAATGGAGTGGATACACGCCAGCAGTGAATCTGAAATGATGCAAAGTCGTGACCCTGTCACTCATGCAACTAGAGCTAAGCATACTAGAGTCAGCACCCCCTTCCGTAGACTCCCGAACAACGAACCGATATTTTGAATACAGTAAACAAATTGAGCCAGACTGATCCCGAGGACTCGTGGATTGACAATTGGTAACACTAGGCGCTGCAACTAGCTCTATCCACTTAATAGCTTTCATCAGGAGCGTTTATGACAGAACGAAAAAACCCCCAGGCGTTAAAACTTGAAATCTTTCGGCAATTGTTCACAGCACTCACTGAAGAAATGGGGGCTTCATTGAAACGAGCTGCATTTTCGCCAAATATCAAAGAGCGTAGAGATTATTCCTGCGCCCTATTTAACCCTAGTGGAGTAGCAGTAGCTCTCGGTGACCACATGCCGGTCCACTTAGGTGCAATGCCGTTGAGCGTCAAAACAGCCCTCGATGAACTGGGACCGCTTGCAGAAGGTGATGTTGTATGCCTCAACGACCCATACAGAGGTGGAACCCATTTGCCAGATATCACAATGATATCCCCTGTTTTTGAGGCAAACGGATGTAGACCATTGGGCTACGTAGCATCCCGAGCCCATCACTCTGATGTAGGAGGAATGACTCCAGGATCCATGCCATTAGCGCGTGAAATCTATCAGGAAGGAATAACAATTCCACCAATAAGACTATATCGATCGGGAAAACTCGATGAAGAGATTTGCTCTCTTATTTTAGCAAATGTACGTACTCCAATTGAAAGAAAGGGAGATCTTGACGCTCAACTAGCCGCCCTACACACTGGCACTAAGCGGCTACTGGAGATTGTCTCGAAACACGGGGCTGACAACACCCTCTACTTCATGGACTGTCTCATCGAATATGCAGACCGATTGGTGGCACTTGGTTTGCAGAAAATGCCGTCTGGTAATTTCGAAGCCCAAGATTTGATGGACGACGATGGTTTCGGAAATACCGATGTACCAATTTGTGTAAAAATAACCCGACATGCGAAGGGGCTTAATGTCGACTTCAGCGGTAGCAGTCACCAGGTGACTGGCGGAATTAACGCAGTAGAAGCTATTACCTCATCGGCCACCAGATATGTAGTCCGTTGTGTCATTGAAAGTATCCTAGGGGAATCTCTTCCAGCTGGAGGAGGGTCTATGTCGTCCATTAGCCTCATTCTTCCAGAAAATTCTATCGTCAATGCAAGATCGCCAGCTAGCGTAGCAGCTGGAAATGTAGAAACCAGCCAACGTATCACTGACGTGTTACTACAAGCGTTTGGAAAAGCTCTTCCTGATTTAATTCCAGCCCTTTCCCAGGGAACTATGAACAACCTGACTATTGGTGGGAAAGACCCTAGAATTGATAAACCCTTTGCTTACTATGAAACTGCAGGAGGTGGAATGGGAGCAGGACCTAATGGACATGGTCTCTCAGGTGTTCATACCCATATGTCAAACTCACTGAACACTCCAATAGAAGCGCTAGAACATGCCTACCCTTTCCAGGTTGTCCATTACTCAATTGTTCGGGGAAGTGGGGGAAGTGGACTATTTAATGGAGGAGATGGACTCCGAAGAGACATAAAAGTGCTGGGAGAAGCAGAGGTAACACTTCTCACAGAAAGACGCAGTCGCGGACCTCTAGGAATCCAAGGAGGATCAGATGGTCGACCTGGAGAAAATATCCTCATTCGAGATAAACGAGAACAAACCTTACCAGCGAAAACAAGCTTCCCAGTCTACACTAACGATATAATAAGCATCCGCTCCCCTGGGGGAGGTGGGTGGGGTAAGCCTTAAAACTTCGGAGAAAAACAGATGTACCTTCAAATTGCTGTTGTGTGTGATGAAGCCAGAGAGATAGAGCATGGAAAACTGGATATCAATGGAATTTTCAATGACCTTTCTGCCCCGGGATTTCCAGCCAAACACAATATGGTTTTAGTCATGGTGATTCAATGGGGCCACAAGGACGCAGGACGTTACGATTTTCAAGTGGATCTAATTGGCCCAGGGGAAAAACCTTCGATGACAGTCCAAGGTCATACCGACGTAGCCCATGGAGATCCCCTACAGCCTCCACCACGAACAAGGCTCATCTTACCCCTCAAAGAGGTGATTTTCCCAGAGAAGGGGGTCTACAAATTTCATATCCAAGTGAAGGGGCGGTCACTTGAAGGTCCATCTCTTTATCTTGTCGAATCAAAAGAGTAGTGACCTAAAATTTTCGCAAAGTTATGAAAGAATTTTTAGAAAAAGAAGAGTGAAAACCAAGGAAGTTCCCAAAAAAGCCTCCCATTCTCTATTGGCGAAGTAGCGATCTAATGAAAACCGCTCAGGTGATCTTTCCACAAATAGTGACTGATAGGCGGAAAGCCGGGGAATCACCAAAGGTACAGACTTCGCATATGTACGATACCGGTCTCCGAATTTCCTCTCTAATTCAAAAGCTTCACGATGAGCTTTAGGTATATAAACAAGCCAGAAAAAAGCCAAGCAAACTAGAAACACTGACACCTGACCAGAAGCAACAGTGAAGCTTAGACCTATCAGGAAACTCCCCAAGTAGAGCGGATTGCGAGTATGCGCATAAGGTCCAAGTGTCGCAAGTTCACTGAATTTATTAATAAAACCAGCTGCCCAGCACCTGACACCCAAGCCCACCAATCCGAAACCAATTCCACAGAAAAGAGAAGGAAAGGAAGGCGTAGACAAGTACAACAAGACTGGTAATAACAACCAAACGACTTTCAATCGCACAGTATCTAAAGAAATATCGACAATCACCGCGATAAAACTTTCAAACTAGTTCTTTTTTGCGGGCCGATCACCGCTATGAATCTGTTCGCCCTCCGAGATGCTTTCTAGATGTAAAGTCACCGAACCCACAACTGGAATCTTAGAACGCAGATACACAAGGTGCCTAGCCTTATCGTCCGTCAAATAGAGCTCCGCTTCTCCCCCCTCACTAAAAAGACCACGAGTCTTTACGGTGGGTCGGACCACAATAGTATTAAATGTTCCGGCCGGTACTTCTACAACTTTTCTTCCCTCCACCTTGATGACTACGGGGTTGCCTTCTCTCTTAAAGTATCGAGGCAGTGTATAGGTTTGACCAACCTCCAGGGGAAGAGTTCTTACAAAATATAGGAAGGAAATATCGTCCAAAGGCAAAGCAGAGGCCAACCTTCCAGTTTCCCCGCTCTCAGTCTCTTCCCAAGACATCTCTTCTGGATAGAATTCGAACTTACGGTAGCGACTATAGGTAAGTTGATTGACATCACTGATGTACCTATGGCTAGAAACGGATCGAGTTCCCAGCCATGATTGGTAATGGTCATTGACCTGGACTGCACCAAACAACAAGCTTCCACGAAGGGACATCTCTAAATGGTAACTAGGTTCTTCCCTTATGGAATCGATGCCTAAAATTTCCATATGCGCAGTACCAGAATTCAGAACGCCTATCTTAACTTTGTAGGTGAGCTTCTCTCCGGGACCAAATGGAACGACCGCCGCTAAAGGATCAACCATGTATAGAGAGGGAGTCTGGCCTTCTGGACATGTCTCCTCAACCACACAACCCGTGCCGACCTGAGCTGACAGACCAGAGGTGCCAAAAAATCCTATCACCATCAGAACTCGGATGGACAGCAAATTCTCTCCTCTTTAGTTTTCCCAAACGATCTCTTGTCTTACCCTTAGAATACCCCTGAAAGTTCCAATTGGGCTAAATTCAATAGGGCGAGACATAGATCTATAGCTAGGTTCAACAGACATCTCCGAAATCTTACGGGCATAAGGCACCAATGCTCCAAGAACCTCTAAATTAGCCAACCAACCCTTGGAGTTTACTAATGGCCTTTTCTTGGAAGCATTGAAGGCTTTCTTTAGCACTATCAACCTATAAGCCCTCAGGCCAGAAAAGGGATCAGACACAGGCGCTTCATTATAAGCTTTCCCAAGAAGGATTTTTGCCAGAAAACGAGAGGCTTTGCTCAAAAACAATGGCTTCACATTTGGTGTTGAAGGGTTACCAACTACTATATCAGAACCACCTTCAAGTGCCCGAACTAAAGCAACGATCGCTTCTGGACTTTCACTGAAATCCGCCTGTAAAGTGATCGCTGAATCCCTCTTCGGATATTTTGTGGAAGCGACGGCCTCTCTCAACAATAGTTCAAGTGCTACTGATTTACCTACAGCCTCATCTTTTCTGAGCACCCTCAATGGCAATATAGAGCGATATTTCTCTAAAACCGCAGCTGTTCGATCAGTAGAGTTATCATCAAATACCAAGATCTCATAATCACGACTAAACTCCGACATCAAACTCCTTACCTTCCAAAGCAACAAGCCGATAGTCTGCTCTTCATTATGTGCTGGTATACAAATGTAGATCAATTTATCAATCCAGTTATGAGATTTCGAGAACCACCTAACAGAAAAATCTAACAATAATCAACTCCTTTACGAAGTCACTGATCTAGATTTTTCCATCTTCTATGGTGCCACAGGTATTGATCTGGATTTCTGCGAATCGCTAATTCCAGAAGCTTAGCATGAGCTTGGGTCAGTCGCTCCACGACTTCTTCCACATTTTGATTTCTTGGAACTGGGATATTTTGTAGTGCAAGTCTATACTTTACCTCGGAATTCGAGATAACTATTGACGAAGCAAAAAAAAGGGGTGCTCCAGATCTTAGCGCCAAAAGTGCACACCCTTTCGGTGTCCTTGAAGGAACTCCCAAAAAGTCGACTACTACAGAGCTCTTTCCTGGACTCTGATCTCCCAGCCAAGCCGTCACTCTCCCATTTCTCAAACTTTTTAAAACAGCGTAGGGACCCTTTTTCGATGTAATCACACCAATTCCCATCTTTCTTCGTAAGTCCAACAAAGACTCATCAATGAAGGGGTTTCTCTGGTTCTGGACCACCACATCCACAGGCACCCCCCTGGCTGCTAGAGCTGCTGCTCCAATTTCCCAATTTCCCAAATGACCAGAAACAATCATGACTCCCGATCCCTGTCGCAAAGATTCCTCTAGTACTTCTAGGCCCTCTATTTCTACGTTCTTACGTAAGTAATTTTCATCCAACTTTGGGGACCGCAAAACCACCAAAGCTTCTCTAGCTAAATGTTTATAGCTTCTCAAAGAAACTTTGTTTTTCCAGTCCGATTCCTTGTCTGGAAATGCAATTGTTAGATGGCGTTCCACTTCCATTTTTCGGAACTTAAACAGTACGGCGCACAAATACCCTATACAATTACCTAGAGACACCACCCCATTCGCTGGAAGTGCCCTGGCAAAGAATTTAATAATACTGAAAACGAGAAACTCGCTTGTATCCTTCACTTAGTATTTTGCATTATGGATTAAAAACATTCAACGAAACAAATCATTTAGAAGAGAAAAGGTTCAACAATTCCAATTCAACAATATGGAAAAGAATCAGACTATTCCACATTTAAAGAAGGGAACAAAGAAATGCCTATTCCTAACTTGCGCTACCAAGTCCTTACACCACCTACTCCGATCGAGGTTTTAATTCAACCACAGGGACAATCATTTCTTCTGGAGATATGCCGCCATGCAAAAAAGAGTTGCGGTAACGACGTTGGTACTCTCTGAGACGATTTTGATAGACAAAATAATGGTCATCTAGAGCAAGGGCATATGAAGTACCGAATGAAGCAGATGGTAACCTTAAATCTTCTTCTGCTTTAGTTAAGAATGCAGTTTCTGGATTTTCCAACCTAAGATCTTTACCGATTTTATACCTCAAGCTACTCGACGCGTCCTTCTTCGCATATACCACCGTCGGTCTTCTGCACAGTATAGATCCATGATCACTAGTGAGTAAAACACGATGGCCTGCGGCGGCGGCGTCTTTCATAACCGAAAAAGCAGTCGATCTTTCAAACCAAGAACGTGTTAAATTTCTAAGAGCAGCTTCGTCCTTCGCAACTTCCATCAAAATAGTAGAATCACTCCGACCATGTGTCATTATATCCACAAAATTAAAAACAGTGACGACAAC
>CAWWAX010000041.1:0-12995 GCA_963935005.1 uncultured bacterium | reverse complement strand
TTCATATACCCATTGGCGAACACCGTTTTCATCCAGATAAGCTTCTTCTTCTTGTCGACAGGACACCTGTTGCCCTCCCCATTCTGGGACTTCTGTAGTTGCCTGTAATTCGATGGAATGCCAAACATTAGGAAGCATGATGGCTTCACCTCGAATAGGGACTCCTTCTTGGGAATCCCAACGTCCGATCAGAGGCCCAGCGCCATGTCCATGATCTCCGATTGGATGGGTATAAACCGTTCCATTAATATCTTCAGAGTGCATCTGTTCCAGCGTAGCACGAAGCACTTGGTTTCCCGTCAAACCAGGTTCCATGTGCTCGAGCAGGATGTCTTGTAACCTGTTCGAGTTCGATAGACATTGCTTGAGGCCCATTGGAACTTCGGTTTCTCCTCGTGGCATTACGTAACCTAGGTGTTGAGTGTCCGTATGTAGATTCATTGCTACAACACCAAAATCGGTCCAAAGTAAATCTCCAAATTGAATGATTACTGATTCCTCCGTATCATCCAGTCCTCCTCGACGTTGTACATCGACATTAGTTTGGAACCAGGTAGTGTAACCGAGTTCTTGTAATTTCTGACGCATCCACCATCTTACGTCATCGGTGGTGGTAGTTCCTGGAGTAATAACGGTATTAGAAAAAGCTTCGGAAATTATTGCATGTACGGTTTCTTGCATCTTACGGTATCGAGGTAACATTTCGGGAATTCTGAGTGAGATGTAGTTCATCGCGAGTCTAGGTTCACGCTTGACACGACTTCGGTATTTTTCTCCGATTGCGGCCATTAAAACTTCGGATTCACCTGAATGTAGGCCGTCCGAGAATGCCCAGACTGGATCAATGTTTAGGATTATAGTGTTTGGATCTCTATCTTCGAGGAGCTCTCTTAGCAAGTTCCACTGCTCGTCGCCCACCAGTTCAGCTGTTGGTTGAGTAGGGGCAGGACGATTTGACCGGAAAGCTTGGAATACTCCTCCTTGACTTGTTCCACCCAATGCTAATTTTTCTACTGTTCCATCATCTCTTTTTGTGAACACATAAATCGATCGACGGCGAGCAGCAAAGGTTGTCGGGGCAGTAATAGACCAAAAGACTGGGTCCTCGGCGTATTCACGCATCGAAAGGATCCACATGTCAGTGTTGTATTCCTGCATCAACTTGGGAAGGACTCTGTCAAGTCTTATTTGCAACCATTCTTGTTGTTCCACTGCTTGCTCTCGCAAGGTTGGCAAAGGTTGGTAGGATGCCACAGTTGTTTCCTCACCAGTTGTGACTTTTTGGCAACTGATAGGCAGTGAGACTAATAGAAGTAGGAGAATGTTTCTCATAGATGACATGGGTTTGTTCCAGCTTAGGATTTTCTTTTTGTGGGTTCACTCATAGTGCTATGGCAAGTGACTTTTGCGCAACTGTAGTTTAATACAATGACCTTTTGTCTGTCCGCTTGTCGTAGTCTATATTTCAATGGTGGATTGTGAAACGTGTCTTTGGAAAGCGTGTTTACGATATGATCGGAAAGGCAAGTAGGGTTTACAGAAGTGCAATGGTTCTTTCACTCGGATGTTCTTTTGTCTTTGGACAAGGGCTGGCTGGTCAAGCTGGAATTGTGCAATTGGACGAAAACATAAGAGCTAGTGAGAACGGAGCATTGCTCGGACGTATTAACAAAGGTCTAGGACTAAAGCTTCTCACTGCGAGGGACAGTTGGATGCAGTTCAATTTGGAAGGATGGGTTTGGGAGGCTTCCCTTCAGTTGGCGGATAGAGGAGATTTCGAGCTAGTGGTATCAGCCCTAGAGGGTGAAAATATCCGAGATAGGCCACAAGGGACAATTATTGGACGACTTGAAAATGGCACTCTTCTGGAGTCTGTCGAGAGGAATGGTGGGTGGGTCCGAGTTGAAAGAAAAGTATGGATTTGGGCTCAGTCGGTGGACATGACGAATGACGACATTGAGGTTGAACGCAGTGATTTGGGGACAGGTGGAGGTACGATAGAGTGGTTGACTTTAGGTGAAGGAAGTCTTCCAATTCTAGACGGTCCGAATGGGGACACTTTGTTTAGAGCTCTTCCACGTGCGACACTCGGAGTTCTTGCCAGAGAAGGGAACTGGGCTAAAGTGACTGTCAATGGATGGATTTGGGCCCCAGAGTTTTCACAAGACTTAATGGAGTTGCCTGTAATAGTAGATGTGGAGATGGGGGAGCTAGGTCAGAGACCGGAAGAGTTAGAAGGAAGGTTTTTGCAATGGAACCTTCAGTTCATCTCTATGGAAGAGGCCGATGAAATTCGTTCAGATTTTTATCAGAATGAAAAATTTCTTGTTACACGACTGGTGGAAAGCGAGGACAGTTTTATCTATGTGACTGTTTCACCAGACCTAATAGAAGAAGTGTCTTTTTTGAACCCTCTAGACCACTTCCGCGTTGTGGGGCGCCTGAGGACTGCTTCTGAGAAATTAACAGAAGTTCCTATTCTTGAACTGATCTCATTCGAAAAAATATCATCTGAGAAGTAAATAGTACTCTGATTTAGCTTTCTTTTGCTTAAGATAGTTTTTGATTGGCGACTGAACTCATAGTAGAACCTGATTTGCCTCTTCTCGTGATCCAAAGTCCGATAAGAATGATTCCAGTTCCTATCAGTTGAGATGTGGAGGGGATTTCTTTCAGTAATATCAGGGCTGTACTGAGGGCGACAACTGGGACTAGATTTGAAAAAGCTGCTGTGCGAGGTGCGCCGATTTTTTCCAGGCTATAGTTCCAAAAATAATAGGCGATTGCCAGCGCCATGATCCCAGCATAGGCAACCCCGATCCAAGAAAGCAAGGGGACCTTTCCTAGATCCATAGACCAGAGCGATTTTGATCCAGCCAAGACCAAGCCGGGGGTAGCTATGCAGAGGGTCCAGGCGGTTACTGGTAGGGCTCCGTATTCACGAGTAAGATTCTGTGAGCCGACGGTATATAGTGCCCAAGTTATAGCAGAAAGCAGAACCAACAGGTCTCCTACTGGTAGGTTGCCATCTAAGGATAAATTTGTCCCACTTCCAGAGACTACAAAAAAGATGCCAACGAGAGTTATAATGATCCCAGACCAAACTCCTATACCATGCTGTTCCTTATTTAATGTTGTAGCTAGTAACAATGTCCAGACGGGAACTGTGGCAAGAATGAGCGATGAGTTTCCTGCAAGAGTTTTGTCGATTCCATAAATGAAAAGAAGTTGGTAGACCACGTTACCCAGAATGCCTAGAAGAACTATGCTCAAGTAGTGTTCGCGCCTTGGCATAGGGATTGGCCCGTTGACCTTCAGCATTCCGATTAAGACAAGGGCGGCCATTGGAAATCTAACGGCATTAAAGGCGAGTGGATCAAAATAGACTAGAGAAAGTTTTATAACAGAAAAATTGATACCCCAAATCAAACATACTCCGACTAAAGCCAAGTCATTCCATGGAATTTTAGACGAGGCATTCCTTCTCAAAACATCGGAAGTTTTCTTAGCCAAATGGGGACTCTTAGATTAAGGGTATTCTAAAGAAATCTCTGTATTCCGAAACGAAATGGCCGATGTTTTAGTTCGGTCCCATGCCGTACAAACCTATTCGATTCTTCTTCAAAGTCTACGGTAAATGTTTGATGAAACTAAGATAAGTTATTTTACCACTCTCCAGCTATAAATATGTTTTTTCGTGGTTATGTCTATGGATTGCCAAATTTCCGTTGATTTAACATTATGTTGGCAATGCTTTAGCTTTAAAGTTGGTTCTTAATGACAACTCTTTCCGAAGCGTATTAACCTCAGATGACGAGTTAGATAAGATGGAATTTTCATGAGGAAATTTCTGGATCAAAGTGGTAAACCTTGGATTGCGACAGCCAGGAAAGAGTCTACCAGAGATTACAAAGGTCGTTATTACATGTATCTCCATGAGGAAAATAGACCCAATGAGGAAGGTCACGCCCTTCTAGACATACGTTGGAATGGAGAAGAAGTTGCCAGAAGAACGCTGGAGACGATGTCTGACGTTGAACTGAGACGACGTCTAAGGTCAGCCAAAGGGCGAAGCTGAAGTTCTAATTAATCTCAGGTGTCCTCCGAAAACCAGCTAGTTGAGCACCAATCAGGTCCTCAATGCGCTTGGAAGTGCGTGTAGAACGTAATTCATTAGAAATGAGACTGAAAAGTAATTCCTCTCCATCTCTGGTTTTGACAACCCCAGTGAGTGCTGAGACTCCTTCTATCGTTCCTGTTTTAGCTTTCAAGTTCCTTATTGCTGGGGTCCGGTACATTCGCCTCAGAGATTGACCAGCTTCTGGGAGTGTCGAGAGGAAAGTTTTCCACTGTCCAGCTTCCGCTATGTAAGTCAGCAGTTGGATAAAAGCCGTAGGGGTGGCTTCATTACTAGGCGAAAGACCAGAACCGTCGCTGATTTTAAAATCCTTCTGCTGGATTCCAACTTCTTCTTCCAAAAATTTACGGATCGTTCTCGCTCCTCCTTCAAAAGATCCGGTCTCTCCCGTGAGTTTTCCTATTGTTTTTAACAACATTTCGGCAATTAGGTTATGACTTTCGTGGTTAAGTACCTTTAGGTATTCCATTATCTCTGGGGAAGTGTGTCTGTCTAGTAGTCGTGGGGGTTGGACGAAGTTGCCAATTGAATCCTGGTATGTGTTTTTGTTAATTCTGGAAAAGTCTCTATCACTGACTGATTTTGGCCTACCTTGTACTTCCACTCCATTAGATAGCAGTATCTGCTTGAGTTCTGAGGCTGCTAATAGTTCTGGATCTGCTACAGTCAGACGTCTCCAAACTCCAGCATTGCCATTTTCGATCTGTCCATAAATATGGATCTCGGAATCAGGTGTCTTTCTGTCGAGCCATAAGGGAGCAGTTGGTCTCCCCGATACTGTTCTTGCGGTGTTATAAATCGCTAAGGGAAAATTTTCATGATCTAAATGAATCCTGGGAGGAGCACCGATTGTCAGACTGGGAAGAATTCTCAATGTGATCATGTTTTCGTCTAAGGACAGGGCCGATATTGGGGCTGCAAACCAATCGTTTAGGTCCTTAGGATTCCACTCAGGTGCTATCTCAGGTCCTGAAAAATAAGTGCCATCACCTATGATGTCACCATCGATCACTTTGACTCCAGCTTGTTCCAAGCTCAGGAGAAAATTTTCGTACATAAGAGTTTTAGATTCTAAAAAGCGTTCTGAGATTCCTGGGTCTCCAGTTCCGTAGAGTATTAGGTCTCCTTGTAAATGACCGTTTTGGATTGGTCCATCGTAGTAAAGGAATGTCTGGTATCTGAATTTAGATCCTAGAAAATGCAATGCAGCAGCTGTCGTAAAAAGTTTCATATTTGAAGCTGGCGACAGTGTTTTGTCTTTAGAATAAGAGAAAAGGGTGTCCCCATGTTCGAGGGATACGACAAGTGCCCCCCAGTCTTCAGATCTTTCGACCCCAGACATTACCAACTTAGAAATCTGATCGTTGAGTTGTACAATACTTGGATCAGTCTCAGAAACAGGTGCCTCCCTCAGGTCATTAGAGAAATAGCTGTGACTTCTCTCCCGATCGATAGTGGAAGCGAGAGGTGCTCTGAACATTGGCAACGTCACAATAGATAAACACACTACAGTGGCAGCCTTTGTGGAGAAATATTTCATGATTGAAATGACACGGGGCTCTAGCTAGTAGAGCGCAGTTTACATTTAGGACAGTAGCCGTTCAACTCTAACTCGTAACCTACTATCTCGAATTCTCCAGCTTCATTCCTTACTCTAGAGAGCTCTGTGTCACCAAGTGTTCCGGGGATGTCCGTGACAGTCCCGCAACTTAGGCAAGTTGCGTGGTGGTGAGGATCAGCACGACAGCAATATCTATTAGAACCATCAATATGGTTGACTTTTTTTGCCAGTCCACAGGCTATTAAGGCGTCGAGGTTCTTGTATATGGTAGCCAAAGAGATAGAAGGCAGGAGAGTGCGAGCTTCTAAGAATATTTCTTCGGCAGTGGGGTGAGCAGATGTTTTGGAAACTATACTGAATATAACATCTCTTTGACGTGTATAACGCTGCCCATGTTCAGCCAAAACGTTTCGAAAACTAGTATTCTTGACGTTGTCCATAACGGTTCTAAGCCTTTTACTTAAATCATGATATCCAAATTCGAATTTATAGTTCAGCCTACAGTTCGAGTCTAAGAGTATAGGTTAACCGAGCCTGAGGTCTTGATTGAGCTTCGATTAGTAACCTAAGGAAAAAAGTTGATTGTCACTAGAGATCCAGTTTGGCCTTGCTGAGTCCCAGCTGTAATGCCTAAAATGTTTCTCTTCGGAATACAAGAATCTTTGGAGACGATTGGAATGAACGAAAAGGAAAATGATCTAGATGCTCTTTTAGAGGAGAACCGTCGGTTTGAGGCCTCCGAAACGTTTAAGAGTAATGCTGTCGTTAGTGATCGAGGTCTCTATGATAGGGCTAATGAAGACCGGTTGACGTTTTGGGAGTCTTGGGCTGAAGATCTTAAATGGCATGAAAGATGGCATACTGTCCTTGAATGGATACCTCCATATGCAAAATGGTTTTTGGGCGGAAAATTAAACGTTTCGGAAAATTGTTTAGACAGACACCTCCAGAATGGTCGAAGTGATAAGGTGGCTTTGATTTGGGAAGGTGAAAATGGAGACACTCGATCCTACACGTATCAAAATCTGTATACAGAGGTGTGCAAGCTCGCAAATTCCTTGAAGTCACTCGGCGTTAAAAAGGGAGACAGAGTTGCTATTTATCTTCCAATGATCCCTGAGGCTACTATAGCAATGCTCGCTTGTGCTCGAATAGGCGCTCCACATTCGGTGGTGTTTGGAGGATTCAGTCCACAGTCATTGGCAGACAGAATCAATGATTTAGAAGCTGTCTGTTTAATCACTGCAGATGGCGGTTATAGGCGTGGTGGAGTAGTCCCTTTAAAAATTAATGCAGACAAGGCCTTGGAGTCTTGTACAACAGTAAAGAACGTTATTGTCGTAGCTCGATTAGGCGAGCCGACAGAAAAGTTTTTGGCAGAGATGGAAGTTGGAAGGGACCACTGGTATCACGAATTGATTGGCGAAGCTCAACCTGATTGTATGCCTGAAATAATGGATGCAGAAGATCTTTTGTTCGTGCTTTATACATCGGGCACTACGGGTAAGCCGAAAGGGATTGTGCACACTACGGGAGGATACCTCACGCAGGTTACGGCTACAACAAAGTGTGTCTTTGATCTACAAGAAGATGATATTTATTGGTGTACCGCTGACGTAGGTTGGATTACGGGCCACAGCTACATTGTTTATGGACCGTTGGCAAATGGGGCTACTGTACTGATGTATGAGGGTGCTCCAGACTGGCCAGACAAGGGCCGATTCTGGGAGATTTGTCAAAAATATAGAGTCAGTATTTTTTATACGGCACCTACAGCAATCAGGGCTTTTATGAAGTGGGGAGAAGATTGGATAAGAAAGTACGACTTATCCTCCTTGAGGCTTTTAGGTACGGTTGGAGAACCCATCAATCCGGAGGCTTGGATTTGGTACCATAGAGTCATAGGCAAGGAGCGTTGTCCAATAGTGGACACTTGGTGGCAGACGGAAACTGGAGCGATTATGATCACTTCGTTGCCAGCCGTTACAGAAACACGGCCTGGGAGTGCTGGGGAAGCATTTCCAGGAGTTTGTACGGCTCTGCTCAATAACGAAGGAGAGTCAGTAAATGCGGGGTTTTTGGCCATCACAGAACCATGGCCTGCGATGCTCCGAACAATCTATGGCGACGATGAAAGGTATGAAGATACCTATTGGTCAAAGTGGGATGGCATCTACTTTCCTGGGGACGGAGCAAAGATTGATGAGGATGGTTTCCTGAGTATACTGGGTAGAGTCGACGATGTTCTGAATACCGCAGGGCACAGAATAGGAACTATGGAGGTAGAGAGTGCTCTTGTGGATCATCCAGCGGTGGCAGAGGCTGCAGTAGTTGGAAAATTTCACGAAGTAAAGGGCCAAGCTATTGCAGCGTTTGTAATATTGAAAGAAAACTGGCAGGCCGATGACGATTTGGTGATGGAGTTGCGCAATCATGTGGCCCAAAAAATAGGTGCTATTGCTCGCCCCGATTCGATTGTCCTTACCGCCGATCTTCCTAAGACTAGATCTGGAAAGATCATGCGAAGACTACTGAAGGATATCGCGGAAGGTAAAACTTTAGGTGACACGACGACTTTGGCTGACCCTTCAGTCGTACAAATCTTGCAAGACCAGTATCTGTCCAGAAAAGATTGACACTAATCAGTATCATCCTTTCGATCAGGAATTGGTTTGTCTTTTATTTTTCTGGCGGGAATGCCAGCATACACTGAATGAGGGTCGGTATCACGAGTGGCTATTCCAAAAGATCCTAGCATGGTTTCTTCTGCCAGATGTACTCCGGACATGACGGTTGCGTGGTAGGTAACTCGAACACCTTCGCCGATCACGGTCACAGGTGTACTAATATTTCGTCCATCCACAATGTCGTGCGAGTGACTATAAACGTTGGCAAAATCGGAGATTGAAGCTCGATTTCCAATTTTAATTCCACCTCGGTCGTCAAGCAGTACGTGTCTGTGTATAACTACATCGTCTCCAACCTCTAGGTTGTAACCGAAGGATAGTTTCACGTGGTGAAAAGCTTTGAAGTTCTTTCCACATTTACGAAAAATATTCTTTGCTAAAATGCTTCGGAGCTTGACGCCCAGATAAACATTCTCTGAAAGAGGACTCTGATCGAACATCTCCCACAGCCAAATGAGAGGTTTTACTTTGTAATACTGTTCGAGGTCAACATCAGAATAGTACTCGGGTTCCAAGGTCACGTTATGTGGATCTAAGTTAGTCAGTAATAGCCTGGCTGAACTATTTAAGCTTGATTGGTCTATGTCCTGAAGTGTGGGGTAGTGTATGTCGGTTAAAACCCTTCTGCATAACTCGTAGCGGTCACAAGATGGATCCGCGAGTTGAGAATCGATTGATTCTAACCACTCGCTATATATTTGTTCGCCTTCGGAAGAAATATCCACTGTGCGGTTTGGAAGAAAGCTCATTATAATCAATCCTTTTATACACCTGAAATTACAGTCTACTTTAACGGCGGGATAGGGGTTTTTGGTCCGAAAGAAGCCGAAAGTGTATTGTAAAGTATAACCATCCTTTTCAGAAAGGGTTGACACTTAAAGCCATTCTCGAATAAAATTTTATATGAAACTAGAAATTAATGGAACGCCTGTTTGTTCATTACTCCAGTGGACTGAGTGATTGAGCGTGTGTTTGTCTTTATCAATAGATCGAAAATAATATGGCTTTAATCATTAAAGAAGCTCTTACTTTTGATGACGTGCTCCTGGTACCCAGGCATTCTGTGGTACACCCCGAGGACGCTTCAGTCGTTTCTTGTTTGACGGCTGGAATTTCGTTGAACGTCCCCTTGCTGACGGCTGGAATGGATACTGTCACAGAATCTGCCATGGCTATTGCAGCAGCTCGACAAGGTGGCTTAGGTGTAATTCACAAAAACCTTTCGGTCGAGAAACAAGCAGAGGAAGTTGATCGAGTGAAACGCTCTGAAAGTGGAATGATTAGGGATCCGATTACTCTCACTCCAGAGAAATCCTTGCGGGCTGCTCATGAATTAATGAAGCGGTTTTCTGTTTCGGGCATACCCATTATCAGAGAGGATGGATTCCTTCTGGGTATCATTACGAATAGAGATCTGCAGTTTGAAACTAATTTGGACCGAGAGATACGGCAGGTGATGACTTCTGATGAGTTAGTGACAGCACCTGAAGGGACTACATTGGAAGATGCTGAAAAAATCCTGCATAAATATCGTATAGAAAAACTCCCTGTAGTGGATGGCAGTGGCATGCTTCAGGGACTGATCACAGTCAAAGATATTAACAAAAGGCGATTATTTCCGAATGCTTGTAAAGATGATCATGGGCGCCTGCGGGTTGGTGCGGCTATTGGAGCATCTGAAAATGATTTGGATCGAGGAGAAGTTTTGGTAGAAGCGGGGGTAGATATTCTGGTTATCGATACTGCGCACGGTCATGCTGAAGCAGTGCTTAAGGCTGTTGAAAGAACAAAACATAGGTTTCCTAAAATCGAACTGATAGCTGGTAACATAGGAACTAAAGATGGAGCAAAAGCTCTTTTGGATAAGGGAGCGGATGCAATTAAGGTGGGAGTGGGACCTGGATCTATCTGTACCACTCGTATTGTTACTGGAGTTGGATTGCCACAATTCACAGCAATCATAGATGCGGTTGATGGAGTGAAAGGACAGGTTCCAGTGATTGCAGATGGAGGAATTAGATATTCGGGGGATTTGGTTAAAGCACTGGCTGCAGGAGCAGATTCCGTAATGATAGGGTCAATGTTTGCTGGGACTGATGAATCTCCAGGTGAAAGTTTTTTAAAAGAAGGTCGACGTTTTAAAACAGTGAGAGGGATGGGGTCGCTGTCTGCGATGGAAGCTGGCTCTGCAGATAGGTATTTCCAAGATCCACATTCGGAAAAAAAGAAGTTTGTTCCAGAAGGAATCGAAGCCAGAGTTCCATATAAGGGACCTATGTCAGATACTGTTTTTCAGTTGATAGGTGGGTTGAAGAGTGGAATGGGGTATTGCGGAGCTGCTTCTATAAAGGAGCTCCAGGAGAAGGCTGCTTTTGTGAGGGTGACTTCGGGTGGTTTGAGAGAATCGCATCCTCATGATGTCACCGTTACTCGAGATGCCCCCAACTATCATTTGTGAGGTTTTTTCCATCCAGTAATATCGCGTAGTCTATCTCGCCTTTCATCCAATAACTCCTTGTAGTTAAGCCATTTTTTTAGTTGCTCACTATAGTATCGTGGAGTATCTTGATCAGTACGTATACTGAATGTGGTGTGTACTATTTTGCGGAGGACCATCCGAATGAAGAAAGCTCTGTTATTTGCTCTCGCTGTTCTCACTCCCCTTACAGCGGATGCCCAATCTGTCGCAGACGACGCACACGTTGCCGAGACTCTGGAGGTCGCACGCATCTGGATGGACGCACAGAAGGACTACGAACGATTACCATCCGTCGCTGTTGCGATTGTACACGATCAGGAGCTTGTCTGGAGTGGTGCAGTCGGAATGGCTGATATCGATTCTGGCAGGCCAGCGACTTCGAGCACGTTATATTCGATCTGCTCGATCTCCAAGCTTTTCACGAGCATAGCGGTCATGCAGCTTAGGGACTCAGGATACCTTGATTTGCGTGATCCCGTCCAGAAGCACCTGTCGTTTTACGACCTCCCGCAGCAGTATGACGAGTCGACACCTGTCACCTTAGAAGGAATACTCACACACTCGGCAGGTCTGCCTCGGGAGTCGGATCATCCATATTGGAGTGGACCAGAATATCCTTTCCCAACGAAAGACGAGGTCATTGCTCGACTCAGTGACCAGGAGACTCTCCATCCATCGCGCACTGAGTATCAGTACTCGAACCTTGGATTGTCGCTGGCTGGCTACATCGTAGAAGAAGTGTCCGAGACGCCCTACGACCAATATGTCCGTAGCCACATCCTAGGGCCGCTTGACATGGATGACACCTATTCGGAGATGCCGAGAGAGCATATCGATGGCCAACTCGCCAAGGGATATACAGCCGTCACCCGTCAGGGTGATCGGAACGAGGTCCCTTTCTTTGAGGCAAAAGGTATCTCGGCTGCTGCCGGGTACGCTTCTAGCGTTGACGACCTAGCGAAGTTTGCGATGTGGCAATTTCGTCTACGGGGCGACGCCGAAGAAATAGTACATGCGTACACACTTGCAGAGATGCAGCGTGTACACTTTGCACGGCCAGGTTCAAACACGATGAGGGGGCTGGGTTTCCAGGTGTCGGCTAGAGACGGGGAGACGTTCGTTGGCCACGGGGGGAGCTGCCCTGGCTTCCGGACGACGCTCTCGTTACAAAATGACAGCAAGATTGCTACTGTGGCGATGGTCAACGCGATGGTCAACGCGGGTAAATACTCTACTGGCGTCTATAACCTCGTCGCCGATGCCATAAAGAGTGCAACTACCGAAGACAACGAGAATCTGGTGACAGCAGATATGAACAGTAGCGATGGTGTAGGGAATTCTGACGACGGCGTTCAGGTAGACCCAAAGCGCTACATGGGGACCTACACGGGTGGCCTCGGCGGTTCCGAGACAGTGGTGGTACGGTGGAAAGGTAGCATTGCGACTTTGAGTCTGCCCACGGACAATCCACGCCAGTCACTCAGTGAACTCACACATGTCGAAGGAGACACATTCCGTCGCCTTGGCAACGATGGCGAACTTGGGACTGAGGTCATCTTTGAGACCGACGACGAGGGTCGTGTGTTCAGGATGCGCACTCCGCTGAACTATAGGACACGCACGAACTAGACCGACTGTTGATCCTAGACTCAGCCTCGCCCGAAAATGTCAGTTTATCGGACTATATAGTTGCTAAAGTGGGTGCTGCTCAATACGATGCCATCAATAAAGGATGACATAGTTATCACTAAAATGTTGAGGTGCAATGACTTGCTGGATAGTGAATACCTGACTACCACCTTTAACAGGGTCGCATTCCTAAGGTTATGGAGTGGATGTAATTTCGAATGAAGTTGAGGTCTCGAGCTATTCTAATGGTTGGACTCTCGTCTGTATTTATAGTTGGATGCAGCAATAGGACCTCTGATCCCCCAGGATCTATAGCTCCTCCACATCTCGAGATTGAGACGGAAGTAATATGGAGTGAAGACCTGGATTTATCGTTCATACTTTCCGAACCAACGAAATATCTTTCTGATCCTATTGTGGACTCGAAATGGTCGAGACATTCAATCGTATCAGAAATAACCAAGTCGTGGATCGATCATTGGACTGGTGACGGCCATGAAG
>CAWWAX010000040.1:0-13184 GCA_963935005.1 uncultured bacterium | reverse complement strand
AGTATGCACCGACACGACAACCCTCGAACAATCATTGCTCTCAAAGGGGGTACCTTAAGTGTAGTGAACCAAGATGGAGAATCTCACGACATGACCTGGGAAGATGGGAAGGCTTATTGGCTGGAAGCCGACACTCCTGGAGAACTTCATGGTGACGTCAATGAAGGCACAGAACCCATAGAAGTCATAGTAGTACAAATGAAAAATGACTGACTACTGATGCGTCTTCTCTAGTGATCCCAGTTCCCAAATGGATCTTCCAAAGATGGGCTCTGAGGCGTAAATAGGTCAGCTCCACCGTCAGTAATGTACATACAATCCTCTAACCGAACCCCAAACTCTCCTGGAACGTAAATTCCAGGCTCGTCACTGAACACATTCCCAACAACAAGGGGAGTGTGGTTTCCTTTTACCAGATAGGGCCACTCATGTCCGTCCATACCAATCCCATGACCAACTCTATGGGTAAAATAAGTATATCCTGGCCCGTAACCAGCATCCTCGATAACGTGCCGAGCGGCGGCGTCGACTTCTTCGGGTAGCACGCCCGGACCCGCTACATTGAAGGCTGCAGTCTGCGCATCGAGTTCGATCTTAAAACGCTCCCGCATGATATCTGAAGGATCACCAAGTACGAAAGTACGACTCATATCTGAGCGATACCCTTCAACTGTACACCCTCCATCAATAAGTAAAATTGTACCTTCCCGGATCACCTGTGGAGTAATGGAACCATGTGGCAATGCTGACCATTCACCAGTCTGTACACTGGCTGAGCCAGAAAAGCCAAGACGCTGATGCGCCAATCTAATCAAATCACCAACATCACCTTGGGTCATACCTTCTTCCATCGCGAGATAAGCCGCTTTATAAGCTGTGAGGGTTATCTCGTTGGCCAATTTCATAAGCTCAATCTCATGTGCATCTTTTATCCCACGACAACCTGCAGTCACGGCGGTTGCATCAACCACTTCAATCGAAGGTGCTGCGAGTGCAATACCGTTACTAAAACGAAACTGCATAGTCTCTTCAGCACCAATCCTTCCCGTTCTGAGGCCACGATCCATCAATCCTTGAGCTACTCGCTCATATGGGTTCTCATGCTCTTCCCAGGTATATATCTGAGACCCACCTAGTGGGCCGAGTGCTAGTTGCTCTCTCGCTCGATCCTCCTCGAATGCGGGGCAGACCACGAAAGCTTCCCCCTCTATGGGAATCACGACCGAGAAGAGTCTCTCACCACCACCCCAACGGATATTAGTGAAATATACCATTGAAGTACCACCGCAAAGAGCTAGGGCATCAATTCCCTCCTCGTGCATCAGTTGTTTAGCTTTACCAACCCGTACTGTTCGCTCATCCATGGTTATAGGAGTCGGCCGGTCGGCCCACGATTCCAATCGATTAATCGATGGAGGAAGATCTTCTGTAGATTGCTCAACCGTTTCACATCCTGCCAGGGCCAAACTCGCTGCACCCACAGTAGATGTTTCTATAAAATGGCGTCTTGAGATCATGCATGTAGCTCCAGGCAGAAGTGGGTCAATCTCAACAGGTTATATCCTGTAACTTAATTTAGGAATGATCTTTACGGATAGACAATGCTGGCTTCACTTCGGGGACAGTCACACTTTAAGCTTCCGAATGTCCTCTAATGGTTATTCCCTGATGGTTTCCAAGCTGCTTCTTCCTTCGGCCCATTTGGCCCAATCTTGCCTTCAGCAGAACGTAACAGCTCCTGCGGATCATACATCAGACCATTTTTCATGACCATATGAGCATTCCTAATATTTCTTATATCTTCCAGTGGATTGCCTCTAAGGATCACTAGGTCAGCTATTTTCCCAGATTCAATCGATCCAAGGTAATCTCCCGCATGAATGGCCTTTGCTCCATTTATCGTGGCAAATTTGATGACATCAGATTCTGGAATGCCAGATAATACGAAAGACAACAACTCTCGATGTACAGAAAAAGGAGAAAGGAACTCACCCCAACTTGGATGGTCAGTGCCTAGAGTTATGAGATGGGCGCCTCCCGCTTCATAAAAAGCCTTAATGGTCTCCCTCTTTTTCCAATATATTTCTTCAAATTGTTCATTGACCCCTCTAGCAGGACGTGCCTCTAATATACCCTGCATATATGGAGTGAAGTATTTGATCTCATTTTCAAAATAATCGTATACCTCAGGATCCCGTCTGCCATAATATCCATAAGCAGACAAAGTAGCGTCAAAGAAGACTTTCTTTCGCAAATAAAGGTCAACTATGGAATCAAAATCTTCTGATTCTATATCAATTTCCACCAAAGACTCATAGGCTGACTTGTCGGAAGTGAAAGCGTCTCCACCTAGAAAGTGTTCAACTCTATCAATACCCATCATAATGGCGTCACGCGGATTCACGCTGCCGCGATATCCAGACCCCAGATGCCCAGTAACTGTTGCACCATAAGTATGTGCCCTCCGAATCAAAGCTTGCAAGTTTCCTGCATTTATACCCTTCGCTTTAAAGGCACGAACTCCTTGCGAAACCCAGTAGTCAACTTCTTGGAAGATAGCTTCTTCCGTAACGTTAGACTTCCAGCCCTGTCTCCAAGAACCGAAATAAGGGCCTGCACTAAAGATTCTAGCACCTATAGAGCGGCCTTGTTCAATGCTCATACGGAGTTCTTTCATCTCTACCGGATCCACTTCTCCACCTGGGAAAGTGGAGGTTACACCATTGGCAAGAAAAAGAATCGGATATCCCACCCTTTCATCAACTCTACCTTCGCCGAATAAATCCATCGCGTAGTGTGCATGCAAGTCAAACATCCCAGGAATTATGTAGTCATTCTCGGTCAACTTAATAGTGTCCACAACTAAGGAACGGTGGTTTCCATTTTGAAAGCCCACCTCCAAGAATTTCCCATTTTGGATCAAGATACCAGGATTTGGAACCACATCATCTGCTATGCCATCGAAGAGGTATCCGCCCTCAATTACAGTTGCCTGAGCGTAAAGACTTCTCGTAGGCAAAAAGACCAGGAAGCTTAGAACGATTGACCAACTGTAAACGAGTGCTCTCTTACGAACCACCACCTTAAACTTCTCTCTCCAAGGGTCTGGTCAAGCAAGTTGGCCCGCCAGTTCCTTTCAGACATATCTCTGTTCCCGAGAATATTTTCACCTCAACGCCATAATCTTCTAGCCGTTTCTTGGTCTTCGGGCTCCCTTCAGCCATGACACAAACCCTTGGCGCAACAGCAAGGACATTGGACGCCATAGAGTCATATTCATCTTCTGAAATATCAATCAAATCGAAACCTCTAGCGATCAATGATTTGCGAAAAGAAACCGACATTAATGGCGAATAGACTACCGCAAGGTCCTTATCTACAGGACTCAAGATTGACATTAAATGAAGTACATCTTTAGGGCCACGAAAATGTGGAAGGGCCACAGGTATCACCTCCACTTCTGATCCGACCAAAGCTTTCAATTGGCGTATTCCCTCACTATTGGTCCGATATCCAAGACCGACTGCTAAAGTATGAGGGTCCAGCCAGGTTACATCTCCACCTTCCAAAGTCCCATTATCCACAATTTTTCCCAAAACAGACACGCCAGAATGTTTATAAAAGTCATTCTGAGCCTCTGGTTCCCCCTTTCGCTCGGCTTTACCCATGTTGCAAAGGATTACACCCTCGTCTGTAACCACAGACGCATCACGCGTATAGATCGAATCAAGACTCACCTCTGTAGCTTGAGGCAGGGTCATAGTCTCTATCCCGAACGTCTGGAGAAGTCCTGTTAATCTTATGAATTCCTTCTCAGCTTCTTGTCGGTCAGGACGATCAGCGTAGTTGAGCTTTCCCCATTCCGAGTCTAAGAATTCTTCACTGACAAAAGCGTCCTCAGGATGCTTCATAATAACTCTTTTCAGAACACCTATGTCCGACTGAAAGGATATCGCCATTTAGAAACTTCTCTGATTAAAGTCCACTGAGATCTAAATCTGCAAGCACCTGCTCTCGGCGAACTTCCCGATCTTTGATTACCGCCTCACGAATCTCAGGAAACTTCAGCCCCAATATCTGGCCAGCGAGCAGAGCTGCATTCACTGCTCCCGCCTTTCCAATAGCCAGAGTCCCTACTGGAATTCCTCTAGGCATCTGAACCGTGGACAATAAAGAGTCCAGCCCATCCAAAGACCAAGCTTGCATAGGAACTCCTAGAACTGGGAGAATAGTTTTAGAAGCGAATACCCCGGCCAAGTGTGCTGCTCCTCCAGCGGCGGCTATTATGACATACAACCCTCTTTCTTCGGCAGAGGAAGCGTATTCTGCAACTAGCTCAGGAGTACGATGAGCCGACATCGCCTTTGCTTCCGAAGTAATCCCCAAGGAACCCAATGTTGAAACAGCATGTTTCATTGTATTCCAGTCCGACTTGGATCCCATCACAACTCCTACAAGTGGTTTCGAATCATTCATACTAAGAACTCGCCTTTTAGTTTTTGATCTGGCCTATAATCGACTGATCTTTGTGAATACTTTGTAAAAATCAAACTTCTTGACTACAGCAATCTGATTAAATGGTAGTTCTTCTTCCCTTTCCGAAGAACAAAGAAGCGACCGTCAGCCGCATTTTCAGCTTCAAGTCTACTGTCTATATTAGTTACACGTATGTTATTCAAGTAAAGCCCTCCTCCCTCTATTGCCCTCCGGGCTTCACTTCGGGACTGAGCGAGGCCTGCATTGGTCACCACATCAAGCAGGCTCAAACCTTCACCTGACAAATCGGATTCAGATATCTCACTCGACGGTACATCCGAAAAAACATCCTCGATCTCAGAAGCCTTCAAACCTTCCATTTCCCCTCCAAAAAGCACTTTCGTTGCAATCCGAGCTTTTGACAAACCATCCTGTCCATGGACTAAACCCGTTATTTCTTCAGCCAATTTTCTGTGAGGGATCCGCTCATGTGGTCTTTCATCATGGGCGCTTTCCAGGTCTTGTATAGTCTGCGCTTCTAGTAGAGTGAACTGTTTCAAATAATTTATGACAGCAGAATCATCTACATTCATCCAGAATTGATAAAATTTGTATGGAGAGGTTCTTTCAGGATCAAGCCAAGTCGTTCCAGCCTCTGTCTTGCCGAATTTGTTACCTTCAGAGCCTGTCACTAAAGGATATGTGATCCCATATGCCTTTTTGTTTCGCGCCTTACGAATCAGTTGAATGCCCGCAGTGATATTGCCCCACTGATCACTCCCACCCATCTGAAAAGTACATCCATACTTTTCATTCAGAGCTAGAAAATCATAAGCCTGCAAGAGCACATAGCTGAACTCGGAAAACGAAATCCCCGTATCCTCATCTTTCACACGTCTTCTTATGGATTCCTTATTTAAAAGAGAGGTTACGGAGAAATATTTTCCCACGTCCCTAAGAAAATCCACCATCTGCAGATCAGCTAGCCAAGTAGCATTATTCACAGTTCGAGCGGGGTTCACGGGGGAATCGAAATCCAGAAAATGTTCAAGTTGTGTCCTTATACCGTTGAGGTTCTCTTCAACTTGGTCTTTAGGAAGTGCTGGTCTTTCTTCAGTTTTCCCAGAAGGATCGCCAACCAACCCCGTCTGTCCTCCGAGGAGAACCAAAGGACTGTGACCCATCCTTTGAAGGTGTACCAATCCCATTATCGGCATCAAAGATCCAACGTGCAGGCTCGATGCAGTCGGATCAAACCCTATGTATGCCTTGATCGACCCTTTTCTTAATGCTTCGTCAGCGCCTTGAGTAGAATCCTGAAGCATTCCACGCCAGCGGTACTCTTCTAATAAATTCATCTAACCCTTGTAGACTCATGATTCACGCTACTTCAATACCAAAGTATACTCTGATATATAGCATTAACAACTCCAGCTTAAATCCTGCTGCCGTCCAGGATCTCAAGGATCGCCTTACGGTTTATTTTTCCATTTGTATTCATAGGGATTTCAGGGGCATAACTTAAAAGCCGAGGCACTTCGGATTTAGAAAGGGAACCCTTCAGGGCCTCTAGGATTATCGCTTTGTCCAAGGATTCCCCAGATTGGGTGACCACTAAAGCACCGACCACTTCCCCCCAGACTGCATCGGGGAAACCTATGACCGCCGCATCGTAAACTCCTGGGGTGCTCCGAATCTCTTCCACTACTTTCAGAGGATCCACATTGACTCCACCCGTAATGATGATATCCCGTTCTCGACCAATCACCCACAAATGCCCCTCTTCATCCAATTTTCCTAAGTCCCCCGTTGCAAACCAGGTCCCCTCGCGGGACGTATTACCTATGACAGTAGGTCCACGAACCCAAATCTCCTGATCCTCAGCAATCTTCACTTCTACACTCCCTATAGGAGCACCTACTGTCCCTGGTTTTTGTTTCACCAACTCAACTGATGCGGTAGCAACCTGAGAGCAGGTTTCCGTCATACCGTAAGTGGAGGCTACTGGATAACCTGCTTCTAAGGCTCTAGTCAAAAGAGCTTTGCTCATAGGAGCTCCTCCAATGAGCAAAGCTTTAAGTGTTGCAGGAATAGGCTTTTCGGCTCTTGAATCCAAAAGCTGATAGAGCATGGTTGGAACTAGTGAAGTATGACTGATACCGTAAATATCAATCATATCAACTAGGTTGTTAATCGAGAAACACTCCTTCACCAAGAGTGCCGATCCTGTCCAAGCAGATCTATGAATCAGAGCTAAGCCGCCGATATGTGCCAATGATAAAGAGGCATACCACCGGTCTTCGGTACTCAAACCCAACCGAAGTCTCACAGAATCTGCACTGTGATCTAACCCCTGATGCATGATAGGAATAACTTTTGAAGCGCCATCAGTTCCCGAAGTTGAAAGCAAAGCTGCTGGAAACTCGCCCGTTTCATCTGACTTGATACATCTGCTTGGTTCTGACCTTCTGATCGTCCAGGTTGTGACTTGGCCAGTCACACTCACTACATCATAGCGATGTTCATATTCCCCAAAGTACGAGCCCAGTGTTGGCCTGTCTTGCTTCGACAATAGAACGATTTGGGGATTCAACTTCTGAATAGCAGCACTTTGCAGACCCAAGCGAGGATTGATTGGAGCCAAGGTTGAACCCGTTCTAAAGGCTGCATGAACATATTGTACAGCCAAAGCATCTACTTCGCTGACAAGTGCAATCGTAATTCCAGGTCCAGCCCCGAGGTCCAACAATTGCGATGCCTTTGTCTCCACCGCATCATCCAATTCTCTATAAGTCCAGGAGTTTTCCCCGTCATCTAGAGCCAATGCATCTGGATTTTCCTGGGCGATCCTTCGGATACTATCGATCAACCGACTAACAACCCAAATGAAAGAGATGCCGCATAAACAACGACCATTCTTGCAGTACTCGGCAGGGCCAACATCAAAACCTTAGGGTCGTTAGAACCCATGATCAACCTGAGTGGAGAAATTGCAAACATAAATGTCAACAAAGCGACTAGTACACTCCAGTATCCTGGCCAGTCAAAACTGGTTGCGCCGATGACTGGGGTTATCAATGCTATGATCAACAGTACAACGTACTCTACACGACTAGCCTTCAGTCCCATCCGGACCGCTAAAGTATGCTTCCCAGCTACTTTATCAGTTTCAATGTCCCTCATGTTATTAGTTACCAGGATTAGGGTAGTCAGTGCTCCAATACCCACTCCTGCCAAAACTACATCCCCTGCAAGCACCCCCGACTGAACCCAATAGGTCCCTCCAACAGCGACTGGTCCGAAGAAGAAGAAAACAAAAATGTCACCTAGGCCGTTGTACGCAAGGGCAAATGGTCCCGCTGTATAGCCCACTGCACAAAGGATCGAAACGAATCCAATTGCTGCGATAATCCAACCTCCAACCTCCACCAGATAGACACCAAACAAGAAAGCCAACACCAAGGAGAAAGCCATTGAATACCATACCTTATTGGGATCTATCAATCCCGCCTGGGAAACCCTGGTGGGTCCTATTCGGTCCTCGTTATCTGCGCCCCTAACAAAGTCATAATAATCATTAGCCAAATTAGTCCCTATCTGTATTAAGGTGGCGGCTAAAAGAGTCGCAATGCTGGGAAGAAATTCAAAAAATCCATCCGACACAGCCAAGCTGATCCCGACCATAACGGGTGCTATCGAAGCTACAAGTGTTTTAGGCCGAATAGCTTCCACCCAAATCAGAACTTCAGATCGATTCATTACCAAGGTAGCCAGGGGAATTTTCGAAAGTCTGGTTTTCGTTTTTCAAGGTATGCATTCTTAGCTTCCTGAGCTTCTTCGGTCATGTAGAAAAGTAAGGTTGCGTTGCCAGCTAACTCCTGTATCCCTGCTTGGCCATCCACCTCGGCGTTGAAAGCCGATTTCAGAAGTCTGATCGCAAGAGGGCTCTTTTCGAGAATCTCTTGTGCCCAAATCCACCCTTCAGATTCCAAGTCTTCTAGAGGCACCACCTTATTGACCATCCCCATTTCACAAGCCTCTTCAGCCGTGTAGAAACGGCATAGGTACCAAATCTCTCTCGCTTTTTTCTGGCCAACCATACGAGCAAGAAATGACGCCCCGAATCCACCATCAAAACTACCTACTTTGGGCCCAGTCTGACCAAACTTAGCTCCTGATGCGGCTAAGGTGAGGTCGCAAACAATATGTAGGACATGACCACCCCCTATGGCAAACCCAGGAACCAGACAAATGACTGGCTTCGGCATACTGCGAATATATCTCTGCAACTCCAATACATTAAGACGAGGAACTCCATCTCCACCAACATATCCAGCACTACCTCGCACTTTTTGGTCGCCTCCAGAACAAAAAGCGTGGACACCATCTTCAGATGGTCCCTCTCCCGTAAATAACACTACACCAATCGAGGTGTCCTCACCTGCATCCTTAAACGCCTCTTGTAATTCCAACAAAGTCTCTGGCCTGAAAGCATTTCGGACTTCGGGACGGTTAATCGCTATCCTGGCTACCCCATCGCTCTTCTTGTAAGTAATGTCAACATATTCCTTTGCCGTACTCCATTGTGGTTCGCTCATTCTGCCTTCCTGGAAAGTGTTTAGTCAGTACTTGTTTTTAATATTTAACAACGAGCTATTTGACATCTACGATATTAAAGCAATTCGTCGATCCTGCTATTGACCGCCTCAACGATCTCTCGGTGACAACGCCAATTTTCTTCACGATCGACCTGAATCTCCAAAATCTTAGGTCCTTTTCCTATTACAAGATCAGAGAAGACTTCAGCGACCTCAGATAGATCTACAGCTTTTCTATAAGGAATTCCATAAAGTTCAGCTGTAGCTTCAAATTCTAAACCATGTGGAGTTGTAAAATACGATGTGAACTCAGGCTCATACTCCCGAATTGGAAGCTTATGAAAAATCCCACCTCCATCGTTATTGATGACCACCATGACAATATCTAACTGATATTTTGCTATGGACAGAAGTCCATTCATATCATGATAAAATGCTATGTCACCCAAGAGAGCGACTACTGGAGCATCATCTCGTTCTTTTGAAAGATCCTCTGATATATTCTCGTCTTTTAGTCTACTCATGCGTGATCCAGCAATCCCTGCAACTGTGGAAACAATCCCATCGATGCCGCTAGCACCCCTGTTGCCAAAGACGTTCAAGGCCTCTCTCCGGTCAAACCCAAACACATCCAGATCTCTAACTGGCATGGAATTAGATACAAAGAGAACACTATCAGAAGGAATCGCCCCTTCAATCGATCTAATAATATTCCCTTCAAAGTATCTCTTCGAGTTCTCTAGCAAGACATTCTCTATGGCTCTGTCAAACTTTGTCCACTCTTCTCTCCATTCTGGGTTGACCTTGCCTCGTGTATTCAGGTCGTTCAAAGAACTGAGGAAGGGCCCCTCTTCCGAGGGGACGTAGTGTAAAGAAGCAGCCAAGTGATCTCCCCAATTGTTCCCAGAAGAAATGACTATTTGCGGTACTTCCCTGCACTCCTGAAGGAAAGTAGAAACAGTCTCTGATATTGGAGTACTGCCGATTCTTATGATCAAATCAGGTCTCAACCTCTCTCTTAATCGAGAATGATTACAGATTAAATGAGCTTTGCTGATCCTAAGATCTTGTCCGTTGGGACCAAATCGGATTCCAGAAAGAGGATCAGCAATAATAGGAAACCCTGTTTCCTCAGACAGCTTATGAATCGCCTCTATTCCATCCTGAGTTTTCAAACTTCCTCCCGCAACGATTAAGCCTCTCTCAACCTGCTCAATCAAACTTTGTATTTCCTCAGCCTTAGAAGACGAGACCTTAGCGCTGGCTCGTGCAATCGTCACAAATGGTTTCCCTTCGGGACGTCCAATTAGACCGATGGAGTCTCTGCCTATACTATGAGTCGGTCTAATTTCCATTTCTTCAGGTTCCAGCGGCTTTTCAAAAGCAAAATTCACATGTACTGGTCCAGGACTAATACCCTGAGTTTCCCAAAAAGCTCGACAGGCTATGGTTCGAATTCTCTCAAAGTCACGCCATTGAGGTTCTCCTAACTGGAAATGATTCCTTACATATGATCCATATAAATTGAACTGATCAATGGTCTGATTAGCATCGGTACCTCGGAGTAGCAAAGGTCGATCTGCTGTCAATATTAAAAGAGGGACCCCACTTTGGTGGGATTCAACGACCGCCGGAAACAAATTGGCCGCTGCAGTCCCAGATGTTGTAATAACGGCACATGGTGTCCCAGAATCTTTACCGACCCCCAGCGCAAAAAACCCTGCACACCGCTCGTCCAGATGCGTCCATATCTTAAATCTATCATCCCTCGCACATGCCATGACTAAGGGAGTAGACCTAGATCCGGGTGCTAAAGCAATATTACCAACACCTAGACGCGCTAGCTCGTCAACAAATGCTCTAGACCACGCCGTAGTAAGACCTGAATCGTCCATCACTAAGCGTTCATCTCTACTCGATTTTCCGCAAGGGCTTTTGTAACTGGACTAAACTTGACATCAGTCTCTTCCCATTCAGCACTGGCATTAGAACCAGCTACAATTCCTGCGCCGGCGAACAAGCGCCAACTGTTACCATGTACTACAGCGCAGCGAAGTGCGGGAACAAATGCGGCATCGCCATCAGTATCAAACCAACCCACAGGACCAGCATACCAGCCTCTTTCAAAAGGTTCCTCCTGACTGAGGAAATGGAGTGCCGTCTCCCTGGGAAGTCCACAAACTGCAGGTGTGGGGTGCAGTGCTTCCAAAATCTGCAGGGCTTCTGTTCCCTTCCGAAGTTTCGCTTTGATCTCTGTTTCTAAGTGTTGCATTTCATCTAAAATCAATACGTGCGGGGATACCTGAGCATCGACATCTTCGACTAAAGTCCCCAAACGAGTCAATATATCATCACGCGTGATACAATGCTCTATCGCATCTTTAGCACTTGCCAGCAAACCTTCCGTAAGCATTTGCTGTTCCTTCACACCGCGTCCACGGGGAGCAGTGCCAGCAACTGCAGTCGCCTGAAACTGTCCCTTGGAAACCCTAGTCACTGTTTCAGGAGCTGCACCCAAAAAATAAGAGTTTCTATCCGGTTTGAATAGAAAGATATGACTACCACGATTGGCCTGCCAAAGCCTGTCAACTACGTCTACAGGGTTCACATAGTCTTTGGTGACAAAATCCTGAGTTCTTGCCAATACCACCTTGGAAAGCAATCCGTCGTCTATATGACCCAGTGCCTTATCAATCATAGATTGCCAAATTTCTCGGTCGAAATCATCTTTATTTTCAAGATGAACAGTTTCTTTTTCAGCTAAATTCTCCTTGCAGCGTTCTCTTAAATCCTTACAAATACTTTCGGCCGTATCTAGCAACTGCGCCCTTGCTTGTTCTAAACCTATCCGCTCAGGATTGAAGACAGATCTGGCAGTCAAACGAGCTGACTGCCTTCGGCTACCCTCTAGTTCAAGCTCTGGTACATGAAATAACGCCGCTGGAAATCCCTCCCAAACACCTCCAGGTTTATGACCATCTCCAAAGGAAAACCCCCCATAAAACCTCATCGGTTGAGAGCTGATATCGTTAAGCTGCAACAATCGTTCCACCTGATCACGAATTTCATCGAAACGACCCTGGTTGGCATCGATTCCTTCAGAAGATAGAATCTCTACGGCTCCTGAGTGAGCGACCCAGCTATCACCCTTGGTCCATAGTCCACATTTTTCTGAATCATTATGCCTCAGAAATCCTATGGGATCGACGCCTACAGCATTGATAGTCACCGAAACGATCTTAGTCTTTCTGGACTGGATAGTTTTTAAGTTTGGCATGAATCCGTAACTTGGAGAAAGATTAAAATTTCAGTTTTAATAACTCACTTGAATCAAGATTGACAGACGCCAATATATGAAAAACCTGGCTATAACCAAGAGAACGAGCGTTCAAGTAAAGAACTATTTCTCGCATCACCAAGCAATTGCTACCATCTTATAGGCCATGAGCCATACTAAACTCGACATTGAAAAAGCAAATACCACAGTGGGTCTTTTCGTTTCCTGCATGGTGGATGTGCTCTACCCACAGGTAGGCGTCGCTACAGTAAATTTGTTGGCGGATCAGGGTGTTGATGTTGTGTTTCCTGAAAACCAGACCTGCTGTGGACAACCGACCTTCAATGCCGGACAACAGGATGAATCTTACATTCTGGCGGCTAACTTTCTAGATATTTTTGCTCCCATGCTTGAACGGAAAGAAATCTCCGCTATCGTAGTTCCCTCTGGAAGCTGCGCGGCCATGATCAAACATTCCTATTCTATCCTCGCTGAAAAAAAACAGTCAACTGAACTGGCTAAAAAGTGCGCGATAGTATCAAAAAACACATACGAACTTTCGGAGTACCTAGTAGACGTCCTGGGAGTGAACCCACCACAAAGAGATGCTCCACTTGAGCAACTAACCTATCATCCTTGTTGTCATCTCTTGCGTGACCTCCATGTAGACCGGCAACCTCGTCAGCTCTTAGCAGCAATCACTGACAATAAATTACTTCCTCTCCCAGAAGCAGAGACTTGTTGTGGATTCGGAGGCCTTTTTTCACTGTGGAACGAGGAACTCAGTGTGGAAATGGGACTACGAAAAGTCAACAATTTAAAAGCATGTGGTG
>CAWWAX010000039.1:0-13366 GCA_963935005.1 uncultured bacterium | reverse complement strand
GACATTTTCATTCTGGGCGACCTGAAAGACACATTTCCTTTATTTGCGGAAGGGATTTCCCAGAAAACACATGCCAGATGGTGGAATGAGTTGAAAGGGTGGAGTCGAGAGGCTGAACCCCACGTGGATTGCACTCTAAAATCGGGCCCTCTTGGTGGAAGACAAGCTGTACGCTATGTGACTCGGAGAGTAAGTGATTGCGACGGAATTGTGTGTACGGACGTTGGTCAACATCAGATGTGGGTTGCTCAAGAACTTCCGAATGTAATGCCAAGATCGCATCTGACTTCTGGAGGTTTGGGTACTATGGGTTATTCACTCCCAGCCGCTATCGGTGCGGCTGTGGGTTGCCCAGACCGGACTGTTTGGGTTGTTGCAGGTGACGGGGGATTCCAGATGAACATCCAAGAACTGGCTACGGTTGTTCAGGAGAATATTGGTTTACGGATAGTGGTGATTAATAATCAGTGTTTGGGGATGGTAAGGCAGTGGCAAGAGTCATTCTATGACCGTAGATACTCCGCAGTATCATTGTCTGGACCAGACCTTGTCACGATAGCAAAAGCTTACGGCATTGTCGGTCACCTAGTGGATAGGGCTGAAAATCTGGAAGAAGTCTTAGACTCTGTGTCCGATGAGGCAGGACCAGTGTTATTAGAGCTGAGAGTTTCAGAAGAGGAAAATGTTTATCCTATAGTTGCTTCGGGAACCGCTCTCCATGAGCTGATTAAGGGTCCTAGTTTGCCGACTGAAGCATGATGTTAAGTAATTATACTTTGTCAGTGGAACTTAGGAATGAGGCTGGAGCTCTAGAGCGCGTGCTGGGTGTCCTGAGAAGAAGAGCCATAAATATTGATAAATTGACTCTCTCCAAGAAAACAGGAGAGGTTTACCATGTTGTCATGAGTGTGACCGACGAAGTCGTTCAAGCTGGTCCGGATCGAATAATCAAAGAACTTTCAAGTCTATTTGTGGTGGCAACTGCTATGCAGGTAGAAGATTCTTGATCGATAAGTTTTCGGATTAGAATAATTTGCAGTAGAGTCAGAAAAAAAGGAAGACAGATTATGAGCAACGAAGGTTTGAAAGCAACTTTTTTTGAAGAACACGATGCAAATCCCGAGCTCCTGAAGGGACGTCGGGTTGCCATCATTGGATTTGGAAGTCAGGGACACGCTCACGCTCTTAACCTCAGGGATAGCGGAGTATCCGTTATGGTGGGGCTATATGAAGGCAGTAAATCCGCCGAGCACGCTCTTCGCGAAGGACTGGAAGTTAGATCGGTTGCGGAAGCTAGTGAATGGGGTGATATCGTTGCTATTCTTATTCCCGACACAAGGCAAACAGAAGTTTATGACGCTGAGATAGAGCCACATCTCAAGGAAGGAGATGCTCTCCTTTTCGCACATGGATTCAATGTTCACTATGATGAAATTAATCCCCCCGCAGGAGTAGACACTATACTGGTAGCGCCTAAATCTCCAGGAAATAAGGTGAGGGAACAATATCAGGTTGGGAGAGGTGTTCCGGCATTAATAGGAATCCACAATGATGCAAGCGGAAATGCTTTGGCATTAACTTTGGCTTATGCGGATGCTCTTGGATGTACCAGGGCAGGAGTCCTCCAAACAACATTTGCAGACGAGACCGAGACCGATCTTTTTGGAGAGCAAGCAGTCTTGTGTGGTGGACTTAGCGAATTAGTTAAGGCTGGTTTCGAAACCTTGGTTGACGCGGGTTATGATCCCGAGCTTGCATACTTCGAGTGTCTTCACGAAATGAAATTAATAGTCGATCTGGCTTATGCTCAGGGGCTATCAGGCATGAGAGCCGAAGTAAGTGATACAGCCGAGTATGGTGACTATGTCAGTGGTAACAGAGTGATTGGAGATGCTGTCAGGGTAGAGATGAAAAAAATTCTAGCTGACGTGCAATCTGGGGCGTTTGCTCGTCAATGGATTGAAGAAGCAAAAACAGGTGGGAAGAACTTTGAAAGGAAGAGAGAAGAAGAAAAACTCCACGGGATAGAATCCGTAGGTGTTGAGCTGCGTTCAAGGATGTCCTGGGTTTGATTTCAAGCGCATCAGATTTGATAACTGTCAATAATCTTTTGATTTGGAGATCGGCACAATGACTGGACTTCCTCAGAAACTCCCTCTGATTAGCCATCAGTTAGTTCTAGGTAGAGACCGAGCCGCAGCACGTTCCATGTTACGAGCCGTAGGTATGGAAGATGGGGATTTCGGAAAACCCCTCATTGGTGTGGCGAATACATGGACAGATACTACACCCTGTAACAGTCACCTTAGAGAACTGGGACAATGGGTTAAAGAAGGTATCAGAGAGGCTGGAGGAGTACCTCTTGAATTCAATACCATTGCGGTTTCCGATGGTATTACTATGGGGACCTCAGGGATGACCACTTCTTTGGTCAGCAGAGAAGTCATTGCAGATTCGATTGAGTTAGTGAGTAGGGGATATTTTTTTGATGGTTTAGTGACGCTTTCGGGTTGTGATAAGACGATTCCAGGCACTGTCATGGCTATGGCACGACTTAATCGTCCTTCACTGATGCTCTATGGAGGGTCAATTCAACCTGGTAAATACAACGGCAAGGATGTCACTATCCAAGACGTTTTTGAAGGGATAGGAGCATGTGCTGCTGGACGGATCACACAGGATGAGCTTGATGAACTTGAGCGGGTAGCTTGCCCAGGGCCAGGAGCGTGTGGGGGTCAATTTACAGCTAATACTATGGCTACAGTCTTTGAAGCGATGGGTGTATCGGCCATGGGAAGCGGATCGGTACCAGCGGTAGATTTGGATAAAGAGAGGGTAGCCCGAGAAAGTGGTAGGCTAGTTGTCGATTTAGTTGAAAGAGGACTAAAGATACGAGATGTGATGACTCGACAGAGTTTTGAGAATGGGATCGCTGCTGCCGTCGCTACCGGGGGATCAACCAATTCGGTTTTACACCTTCTAGCCTTGGCCCATGAAAGCAAGGTCGATTTGTCTATAGAAGATTTTGATGTAATCAGTAAGCGTACCCCATTAATAGCAGATCTTAAGCCCGGCGGTCGATTCGTTGCCACGGATTTGTATAAAGCGGGCGGAGTTGCTCTTGTTTTGAAAGAACTGTTGGAAGGGGGTCTTCTACATGGAGATGCAATTACAGTCACCGGAAGGACGCTGAGAGAGGAAGTGGAGAATGCGGAAGTGGCCCAAGAGCAGAAGGTAGTAAAGACCGTATCTGAGCCGATCAAGGGTCAGGGTGGTTTGGTGATACTAAAGGGTAATTTGGCTCCGGAAGGTTGTGTATTGAAAATAGCTGGACACGAAAGGATGTTTCATAAAGGCCCCGCGCGCGTGTTCGAAGGAGAGGAGGAGGCTTTTGAAGCAGTTCAAGGTGGATCAATAAAAGAGGGTGATGTCTTGGTTATCAGAGGGGAAGGTCCCTGTGGAGGACCAGGAATGCGTGAGATGCTTGGAGTGACCGCTGCTATTGCCGGGGCTGGGCTAGGCGAATCTGTGGGACTTCTGACCGATGGTCGTTTTTCTGGGGCTACTCACGGATTGATGGCAGGTCACGTAGCACCTGAAGCCGTTAAGGGTGGACCCATCGCTGGCATTAGAGACGGCGATCAAATTGTCTTTGATATTCAGGCCAGGACTCTTTCGGTGGATTTGTGCGAAGATGAGTTAAAAAGAAGAGTGGAAAAATGGAGTATCCCTAGCAAGGAAGTCGATCCAGGGGTGATGACAAAGTATGCTACACTTGTTTCTTCCGCTGCTAAAGGGGCTACAACTAGCTGAAGCGGACTGACCCAATGAAAAATGGGGCGCTAAGGTGTTGCCTAACGCCTGAGCTGTTAAAGTTAGGCATCCCTTCCAGTTTCGTAATTTTTGATGTGTTCTTCTAGGCTCAAGGTATGGGAAATTCTGTCTAAGCCTTTGAGCAATGAGTCTCGAACAGAGGGATCTACCCAGAATTCTTCTTTCCATCCTTGTCCGTCTATGACATGTTGTGCCAGCAAGTCCACTGTTACTGAGCAGTCTTCTTTTTCCGCCAGCGTGAGCAGTCTAACTGTAGCTTTTTCGGAGAGCTCAATGGGCAACAGTCCATTTTCGTAGCAATTACTCTTAAAGATATCGGCGAAACTCGATGAGATGACGACTCGAAATCCATAGTCCATGAGAGCCCAGGGAGCGTGTTCTCTGGATGAGCCACATCCAAAATTTTTCCCTGCCACAAGTATACTTCCCTCTTGGAATCTCTCACGGTTTAGGCAAAATGTAGGGTCTGGAGAGCCGTCTGTTTTCCTTCGCCAATCATAAAATAGGAATTCACCATAACCAGTACGCTCGATCCGTTTTAGGAATTGCTTAGGGATGATTTGATCTGTGTCCACATCTGTTCGATTTAGTGGTACTACTTGACCTGTATGTGAAGTAAATGGTTTCATCAATCGAGCCATTCTCGAATGTCTACGAAGTGTCCTGCTATAGCTGCACCGGCTGCTGTAGCAGGACTAACCAAATGGGTGCGTCCCCCTCTTCCTTGTCTGCCCTCGAAGTTTCTGTTGGAAGTTGAGGCGCAGCGCTCTCCTGGACTTAGGATGTCTGGGTTCATTCCTAGGCACATTGAACATCCGGATTCTCGCCATTCAAAACCAGCATCAAGGAAGATTTTGTCTAGTCCTAATTCTTCCGCTTCTTTTTTTACGGATGTAGACCCAGGAACAACCATAGCTTTGACATCCTTATTGACTTGTTTACCGTCGACAATAGTGGCGGCAACCTGTAGGTCTGAGAGTCGAGAATTAGTGCATGATCCAATGAAGACCCTGTCTATTGAAACTCTTTGAATTGGAGTTCCAGGTTCAAGGTCCATGTAGTGAAGAGCTCTTTGCATGGCATCTCTGGCTTCGGTCGAGTCTGCTTCCTGTGGATCTGGAATGGATTCGGTAATTGGTATCGACATTTCAGGGTTCGTACCCCAGGTGACACATGGTTCCAACGAATTAGCGTCGATCTCGATGACACGATCGAATGTAGCCCCTTCATCTGAAGGTAAGTTCATCCAGTTGTCGATTATCGAATTGGGATCACCAATGTCAGTCAGTTCTATTCTCTCCAACAGGTAGTTGACGGTTGTATCATCTGGGGAGATCATTCCAGCTCGAGCTCCAGCTTCTATGGACATGTTACAAATCGTCATGCGTTCTTCCATAGAAAAATTCCTGATAGCATTTCCTGTGTACTCGATCACGTGTCCTGACCCACCATCAATTCCAATCCTAGCAATGATGCCTAGTATTACGTCTTTGGCTGACACTCCACTTCTCAGATTGCCAATTAATTTGATTTGCATGGATTTGGGCTTATCCATAGTAAGACATTGTGTCGCTAAAACATGTTCGACTTGTGAGGTCCCAATTCCGAAGGCGAGGGCACCGAAAGCCCCATGTGTGGAGGTGTGACTGTCTCCACAGACGATTGTCATTCCAGGTTGTGTTAGTCCCAGCTCTGGCCCTATGACATGGACTATCCCTTGCTCCGCACTGTCTACGTCGTAGAGGGTGACACCAAAGTCTTTGGCGTTTTCACGTAAGGCTTTGATTTGGGTCCTTGCGAGGTGGTCGTGTATTGGGAGAGACCTGTCTGTCGTTGGAATATTGTGATCTACAGTGGCAAAAGTAAGATCGGGGCGACGCACTTGACGTTTCGCAATCCGCAGTCCTTCAAATGCCTGGGGTGATGTCACTTCATGTAGCAGATGCAGATCGATATAGATCAGATCAGGTTGCTGATCCTGGCTGTGAACTAAGTGTTTTTCCCAAATCTTATCTAACATTGTTCTGGGCATTTTTCACGACCCCCTTATTTTTCAGCTAGTCTTTTTGAAATATGGTGAGATACAGCTGATCCGATAGTCTCAGTCCCCACAGTAGCCTCTACTGTTCCTCTGCTTAGGTCAGGAGTCCGTAGACCCATTTCTAACACTGCCTCAACAGAATCCTCTATTGTTCGAGCTTCTATTTCAAGAGAATAGGTTTGCCTCAAAAGCATGGCTGCTGAGAGGATAGCTGCGAGAGGATTGGCACTTCCACTTCCTGCAATGTCTGGTGCTGATCCGTGTACAGGTTCAAAGATGCCACCACCGTTTTCATTGAGGCTGGCAGAGGCCAGAAGTCCGATAGATCCTACTACTGCTGCTGCCTCATCACTCAGTATGTCTCCGAACAAATTTGAAGTCAGGAGGACATCTAGGCTTTGAGGATTCATGACCAGTTCCATCGCGGCTCGGTCGACGAACATGTGGGAGCAGTCGACTTTCGGATATTCTAATGCGATTTCATTTACCGTCTTTCGCCACAATCTTGAGCTAGATAGAACATTGGCCTTGTCTACTGAAATCAATGTTTTCTGTCGAGTCATGGCCATGTCGAAAGCAACTCTGGCGATTCTAGCTATCTCTTCTCGGTGGTATCTCATGGTGTCTAAGGCGGTATCACCGTTTTCTGATATCCCAGAGGGCTCACCGTAATAAATTCCCCCAGCAAGTTCACGTACGATTACCAGATCAGTGTTCTGTACTGTTTCCAAGGAGAGGGGTGAGGCATTGGAAAGACAGGGGAGTAGACGAGATGGACGTATATTGGCAAAACATCCCAGTTCTTTTCGAAGACTTAGAAGTCCTCTCTCAGGCCTAAGCTCAGGGGCCAATTCGTCACCGCGTGGGTCGCCTACCGCTCCCAACAGGACTGCGTCGGCTGACTTGCATCCATTGAGGGTGCTGTCTGGTAGTGGACTGCCCTGGTTTTCATAGGCTGACCATCCGATTTCATAAAACTCAACATTTAACTCGTGGCTGAAAACACTGGCAGTACTTTGTAGAACGTCGATTGCGAGTTTGGTTACTTCTGGTCCAACACCATCTCCAGGAAGCACTGCGATATTCCAGTTCAATTTATTCTACATCTCATATTATCTGGTCACTTGTAAGGATAATTTTAAGATGCCGATGGCTCGGAGATGGCAAGTGAATTTAGGTAAGTAGATTCTAATTGCTCCGACTTGTTAATCGCGTCAATGTAAGCACGGGCAGCAGCGTTGACTATGTCTGTAGAAGCCCCTTTCCCAGCGAATGATTTTTCATTGATCAGTACTTTGACATTGACCACTCCTACCGCATCACGTCCAGGCGTAGCCGCAACGATTTCAAATCCTTCAATTCTAACACGCTTAGCAATAACGTTGTCAATTGCTGAGAATGTGGCATTTATTGGACCATGATCCTCGGCCACGCCTTCTTTGGTAATATCATCAAAGGATAGATTCACCTTTGCTGTAGATAATTCATTGCCGCAAGTCACTACTAAATCAAGCAGCTTATACAACTTGTTGGCACCCTTTTTTGCGCCATGCCGCAGTATAAGCAAAAGATCTTCATCCAGTACATCTTTTTTCTGGTCGGCCAGGATTGTAAAGAATGTGTAGGCTCTGTCCAGCTCCTTCTTAGTCAGTTCGTATCCTAATTCTTGATAACGATTGTTGAGTCCGTGACGGCCAGAATGTTTGCCTAATACCAGTTGAGTTCCAGGTGCGCCTACAAGTTCGGGCATCATTATTTCGTAGGTGATCTTGTCCTTAAGCATACCGTGTTGATGAATACCAGCTTCGTGCGAAAAAGCGTTTTGTCCCACGATAGCCTTGTTTGGTTGTGGATCGATTCCAGTTATGTGGCTTAGGAGTTGGCTAGTTTTGTAAATAGATTCGCTGTTGATATCGGTATAATGTTCCGTCAGATCTTTGCGGACTTTTAGGGCCATGACAATCTCCTCTAGAGATGCATTTCCGGCTCTTTCTCCGATACCGTTGATGGTACATTCGACTTGTCTCGCTCCGGCTTGTATCGCAGCTAGGGAATTAGCTACAGCCAATCCCATGTCATCATGACAGTGTACACTGACCACTGCGTTATCCAATCCAGGAATTTCCTCATATAGAGTTGTGATCAAGGAGGAGAATTCCTCGGGAAAAGTATATCCAACAGTATCAGGGATATTGATGGTTGTTGCTCCTGCCGAAAGTGCCGCACGGATGGCTTCACATAGGAATGCAATATCAGTGCGAGTAGCGTCCTCAGCACTGAATTCAACATCGTCTACTAGCTTTCTAGCCAGTTCAACTGCTTCAGTGATCCGCTCCAGACATTCTTCTTGGCCAATTTCAAGTTTTTTTGTTAAATGGATGTCTGAGGTTGCTATGAATGTGTGGATTCTCGGTTTGTCTGCTGACTGGACAGATTTTCCTGCTATCTCAACATCCTTGGGGTTAGCACGAGCGAGGGCTGCTATGATAGGTCGGCGTACTTCCTTGGAGATTTGGCTTACGCTAGAAAAATCATCATCGGAGGCCACTGAAAATCCAGCTTCTATGATGTCTACTCCCAAGTCGTCAAGTTGCATTGCCATACGTAGCTTTTCGGCGATGGACATGGTGAAGCCGGGAGATTGTTCTCCGTCTCTAAGAGTGGTATCGAAAACCTTGACTTTGGCCATAGCTAACAGGTTCCTATCGATTCTTAAGCATCTTAGTTGGATTCGTCCTGGTCAAAAGGTACTATGCTTTCGGTATTTTGGTCAGGGTCATTGTTAATTCTATTATTTCAATAGTGTACAAAAATCTAGGGAATTTCCTACTTATTTGTGCTATACTTGGATGAATGGCTCATGCGAATAGGAGAATGGGATGAAAATAGGATTAGTGGGCTTTGCCGGATCCGGAAAGACAACCGTTTTTAATGCTATGACTGGTTTGGATATCCCTGTCGGTTTTGGTGGAAAAATGAGGATGGGCTCGGTACGGGTTCCTGATGAAAGAGTGGATAAACTGAGTAGCCTTTTTGAGCCGAAAAAGACGACTTATGCTGAGATTACGTTTTGTGACATTCCTGGAGAACATGGAGCGGCTAAGCAAGGATTGTCACCCGCTGCTTTACAGCAGATTAGGGAACAGGATGCACTAGGCCTTGTTCTAAGAGATTTCTTTAGTCCTGGCCTGGAAGAGAAGCCTGATCCTTTGGGTGATTTAGAAGCTTTTCATATTGAATCAATTCTTGCCGACCTAGGGATCGTAGAACGCCGATTAGAAAGGTTAAAAAAAGATAGATCGGATCCGTTGGAACAGGACATATTTGAAAAAATGAGGGCTGTTTTGGAAGAAGAGAAACCTCTGAGGTCATTGGGTGATGAGGAGTTAGATCGAGACCGACTAAAGGGTTACGGCTTGCTAACGGACATACCAGTATTAGTTGTGTTAAATTGCGAAGAAGCCAGGGCAGGCGAATCCTTGACGACAGAATTTAAAGATCGTTTAGGTGAGTTGTTCGCCGATGGTATTTCTTTGTCTGCAGCAGTGGAATCTGAAATTGCTGAGTTGGACTCTGCTGACCAAGAAGAATTTCTTAGTGACCTTGGAGTATCTGAATCGGCTCTCTCGCAGTTGATTAGAACTTCGTATAATCTGCTGGATTTAATCAGTTTCTTCACGGTAGGGACTGACGAAGTCAGGGCATGGAATATCCTTAGAGGCACGGATGCTTCAGGCGCAGCGGGCTGCATTCACACCGATTTGGAGAGAGGTTTCATTCGGGCAGAAGTAACTCCCTGTGAAACTCTTTTACAACTTGGTTCTGAACAGGCCGTCAAGGATGCCGGGAAACTCCAGGTAGTGGGTAAAGACCATCTAGTAAATGACGGAGATATAATGCACGTCCGTTTCAACGTATAGGTTCGATTCGGTGAACTATATTCCGTTGCTGGTAGTCGTTGCTTATCTGTTCGGAACAGTCCTTTTGGGAAGTTTGATGGCCAGACGTTCCCAAAACGAAGACGACTGGACTATTGCAGGGGGGAAAATGTCTGCTCTGGTCTTGGCCTTTGCTTTAGCAGGCGGAAGGATAGGTGGAGCAGGAACTTTTGGGATCGCAGAATCGGTAGCAGATGGAGGGGTGTGGACTATGTGGTGGTATGGGATAAGCAGTTTTTTGGGGATCGTATTGGTGGGCGTTTTCTTTGCAAGACGTTTCAATAAGCTCGGCATAAAAACTGCTGGAGAGGTCTTTAAACGGAAGTTTGATTCGGATAGATGTCAAAGATTGACAAGTCTCTGTGTCCAGACTGAAAACGCAGTCATAAATATCATAGAAGCCTATGTTATTGGGATAATTTTGAGCGCGCTCACGCCCTTGAATATGTTTCAAGGTTGTCTAGTCGCTGCTGTGGTGTTTGCAACCTACGTCTCCTTCGGTGGGCTTTGGGGAACAGCGATAACCAACCTCCAGCATGTGCTCGTAATGTTGATAGCCCTCTCAACTATAGCGGTATTGGGGATACGAGAAATTGGTGGTTGGGAACAGGTGACTATCTCAGTAGGGCATCAGTTGGAAGTCAGTTCTAGGGATCAGGAAGCTTGGTGGGGTTTTGTTGGAGGGGGTTGGTTGGCGGTGATTGGAATGATGTTTTCTGCAGTCGTGCATTCTCCAGCTGCCTCAATCTATCCTAACTATTCTTCCGCTCTGAAGAATGAGAAGCAACTTCCATTTGCATTCTTCTGGGGTGCTGTAATTGCAGCCGTCATTCCACCACTCGCTGGACTGATTGGAATTTTAACGATTGCTCGCTACGGGCTAAATTCAGACCTTGCAGGATATCAAAACTTTACGGCTATAGCATCGGAGATCAATCCAATAGCCGGAGGGCTCGCCATAGCTGCGATATTAGCTGCTGTGATCTCTTCTGGGGGACCGATTCTTTTGGCCAGTTCGACCATGATCGTCCGGGATTGGTTGGGTTCTGTCAAAAGTATGACTTCCGCGGCCAGGCTGAGAACTTATCGAAAAGTGACTATTGTCTATGCCTTTTTAGCTGGGTTGGCTGCATGGTGGCTCGCCACCCGGACCAATGTGTCCCTGCTTGAACTTTTACTGTTTGGATTTGCGATGGTCGTACCGCCAGCTATTGCTTTGAGCTACACTTTTTTCTGGGCAAGAACCACCGAAAGAGCAGCGTTTTGGGGGATGTGTCTAGGTTATTTGGGAGGGATCAGCTGGTTTGCTCTGATAAAATGGTCTCTATGGATGGATTTCCAAGTCTCTGAAGGGGCTTCATTACTTAGTAAAACACTGGTCTTTCTTTGGACACATAATGGAGAAGGAGTTAACCCGTCATTCGTCACCACGCTAGTTCCATTAGTAGTCATTCCAGTAGTGTCTCTGTACTTCAAGGACTCTATGGAATCAGAGATAGGCCTTGGTGACTGACTATTAAAGTTGTGAAAAGGTTTGTTGCACTTCGACGACTTAGTACCAATTCCAACCTGCATTATTTAGGAGTTATAGATCTCCTTACTCTGAAACTCTTGTCCAGCCTAATCTAAAAGCTGCCGAGCAAGAGTAGCACACCCGTCGTCATGAGCAGCACTTCTAAACCTATTCGGTATTTCTTAGAATCAAACTTGGTAAATATGTAACGTTCAGTCAGCCAAAAAGTGATGGCTCCAGAAACTATGAGGCTCAGTCCTACACCGAAGTCTATTTGCCACTCTTCGCCTGTCAAATTCAGGGTCATAAGCTGAATAATAGCAAATAAGGAGTAACCAGCTACTATTGTAGCCCTACCCACGTAACGATCCAGTCCTTTTCCAAAGGCGAGTGCTGTTAACATAGAGCCACCCAGATTAGATGCTCCGTGGACGAGGCCCATGACAGTAACATAGGTGCGCTGAAATTTGAGTAGCCGATCAAGTGCAGCTTTAATGAAGCCTAGTCGGTCTTGTAGAGAAAACGTTAGTACCAAGAGGGCTACAAATACTTCCAGGGGTGGAGACCAGTGGGTGGAGGCCCAAAGGGCTACTCCGATCGCGGGCAATGTGTATATCATAATTTCACGAAGGATCGTACGGTCGACATAGTGATAACACTTGCTCAGTTGCAACAAGCTGATTGTGAGGGAAATTGGCAGTAGTAATTGAAGAGTAGCCGAGAAGCTCATTCCCAACATAAGCATCCAGGGAGTTCCCAATAACAAAACGCCTACACCAAAAAGTGACTGAATTACAGAAGTCAGGATAATTACTGGGTAAATAAGTTCTAGTGCGGGCAAGAATCTATCAGGATGAGGTAGGCGTTAAGGGTGACGGGCCAGACGGGCACCTGCCACAGGACAGAGTGTAACTGATCAGTAGCATAGCATGTTCCTCCAAGATCAGTAAAAGATACTTTAATACATTTCTAAGTGTTAGAAGCTAAAAAGTTTCCAAAACGTTTTCTAGACGCTAACTATTTGTAGTCAGTAGGTGTTGAAAACCCAGAGGTTAGTATCTGAAGGAATTCCTCTTCCAGCAGTGTCATGCCTTCATAGTAGCCGTCTATTCTCAATCCATTGTTTTGGCGGTTAGTAAGTAGGACAACGGTGAGTTTTTCCTTTGGAACTCCTGCTGCGAATGTCCCAGTGAATCCGCTGTGTGAAAATATTACTCCACCTGGGTTTTCAGATTTTTGCCAACCCAGAGGTTTTTCATGAGAGTTCCAAAATAGCTCCACCGTTTCATTTTTCAGATAACGTTTACCATCGTGGACTCCTCTGTGAATCAGAAGATTTAGAAGAGTCTTCAGATTGACTGCATTAGAAAAAAGCCCAGCGTGTCCGGCCACTCCAGAAAATGCATGATGTGAGTTACCATCGTTGACTTCTCCGAGGAGGGTATAAAAACGCCAGTCATCCCATTGGTCTGGATTTCCAGGATAGGTGTAACCGAATTCGGTATCATGTACCATCCTGTGTTCATAAGGGTTTCCATGTGAAGTGGCTGCGAATTTTATAGCTGGGTTTTTCGCGTCTAACATTTGTTTTGGTTTGAAGCCGATACTCATTAGGCCTAATTGTGAGTAGAGATGATCGTTCAGGAACTGATCGAGTTGTTCTCCTGTAATTTTTTCGACAATCATTCCCAAAAGCATGAACCCTAAATCTGAATAGTGATATTCTTCTCCAGCGTGCCATTCTAAAGGAAGATCACGGATAAATCGGTAGCTTTCCTCTGTGTTAGAAGCATGGTAATAGATCGGTTGCCACTGCTGTAATCCAGACCGATGGGTTAATAGGTCTCGGACTGTAATTTGATCCTTTTCCTCACCGCGGAAATCGGCCAGGTAGGTATATATGGGCACATCTAATTCCATCTGGTTGCGATCCACCAGTAACATGACTGCAAAGGTAGTAGCCATGACTTTAGTCACTGAGGCCAGATCGAAACGGGTATCAATCGACATGGGGACCGCCGGTTGCAATCTCCGAAGATT
>CAWWAX010000038.1:0-14054 GCA_963935005.1 uncultured bacterium | reverse complement strand
GCACGAAACAAACGTTGCTTCCCTTGTAAGTTTGCTGTTCCGTAGATATGGAGCGTCTCAGCGTTTCCAATGGCTACACTCAGTTCTCCAGCCTCTATTTTTCCTGCAAGTATACTATTTGTAGCTCTAGTGTCTCTGAGGTTCTTGGTGTCGAGGGCTTCCAAGTATTGCTTGTATGTCTCGACAATCCATCGATTTCTTTTTTCAACGAAATCATTTGTAATCTTAAGGGATTCAAATCCTTTCTCTAAGTTGTCCACACTGATTCCTTCTGGTAGTAATTCACCAAAGAGGCGGTCTAGGATACGCCCTGGGAGAATGCCGTGGCGGGTTTTTTGATAGTGGACGAAATCGACTTTTTGGGCTGCTCGTGAGGAAATAGTGCTGATTAGTAGTTGCCTAGTTAACTGGCCTATAGATTGTTGGTTAATCCCAAAGGATTCTGGGAGTTCATTCCACGTTCTGAAGGGTGGACCCAACCAACCTTTCAGCCCTCTAGATTGAGCGCACTCAAGAAGTGAGTCTCTGAGATTTCGGTTTGTGACCCAAAGGAAGGAAGGGTAATCGCCTGGCCCTGTGTTGGTTCCGATTTGATCTAAAAAACTATCCTTGCAATGGCTCCAAAGACAATGGGTGTTTTCAGAGCGTACTAGGGTTATGGGCATTGGCGAGCTTTATATCTCTAATTGGGAACAGGCGTACGATCATTCTGCATTGTGGTAAGGACTGCACGCAAGCACGCTTCAATTAAGATTGAAGTTAGTACGGGTCAATTATGCGGTTACTGGCTGAGTAGAGGCTCGATAAGTGTCACTAATTCATCGTAACTCAGGGTGCCCGGATTATAACGCTGAACGACACCATTGCGATCGACGAGAACGAGGGTAGGTGTTGTACTGACGCCAAAGTTCAGGAAATTCTCCTGACTAATCGGCACCGTCATCCAGGACGGAATAGGGAACTGTTCCGTATATTCGCCGTTCAGATATTCCAACTCTTCTTCAGCTGTCGCTGACTGTCCTCGCGAGACGAATCCGTAGAGCTGTGTAGGACCAACAATGACCAGACCCTGGTCTCCGTATTCTTCATGCAGTGCCTCTAGGATGGGCTCCTGTCGTTTGCAGTCTGGGCACCAATGTGCCCAAAAAAAGAAAAGGGCGACTTTATCCTTCAAGTTTTTGGTCGTTAGTGGTTGTAACCCCAGGTAGTCGTCGGCTTCGAGATCAGGCAATTGGCTTCCCTCTAAGCTAAGCAAGAGGAAATTCTTCTGAATTCGAGTTTCGATTGAAGTGCCTGCAAATTGTTGGCGTGCGGCACCCAAGAAATTTACTGCTCGTGGACGGTCTCCTTGGGCGTCATACGTCTGGCCAAGAACTTCAATCCCTGCCCCAAGTGCAGTGGCCAAAAAGCGATCAGCGTCCAGCGGCCGATTTTTGATCAATTCGAGACTGCCTTCGTACGCTTCACTTGCATAATGTTCGGCTAGATCCCAGCGCTCAGCGAAACTAGCTCCGCGTGCGAGCCAAGAGACAGCGGCGAGCCATTCAGCTTCAGGTTGTTCAACTTCAGTCCTCTGACTTTCAAGGAGATCTCTGGCCTTGTCTATTTCTTCTGCCCATGCGAGATCGCTCATCTCTGATACGAGGTTGTCGGACTGGCCTGCTGCGCCTAGAGGCGAAAATAGACAAGTCAGGAGGATCGATGTGATTACAACTTTGGGCTGTCTCATGATGTTTTCCTGTATGTCATCGTTTGAATAGACTGAGTTGACGTGATATGCCATTCAATAGCTTCACTTGCAGGCGCGAAACAGACACGGTCGTCACACGCTTGATATACGAAATTTCCAGATACTATCAAGCCATCGGGAGGTAGGTCCACGTCGAGGATTAAGCTGACGCCAATCGTAAATTCATTTTCGAAGACCAAGAGGGGATCTTCCCATCCTAACAGAAGGAAGTCTGTGGATTCTGGGTAGGCGATTTCCTTTACGGTGGTCCCTTCTGGCGGTGACAGTGTCAGTAAGGTAGGAATGACATAAGGGTCTCGTGGTTTGTCCGACTGTACGTGGATGTCTTTTGGGAGATCAACTCTAAGTTCTAGAATTATTGTTTCTCCAGCTCTGCTCAAATTCTGTTCAACTGTAGTCGTCAGTTCTGCATTGGGTTGCCGAAATTGAGCATTAGTTGACGTTCCACTCAGAGCGAACGCCAGAATAAAAAGGTAGAACGTGAAGACCGTCGTTCGCGGTTGTGAAACAATCATGACGCCGCTTTTCTGATGAAGCGTTGCATTCGTCTTCCATTCCCAGCTTCTCCAGTGTACAGATATCCTCGTGAGTCTAATACCACCATGTGGGCTCGGATAAATTCACCAGCCTGACGACCTGGCTTGCCGAACCTACCTAGAATTTCCAAGTCATCACGATTCAACATCCAGACACGTTGGTTGGTGCCATCTATTAGGTAGAGAATGTTTTGGTCAGGATCACGGGACAGTCCCAAGCTAAATCCAGTACCTGATCCGCCTGTTTGGGGCAGGACAAAACGTTCCATCAAATATTCTCCGTCTTGTGTGAAGGCTTGGATACGATTTCCGCGGCGATCGGCGACGTAAACCAAGCCATCATCACTTCCGATGATACCATGAACGGTCGAATAATGTTGGGGAGGGTTCTCTGGATCCACGGGGTATTCGTATGTATAGCTGTCATCAGGAGTTTGACCGTAAGCTCCCCAATGTCGGAGGTATCCACCGGTAGCTGCGTCAAAGACCACCACGCGTTTATTACGATACCCGTCTGCAACAAAAATTTCGTTGGTACTGGGTTCCACAAAGAAGTTTGCCGGCCCTCCAAGGCTGCCCGGGTCATTGCTGCCTTTGTTCTCTCCGGGCGTTCCAATAGTGAGAACGTGGTTTCCATCTTTGGTGAATTTCATTATGTGGTTGCCATTGCTCGTTCCGAGCCACACGAAATCATTGTGGTCGATATAGATACCATGCTCTTGATCGAACCAGGTATAACCTTCTCCTGGGCCTCCCCAGGCTTGTAGCACGTTGCCCTCTGAATCTAGTTCGAGTACTGGAGGCGCCGTAAAACAACAATCGGCGATTGGAGGATCCATTTCGGCCCCGATCTCTTGGCGAGTCAGGCTGGATGGCATATGGACTACCCACAGGTGATCGTCATCATCGATAAACATTCCCCTGATGTCTCCTAGGATCCAGTCATTTGGTAAGGTCGGAGGCCACGTCGGATCGATTTCCCATTCGGGAAGTGTTCCAGACGCCATTTCGGAACTTTGCTGTGGAGTTTCCGATCCGCAGGCAACATTAATCAAAAGGAAAGCTAATGCGCAGAGGATTCTGATCCGTTTTGTCATACCTACCCCTTCTCCCGAGGATAAATGCCGTCTTTAGGACGTTAAGTTTGGTTCATCCTAGACAGAGTGGCAAGCGACTCTCTGTTCTGGTAGGCAGAATTCGTCTGTATTTGAACGCCTGGGACCTTCGGAAGTCATGTTAGGTCGGTATACTTTGTTGCATTTCCTTTAGACTCCTCCACCGGGTACTTCTCTGCGTTTTTTTTCAACTTGATGCGAATGGCCGCTTCAGGATCGATTCCGGCTGACTCACAAAATAGGAGGCAGTAGATCAGGATGTCCGCAATCTCATCACTGAGATTGCCATGTCCAGTTTTTGAGGCAATCAAATCAGCGACTTCCTGGTCGTCCTTCCAAAGCATTAGCTCCTGAAGCTCCGCCACCTCAATTCCGAGTGCGTCCGCCAAGTGTTTTGGTGTATGGAACTGAGCCCAGTCTCGTTCATCACGGAAAGCAAGGATCTGATCAATGAGCGGTGAAAGGGTCATAACAATGGTCTCCGTTGGACATGTTTCTAGTTTTCCTGCTTTTTGTGGTTTTATTGATCCAAAGTACGATACTCATCGGATAGTGACTATCCATAAATCACTGGTCAGGGGATGTAGACTCTGCATATCCGGTTAGTTCTGCATATCCTCTTCCATTCATACTGGTTCCATTTTTCCCGGTACCCGAGACCCTGACCGATCCCTCCCAATACCGAAACGTTACCTGTAGCTCTTGGTTATCAACTGCTGGTTCAACCAAGAGATCCCAATTCTGAGAGGGAACTTTGATGTTCCATCCAGAAGGGTATTGGGCATCTCCCAGAGTCGAACGCCAATAGTCATTTGGCTGGACGAGGATGTCACGGCCGAACTGAAGTGTCGTCTTTCGACCACTAGGGTCAATCAGAGATGCGGCGCTAAGTGAATCTGCACTGCCATCCTCACGCCGGAGCTGATACACCATCAGATCCCAGCCATCGTCGAGATGAAGAGCAAACCAATCCCAGCCGACCTGTCCGTCCGATAAGGCAGAAGTGGACCATTCTCTGTCCATCCAGGCCAGGCCCGAGACTTCTAGAAGCTCCCCGTTGAGAAGTAAGGTTCCGGAAGCAGGCATCCTAGTGTTCGCGAAGTAAAACGACGCGTTTCCAGGATCGTTCCCTTTTTTGCTTAGGCCCTCTTCTCCCTGTAAGACCACTGGCTTGCCTTCTTGGAGGGTCAAGTCTAATTCGATGTCATCAGTACCCCCCGAGAGTCTGAGTGGGAATACGGTTTCGTTTTGGTTTGATCCCTCAAGAACCCAATCTTCTATCCAGATTCTTAGAGGTGGTGTTTCCGCACCAGCCAGCCCGACGGCACCTCTAGCAAATTTCTCCTCGAAAAAGAAGTCATCGTTATTGATATCGGTTAGCGCGAAATGCCCCATGTACGCTTGGTTCGTGTTCCAAGCGGAGCTTCCATTGGATCTTTCTGGAGATAACGCATTACGAAAAATTGTGAACTGAAAACCAAATGGGTCGCCGTCCTGAGCATTGAGATTGCCCGTTACGTACCACCATTCCGTTCGGAACGATTCGTGTGGGCCGTGGTCCTCAGGGAAATTAAACGTTCGGGCAGTGAGTGCCCGAGAATACCCCACGGTATCAATCCCCCCAAGCATTTCTGTCAATGATAAGGTTTCTGGGTCGGTCGTAGCCTCATCAGTACCTTGGCAAGCCATTGAGAACAGAAGCAAACTCATTACTGGGAGTCGGGTTACTGATCGAAGTTTTGTAAAAATCAGGTCGACGGTCATTCGCTGATTCTCCTGAGTGCCACAGACGGTGAAGTGTTGGCCATTCGGAACGCTGGATAAATGCCAGCCAATAGAGCGGCGAAGAAAGCGAGGGCTATTCCCTGAATGATCACCTGGGGATCAATCTGCATTTGGATGCTCCAGCCGAATGATCTTTTGTTGATCACGCTGATCATGACAACGGAAAGCAGAATTCCTACTGGGATCGCAAGCACGCCGGCGATGAGCCCCATTAAACCACTTTGGCCTACGACTAGGCGCCATAGCTGGGCAGGGGTCAGCCCAGATGCCCGCAGCAAGCCCAGTTCATGTGTTCTCTCCATCTGTAGTGCGGTCAGTGCGCTTAATACGCCGACAAAGGCCACAATAAAGGTCAGCAAACGAAGCACTCCAGTCACCTTAAAAGTTCGATCAAAAACCTCCAGAGAAGCCGAACGCAGAGTTGCGTTAGATCGAACTGTCACTTCTCGGCCCACCGGTACTTTACTTAGGAGATCTTGTACAACCCTATCTGACTTCGAGCTGTCATCCAGGAACAATCCGAGCGACGTAACTCCTTTATCATTATACGCCCTATTGTACAAATCTCGTGAGACTATGATGGTCCCCTGTTCGGATCCGTAGTCGTAAAACACGCCAAGGATAGGGAGCGATCTAGCAGACTTTTCACCTGCGAGAGATATTGAGTCACCTACATCCAATTGTCTTTGATACGCATAAGGTTCGGATACGATTGCCCCTCTGCTTAGCTGGAAATCCCTGATTATGGCATCAGAATCACCAGATTGAAAATCGAACGCTCCTTCTCCTCTCTGGTCTAATTTCAGGGCGACTAACCTATACGTGTCCTCGGCCCTGATGACGTCAACAGCCCTGTATGTGCTGTAACCCACCACTCCATCGGCAGAGACAAAATCGTTTATCAAACTCTCAGATAAAGTGCCCGAGGCCCTTGAGGCTTGGGGTCCGGGCAGGGATACGTATAGATCAGCCTGGAGTGTGCCGTCTAGCCAATTGATGAGAGTCCCACGAAAACTGTTAATCATGATTCCCAGGCCGACAGTTACAGAAACCGCTATCACCAAAGCAGCTATCGCAGGAGCAGTCCGGCTGAGTGTTGTCCTTATACCTCGGGCAGCCATTGATCCGAGTGTGCCGAACCATGCAGACAAAGTCGGCTGAACGAGCTCTACTAGCACGATCGTTCCCAAAGGCGTAATCGCAGCCATTCCTGTTATGATAGCAAAAAGCGAAATAAAACTGACGCTTAGACTTCGAGTTGGGAGAAAAAGGACCAGCCAACCCAAAAGGCAAAGTGCTAATCCGGACCATGCAAGCATGGGAATCACTCTTCTGGTCTTGGACTCAATGATGGATCGGGTGGAGGCTGCTCTGGGTGTCGAACCTGCGGCCTCTAGGGCTGGCGGCAAGGAAGAAAGCACGGTAGCACCGATCCCCAGAGTGAGTGCTTTTAGCAAACTTACCGTATCAATCGATATTTCTCGTACTGAAAGTGCGAAATACAAATCGTTGATGGTTTGAGTAATCAATCCGATCAGGCCCTGGGCCAGAAAAACACCTAATGCCAATCCAATGACCGTTCCCACCGTTCCCACCCAAAACGCCTCTCTGAGTATCAGTCTTAAAATCTCATTTCGGGTCACTCCTAGCGCGCGGAGTCTGCCAAAGGAAGTTCTGCGGCTCACAACGGAAAAGGTCATAGAGTTATAGATGAGAAACATCCCGAACACGATAGCCAGCAAGCTTAGCGCCGTCAGATTTACATCGAATGCCCTAATCATCCCGGCCATTGTCTCTGATCGGGTTCCGACATTTTCCAACCGGAGTCCACTCGGAAGATTGTCTGTGATCTCTCCTATCGTCCGTTCATAGGAACGTTCAGAATCCAGGATTCGCAGGTCGATTCTGGTTAAAGAGCCGACCATGTCGAACACTTCTTGGGCGCCCGAAATATCCATGACCAGAACATCGGACAGCCCAGATCGAGTGAGTCTGTCTTCCGACTGGAATAATCCAACAATCGGGAGTGCCCACCTCACGCCAGAACTGAAAACAATGATGGAATCGCCCTTGGTGAGCCCTCCCTCAGAGGCAAGTTCCTCCGTAAGGATTACACCGCCCTGGGTAGTGATAAACTGATTAACATCTAGGCTAGAGGAACTCCCAGACGTATAAGGCCGGAATGGTCCTTCAGAGAAAGGGTCTAAACCCAAAATTTTAAGAGTTCTGCCCGGCAATGAAGTCGAGGTTACCAACCCTTCGACCACTGGTGCGGCCTCGGTTATGTCGAGATCAAGCTTAAGTCGAGTGAAAAATTGTTCATCAATAGACCCTCGATCACTCTGTATCGAGTGCGTCGCTAGTCCTGCAACCGTCTCGGCGGAAACTTGGAAGCCAATTCTTGCACTTTGTATCGCAAGATCTATGGATAAAACTACCGCGACGCCAAGTGCGACTCCCAGCAACGATAGAACGCTTTGGAAGCGATGTTGTTGGAGGTAACGTACGCTGGCCTTGTTTAATAACTGCAAGTTCTAGTACTCCACCAAGCCACCATGGTCTAGCGCGAGTGCTCGGTCCATCCGGTCAGCCAAATCTCTAGAATGAGTGACCATCACCAAGGTTGTTTTTCCACTCGTGAGAAGATCTTCTAGTCTTTCCATCAACCGATGACTTGTGTCTTCGTCTAGGTTGCCGGTTGGCTCATCTGCGAGTAACAGTGAGGGCTCATGGACGACAGCTCTAGCTATCGCGACCCTCTGTTGTTCGCCGCCCGATAGGCGATCTGGAAAACTATCAGCGCGTTTAGATAGCTCCACCATTTCTAACAAAAACCGAGCTCGCTCGTTGGCCTCGTTCCCGGTTTTCCCGATCAGTTCTAGGGGCAAAAGCAGGTTTTCAAGAACGGTTAAGGCGGGCAGAAGATTAAAAGACTGGAAAACAAAGCCGATCTGGTTTCTACGAAAAAGTGTCCTCTGATTCTCCGAGAGAGATCTGAGGTCTAATCCATTAATCTCGATGGTTCCTGAATCAGGCTCATCAATTCCACTCAATAGATTTAATAGCGTAGATTTACCAGATCCTGAAGGGCCAATAATGGCCACTCTCTCTCCAGCACGGATGGTTGCAGAAGCACCATCCAAGACCGCTCGTTGTCCATCACCAGACGGATAAACTTTTCTTACATTAATTACTTCTACTGAAGGGCCTGATTCTATCACTTGAGCACTTTCTCTCTTGGTTGTCGCTAGCAGTGATCGTATAGGTAAATTTAATCCAACTAAAGATCATAAATCTTCAGTTTCAACCAAGGATTACACCGTCGTGTGGGTTTAGTTCACATCAATTATTGAGAGCTCAGTCAGCTCTACTGAACAATCTGGCCGATTGCAGGAAAAGCAGCACGAAAAATCCGTTTAGTCCTAGGATCTCGACCACCGAACTGACTGGGGATAGGTGTTTGCCGAGTACTATCGCATAGAGCGCGAGTAGACCCATACCGATACCCATCGCGGTAGCGATGTACCTCATGGCGGGTGGTTTGAAGCGTCCAATAGACCCTCCAGCCAACCCTAGGCCTATGAGTGCGAAATACAGTCGGTCAAAAGGGTCGCCTTCCACTCCGATGATGCCGACGGCTCCGATCAGGACACAGATCATGATCGACCCCAGAATAACAAACAGCATTCCTCTTCTATAAGAACGGCGTTGGGTATCGGTCATTTATTTGGCCGTGTTAAAAAATCCAATACCGCCCGCTAGGACGGAGAGTAGTCCACCAAAGAAAATGGCTGCTACTGCTTGTTCAGTGAGTCCAGAAACGATGACCAGGATGAGTCCGCATTTGATGAAAATTATGTTGATCCACTGATCTTTTAGGGACCAATTCATGGCCCATCCTCGCATACCAGATGGATCTGGCCGTAGGTATGGAACGCAGTGTCCAGATCGACTTGGCCGGTGCATTCCATGGCCTGGCTTGTAGATGCCACGAGTTCCTTGGGTCCCGATGTGAGGAACGGGATAGCGACTGCGATACCGATTCCTAGGAATAGTCCTAGTAGTAGGTTTCGTTCTTTGCTCAGTGATTCCATACTAAAATCTCCTTTATGGTCACAAGTATGTGCTAAACATACGGTGCTCATTGCGGGAACGAAATCTAGTTTCTCGTGTTTTGATGACATGTAATTTATCACACGTTCCTTAGTTCTAATGAGCCACGTAGATAGGTCGAATTCAGCACGATGTCAATAAAATGTGAGTGGTTTACTTTTTCGGTATTTCTTATAAAATAAATGTTGTACAAAACTGGACAAAGAACTTTTCCAAGTTGGGGCGATAGCAAAGGATTAAAGAGCTGAAAGGTTAGGTTAATAAAACATTAAAGGTTAGGTTAATAAAACATTAAAGGTTAGGTTAATAAAACATTATTGGAAAAATCTTAAGCCAGAATTTTCCAAAAAAATATTATTTTCCCCTTACGGTATTGACCTCTTTAACTGTTCGCCAAAAAATGAACCCATTTGTCCAATTCTCGAAGCATCACAAAATCTACCCCGTGTCCACTATTCGGACCTTAGGATTGCTGGTACCATGAAGAACACCCTAGCGTTACACACCTTGCTGTTGTCTTTAGTTTTATGGAGTTGTGGTGGAGAGAGCAGTACGCCTACTTCACCCACTACTCCCACTACTCCCACTACTCCCACTACTCCTGTAGCAACGACGATCCAGCTGAACCTGGTGGAAGGTGACTATACTCTTCCGGGACTGAATCTAACGGCCCGGTTTACTGCAGTAGTCAAATCTCAGACTGGTGCGACCATGTCAGGCGCCAGCGTGACGTGGACATCGTCTGACGCATCGGTAGCGACAGTCTCGTCCGACGGGTTGGTAACATCGGTAGCTGTGGGTACGGCTACGATCACAGCGAGTTCGGGGTCAGCGAATGCCGCCGCCGGTATGACGGTAGCTATTCCTGAATTCACTGTAATGGTCGGTGAAAGTGCGACCTCGAGTATTTCAGTCAATCAGGAGATTACTCTGCCGATCAAAGTCGATATGTCCAAGGCGGCGGGTGTTGATATTGCTAGTTTACAAGTGAAAGTCACGTGGGATGCGTCTCTCTTGAGCTTTGTGTCCTACACCAAAGGTCCGTTCGGCACCGCTACAACCAATGCGACTGGAACGTCGACTGGGACTTTCATAGCGAACCTATATGATGGCACAGGACAGAAGGCATCTTTTAACGCTCTAATTCTCAAACTCAAAGGCGTCGCTGCTGGACCAGTAACTGTCGAGGTTGAAGTTACGACCGCTGGTACCGAATTAGGTAAATCGGTTCTCGACAAAGTTAAGGTTCGCAACCACGGCGTAACGGTGAGCAACTAATGGGTAATTCAATAGACGCCAGGAAACGGACTACACTCACGATATGGACCTTAGCGGCACTATTGTTGGCCGCATGCACAGGGGACATGGTGGTAGACTCAGAATCATATAACACACCCGATGCACTGGACACGTTCGGTCAGGTCCTGCCACAAGGTGTCCACGCCCATCTATTACCTGGCCCATACGCGGGAAATCAACAGGCGGTGGAGCTGATTCTAGATGCTCGTGATATCGACTTCTCGTCCTACCAGGGAGTTGTAGAGTTGAGTGACCGGAGCTTGAGGTTGGTATCTATCTCCGTGCCAGACACGGATACGCATTTGTTCAACCAGGAGGGAGAAAGCTACGGAGTGCCGATCGTAGGTTTTGCTGCGGACGGCTTCGATGAACCAGTCTCCATCACGCTGAACATCGCGACCCCAAGAGCATTAAAGTCTGGAGATCTCACTGTGCACTTCGATATTGTCGCTAACAGCGACGGCGCTGAGATTTCAACGACGCAATTTTACGGGGACAATGAGCTGGGTGAGGTGACCTACGCGATCGTCGAACCTGTGGTTGATGCTGCTGACGATTTCTCGTTCGAGGGTCCTGAAGCTTTTTTTGAAGAAACTCCCGACCCTTCATTGAATGTTATTGACGTGTCACTCGGTGACGCACGGAAACTTGTTCTCAGCCCGAACGACACGGTGACTGTGCCGTTGGTCGTCGATATGTCCAACACCAGTTCACTAAATATCGCGAGTTTGCAGTTTAGGTTGGATTGGAACTCTGAAGTGCTTAGTGCTATTTCTTACGACGCTGGGACATTCGGTTCGATCGAAGCGAACACTGATGGCATAGAACGTGGTGAGTTCCAGGCTAACCTCCTCAGCACAAGCGGTAATAGAAGTAGCTTTACTGCGATGACCTTCACCATGGCTGCGAGTGATGCCGGGACCACAATTCCTAGAATCGAAGTGACAGCGGCGGGTAACGAAGATGGAACCAATATTCTGGCACGCGTCGCGTCAAATAGTGTGGCTATGTGTGTCGATGCCGGTGGTCTGCTGGGCGATGTGACAGGTGGAGACCTCGCCGATGTCATCGACACGCAACAGATTGCTCGGTGGTTAGTCGGCCTTGAAGTCGAATATTCAAAGAAGATGATTTCACACGGTGACGTGACCAATGACGGCCAGACCAATATCGTCGATGCGCAACAGATTGCTCGGTATGCTGTTCAGCTTCCTGTGGACTATTATATCGGAGACACCATTACACTTGATTGCGCTGAGGCGCTTTCAGTGAAGACTACGAAGGTTCCCGACGCAGGAGTTGGAGCGGAATATAGTTTTGAGTTGGAGGCCACGGGTGGTAAGGGTGACCTAGAATGGTTCCAGAACGAAGAGGGGCCACGGGGACTGTGGGTAGACATGGACGGTGGGAAGGGCTACCTCAGGGGCTACCCAGAAGCGTCAGCCGCTGGGGATGGTAGCATTACAGTAGTAGTCGGTGCTGGACGGGATACCCCGTCGGAACAGTTCGCTAAGAGGCCGCTTTCGATCACGGTACATCCTGAGTTGGTCGTGACCGATTCGGTACTGCTGGCAGCGCTCATCGATTCTGCGTACGTGACCACACTCAATGCAACGGGGGGAGATGGCAACCTAACTTGGGCACTTAAGGACAGCACTTTGCCCCCGGGACTGGTCTTGTCTGGTGACACGATCAGGGGCACGCCGACACAGACCAACAACAACAGGTTTCGTATCGAGGCGACGAGTGGAGTCGGCCAGAAGGTTGAGAAAGAACTTTGGCTACTGGTCAGCGGCCCTCTTGCCCTCGTAACAGACAGCTTGCCAGTGGCTGCACTCGGCAAAGAGTATGAAACGGAAGAATGGCAGGATGCAGATACACCAGACCACGAGAAGGGCCTGCAGCTTTTAGCCTCTGGTGGTGACCTTTCTTACACCTGGTCCATAACGGATGGGACACTTCCAGCTGGACTCGAAATGAAAAATGACACGCTCCCGTGGTGCATAAATTCTGGAGATCCGAATCCACCACCTGAGTGCTATCACACTAAAATTAGAGGTACCCCAACTACTGCAGGCGCCTCGACCTTCACGCTTCAAGTGGAAGATGGCGAGGGCACAAGAGTGAGCAAAGAGCTTACGCTGACAGTGGCACGCATCGCCACAAGCGTCGAGATCCAGCTGGCGTCGGACACAACGCAGTCCACTGCAAAAGAATATATTGAAATACGTATGAGCTCCCTGAATGACACAGTTCCACTCATTGTGAAGGTCAAGGACGCTAATGGAGTAATACCTGACGCGCCGGTGACCTGGTACTCTGAGGATACTACGGTGGTCAAGGTTACATCTTCAGGACAGTTGATCTCAGTAGGTGAGGGCTGGGTTAAGGTTACTGCGACTTCTGGTGCGAACGCGGCCGACCCATTGGGTGATAGAGCTGTCCGGCCCGATGGTTATATCGACCCGATCGCATCGTTTCTTTATGTAAATGTTGGTCAGGAAGCAGCAAGTGTCGCCTTTGCGGACTCAGTGTTTACGCTCACTGCGATAAATGACAGTTTGCTGCTGACGGCGGTGGTAAAAGATTCTTCGGGCACAGTCATCGCCAATCGCGAGGTCTGGTGGGACAATGAAGATTGGGATGTGGCCAGCATTGAACAATCCGGGAGTGCTGGTAGCTACGTCCATTATGCGATTGCAAGACAGGCAGGCACCACGACCGTGACCGGTATTACCAATGGTATGGGTGCGGGTGGTGACATCAAGGGCACAACAAAGATAAAAGTCCAGCAAATCGCAGAGACGCTAGCAATGTCAACAGACTCACTGGACTTCACTTCGTTCGGTGATACTACAACAGTGACCGCCACGGGAGTTGATAGGAGAGGTTATAACATAGACTCTCCAACGTTCGTGTGGTCATCTTCGGCCACTAATGTTGCCACGGTGTCAGCTGCGGGTCTGGTGACTTCAGTTGCAGACGGTTCGGCCACGATCACTGCGGTTTCCGACTCAATCACTAGAGTAGTTGCGGTGGAGGTTGGGCAGAGAGCATCGATTATTAGTATGAGTGACACCTTGCTGACGTATACTAGCGTCTCTGGTACAGCTCAGCTTTCGGCAGTGGTAAAAGACCAGGCTGGGACAGTCATGGGTTCGGCGCCCGTGACGTGGGCGTCTACGGACACCACTGTTGCCACGGTGTCATCCACGGGTCTCGTGACCGTGAAGGGATCTGGAGCGGCATCGGTTACCGCGACGTCGGACCAAGCAGTTGGATCGACATCAGTCTCGGTTTATTACAATTTCGCCTCGGTATCGGCGGGTAACGAACACTCCGTCGGGGTGTCCACGACAGGAAAACTCTATGCCTGGGGTGCCAATCACAATGGTCAAATCGGAATCGCGGCCGCTGCTTCCTCTGAAGCAGGACGTCGTAGGAGCCCAGAAGTGG
>CAWWAX010000037.1:0-14288 GCA_963935005.1 uncultured bacterium | reverse complement strand
TGAACAACCAAAAGAGAGGATTCCGGGACAGAGACGTTAGCCACTTGGTTCAAAGCTACCAAGCTGCCATACGCATTCACTCGCACGGTATCTAACAAGGCTGGGGTGGCTTTCCCCGTTCGGACTGAAGAGAATTCACGAATCAAGGACTCTATAGCGTCCTCCATCCTGATCTCGAGGATATCTAAGGACATCATGACCCTCCAGAGTTCACAGAAACAATACTACTCCACTCAAGAAACAAGTGTACCTATCTGGTTTCCCTTTATGGCAGATGAAACCGACCCTTTTTCTTCAATGTTAAGAACTATAATAGGAAGCCTATTCTCTTTGCAAAGAGATACAGCCGCAGTGTCCATCACCTCTAATCCCATCTTCACTACTTCTTGAAAAGTAATCTTTGGTATAAAAGTGGCGGAAGGATCCTGATGGGGATCTGCGGTATACACCCCCTTTACCTTGGTGGCTTTGATGACTACTTCAGAGTCCATTTCAATAGCTCTTAAGGCTGCAGCAGTATCTGTCGAAAAGTAGGGATTCCCTGTTCCACCTGCGAAGATCACAACCCTTCCTTTTTCCATATGCCTTAGAGCCTTCCTTCTGATATAGGGTTCCGCAAGTTGTTCCATACGAATTGCAGTCATCACTCTGGTTGCTACATTTTTACGCTCTAGGAGGTCTTGTATCGCCAGTGCATTAATTATGGTAGCAAGCATTCCCATGTAATCTGCTTGTACCCGATCCATGCCTTTCTGGCTAGCTAAAGACCCTCGCACGATATTGCCTCCGCCAATAACTAACCCAAGGCTGACACCCATCTCGTGAACTTGTTTGACTTCATCTGTAAGGCCATCAACCACAGATGGTTCAATGCCGAATCCTTTCGTTCCAGCCAGCGCTTCTCCAGAAAGCTTAACTAAAACTCTTTTATACATCAGACTTACAACTGGCAACGTATTCGGTTAACTCCAGGGTCATTCAGCTTCTCCAACTTTCATTCTAACAAATCTTGCAACCTCGATCTTTTCACCAGTCTTTGCAGAGATTTCTGTGATCAACTCCGCAATAGTCTGATCAGGGTTCTTGACGAAAGGCTGTGCTAACAGAGTGTTTTCTTCAAAATACTTTCTCATCTTTCCTTCAACGATTTTCTCTGCTATGTGCTCTGGTTTGCCTTCCTCTTTTACTTGCCCTTCATATACTTTGCGCTCTCTGTCTAACACTTCTGATGCTATGTCGGAATCACTCACTCCCTGAGGCGCTTGAGAGGCGATGTGAAGCGCTATATCTCTCGCCAATGCCTTAAACTCATCCGTATTAGCCACAAAATCGGTTTCACAATTAATCTCTACCATTGAAGCCACTCTATTGTCAAAATGTAGGTAGCTTCCGATAGTACCTTCGCTCGCAATCTTCTCTGCTCGCTTAGCCACCTTGGCAGCACCGCTAGCTCGCATCAGGTCAATAGCATCTTCCAAATTCCCGTTGGTCTCAGTGAGAGCTTTCTTGCAATCCATCATGCCTGCGCCAGTCCGGTCTCGCAGAGCTTTAACATCTTTAGCTGAAATTGACATTGCTTAACCAATCATCCTTTTCGATTCAGTCACTTTACAAAGAAGAGGTGTAGCAGCTGACTGCTCACACCCCTCAAGGTTCCTCATGGGAGAAAATATAATAATCCCTATGCTTTTTTGGTTCTTCAGGATTCTGAAGTACTTTCTGTTTTTTCCTTCGATTCGATAACTTCAGAAGTCTGGGACTCCGACTTAGGGGTACTCTCAGCGGCTACAGTTTCCGGTTTGACGGGTCTATGGATAACCTTACGCCTAGTGGATCCAACCTTAGTAGGCTGATTTTGCGCCTCAGTTACTTCACCAGTTTCAGTAGAATAAGTAGTTGCCTGCGCTTCATGTACCTGACGTTTCTGTTCTTCAGGGACCAAAGCACTCGTTTCCCGTATCACCTGTGAAATAGAACTACTTATTAGACCTACCGACCGAATAGCATCATCGTTCCCTGGTATTGGATAATCGATCAGCTCAGGATCAGCATTTGTATCTATTACTCCAATGACTGGGACTCCCAATTTGTTTGCTTCTCTGATAGCCGTTGACTCTCTCTTGGCATCAACCACAAAGAGTGCCCCTGGCAGGCGAGACATATCTTTAACTCCAGAAAGGTATTTATCAAGCTTGGTGCGCTCTCTATCGAGTAGAAGTCTTTCCTTCTTGGTGTAGAACTCAAAAGCACTTTCTTCTTGACCCCGCTCCAGCTCTTTTAATCTCCGAATCTGTTTACGAATGGTCTGAAAATTGGTCAGCATACCCCCAAGCCATCTCTCAGTGATATAAAAAGCACCGCAGGATTTAGCTTCCTGCTCCACTACAGTTTTGAGTGACTTTTTAGTACAGACAAAAAGGATCTTCTCGCCTGACATCACTATCCGCCGAACTGCTTCCTGGGCAACTGCCAATCTGTCTAACGTTTTACGCAGATCGATTATGTGAATTCCGTTGCGTTTGGAGAAGATAAACTTCTTCATTTTCGGATTCCAACGACGAGTTTGGTGACCGAACTGGACACCGGCTTCGATTAGATCCTGCAGGTCCAACTCTTTATCGCCTTCAGTATTATTTTCCAAAATCTAGACCTTGCGCCCTTTTAGCGTTTCGAAAATTGGAAGCGTTTACGGGCTTTCGGCCTTCCCGGTTTTTTTCGCTCAACTTTCCTGGAATCCCTTGTAAGAAAGCCACCTGCTCTCATGACTCCCCGTAATTCTTCATCATGAGCCACCAAGGCACGTGCAAGGCCCATACGGACAGCATCCGCCTGACCAGTTGTTCCGCCTCCATTGACTCTGACTGTAATATCAAACTGTCCTGAAAGTTCCCCCGCTGCGAGAGGCTGCTCTATACGCATCTGATAGCAAGCTCTAGGGAAAAATGTTTCCAAAGGCTTCCCATTTACCGACCAAACACCCTTTCCAGGCTTTATAGAAACACGAGCTACTGCTGTTTTACGCCTTCCGACTGCATGGAGGATCTGCTCCGACATAATTAAAACTCCATTCTCTGTGGTGTTTGCCCTTGATGGGGATGCTCAGCACCAGCATATATCTTAAGTTTTTCTCTCATCTTTCGTCCCAGTGTATTCTTAGGCAACATTCCCTTCACTGCCAAATCGATAACTCGATCGGGATGTCTCTCAATCATAGTCTTGAAGGGTATGTGTTTCTCATGACCCATGTATCCCGAGTGAGTAAAGTAAGTCTTCTGGTCTGATTTTCTGCCTGTCAGAGATACCTTGTCCGCATTTACAACGATCACATAGTCCCCAGTATCCAGATGCGGAGTGAACGAAGGTTTGTGCTTGCCGCGCAAGATTCTGGCTATTTCTGTGGCAATACGACCCAGGGTTCTACCCTCTGCGTCTACCAACCACCAGCGCCGGTCAATTTCGTGTTCTTTAGGTGTATAAGTTTTCAACAAAGCCAACCCCAATAAATTCGATCAAAAATAAGCTGATAAGCATAGTTAAGCACTCCGAGAGTGTCAACTTGTCAGAGTGATAAGGAAGGTATTCCTGACAGGCCACAAACACTGGACTTCGCTCAAACGGCAGCTACAGACATCTGGTGACCCTTAATTAAAAATTTTCACTCAATTCTTCGGGCGACACGCTCCCACCTGATAGACCTGACCCAGGATCTAAAATCTTCATACCCTGGCTCTACAGAGTAATATATTAACCAAGCTTTGCCTTCCATTGAATCTCTACTAACAAACCCCCAGTAACGAGAGTCCTCGCTATCGTCACGATTGTCTCCCAGAACAAAAAATTTATGCCCTGGAACGTACAATGGACCCCAATTATCTCTAGACGGACGGTAGGTGGATTGTCTAATGTCTGGTTGAGTAGTATCCGCATATACTATGTGTTCTTTTTGCCAATCCATGTCTAAATGACGTACATCTAAGCTTTCTTTTGTATGATTCTCTAAATAATCTTCCACAAGAACCATACCGTTGATGAACACATCCCCATCCCTCATCTCAACCGTATCGCCAGGTAACCCAATGACTCTCTTCACATAATTTCTCCCAGGATCATGAGGTGGTTGGAATACAACTACATCTCTCCTTTTGGGATCCTCCCAACCAGGCACCCCTGGTAATCCAAAGAGATTACTCGAACCAAACACAGCTTTATTAACCAAGACAAAATCTCCTGGAAGCAAAGCTTTTTCCATCGAAGACGTGGGGATTTTGAATGCTTCTAGTACTAAAGCCCTCACCGTGAAAAACAGAAAAAGTGCGATTAGTATAGGGCGAGCTAATCTCCAACATTTCCGACAAACTATAGCGAATCCAAAACCCCCTAGCTTGACTGAATCCGAATCTGTGGTTTGGTCAATCATAATTATTTTGTCTACCCAGCCTTGGAATCAGTGTCAGTAGAACTGAAGTTCAGCAAAATCGGCATTCCCATTGAATATTTTGACTCACAACTAGATACGATTGAACCAGATCGGAACAATACGAATTAGCGCACAAGAAACAATCTGTCATGTAAGATATAGGCGCCTGATATGCCATTAGGAAGAGGTATCCTAAAAACACTGCCGGGAATACCATTCTCTACTTTTATTCCAAAGAATCGTAGCATTTGAGGGATTACCTGGGATGGTAATGGAACGAACGAAATCTGGGCTCCGTAAATTACAAAACCAACTGTTTGCTCTGTCAAAGGAATTAATGAACCTTCTATTGAAATTGAAACAGTATCTGGAAGGAAAGCAGGGATTTTTTTGGGTTTCATTAAATCTGGAAAATCTGAGCTAGAAATACGGGTCCTGGCCACAGCCCTGCCTTCAGACATCTCTATCCGAAGACCAATTGTCCCATCTGGCAACAAAGCCTCCTCTGAGTACAACACTAAAGAAGCAACCTCGTCAGCACTGAAACTCAGAAACTTACCTGATAAATCCCGCTGGAAAGTATTCAACCTCTCAATAGCATCAGTAGCAACTTCTGGGGACCCCTGAATGGCTGACCTCTGATCCGAGAGGATCCCTTCAATCCCCTTAGCAAGAGTTGGACCAAAAAACCATCCCACTACTGCCGTAGCAAAAAGAAAACCGACCAAGAAAACTCTTGCTAGACAACCTCCAAAACAACCCACCGTTTAACCTGTAAGTGCAGCGCTATATTCCACCGTGTAGTTTAAATCCGATTCGAGATAAGTAGTCTTCATCAAATCAATCTTTCGAATTCGTACTCTACTACCATACACAGTATCTGCTGCTTTCTGATCTAAACCCCTAAAAGCCCCTGCGCCCTTCTTACTGTCAGCTCTTCCCAAAGTGATATGTGGATGAAAATTCCTAGTTTCAGATTTAAACCCACAATCTTTGAGAGCCCATTCCAAGTCTTGCTTCAAACAGCGCAGAGCCGAACTAGGTTCCAAGCCTGCCCAGACGACTTCAGGTCGCCGGATCGTTGGGAATGCTCCAAAACCTTCAATCAAAACCTCCAAGGGACGAGTAGCATCCCCCACCTTTTCCAGAGCATCTTCTACGAGTTCGAGTCGCTCGTCGGATATTTTTCCCAAAAACTTAAGAGTCACATGATAATTCTGAGGCTTAACCCATTCAATTGGAAACTGACATTCCCGAAATCTCTCGGTAACCTTATAGAGCTTGGCTTTCTCTTTTTTAGTAAAATTCAGTGCTATGAACAATCGCATTAGACCAACATAATTGTTAGGAATATTAACTTATCGTACAGAACCTAAGGGTAATATTAGAAACATTAACCAAACCAGGCAAAGCTTGTAGCTAACCAAGGAGCGAACCTATGCCTATAGTAGATGGTAAACAAGCCAAATACGAGACGTCTAGAAATCCTTCGCGCTAATTCCTATAAGAAACAGTAAGCACTCATCACAAAGTCGCCAGTTCCTCCACTCTGATATTTTGGTTTTGCCGAACCATCGCAAATGATCCCCCCACGGCCTCAGAACAAAACCATGTTATCCTAGGCATAGACTTTATCGATGTTCTTACTATTTTTCACGAAAGCCTTGAGCAAACAGTCTAGGTTCTGTATCCTCTCGGCGTGATTACTGTCTGTCACAGTTATACGAACTATCAGATTATAAATTTGAGATTGCTTGCATTAGCGAGGTGAAGCTCCAATGAACATAGCCGTTCTGGGTGAAACAGAGGTTGGAGAGAACAGGGTCGCTCTAATTCCATCAAGCGTACCCAAACTAGTCAAACTGGGTTATAAGATATCTGTAGTCGCCGGGGCTGGATCGAAATCCCACTATCAAGATTCAGAGTATGAGCAAGTGGGAGCAACAATCTGTCCTGACCTCGCATCAGCAACGAATGGAGCTTCTGTCATTTTGAAGGTGCAACCTCCTACCGACCAAGAGATTGCGTCTTTACCCAAAAATTCAGTTCTCATCTCCCTCCTGTTGCCTCTGAATAATCCTGACTTGATCAAGTCCCTGGCAGATGCTTCCATAACAGCCCTTTCTTTGGAATTGATTCCTAGAATCACTAGAGCACAGAGTATGGACGTCCTTTCTTCTCAGGCGACCGTAGCTGGTTATAAAGCAGTTCTGACAGGTTCGAATGAGTTGGGTAAATTCCTACCGATGTTTATGACTGCAGCAGGAACTATACGCCCAGGAAAGGTACTAATCTTAGGGGCTGGAGTAGCAGGCCTACAGGCTATCGCTACAGCGAGACGCCTCGGTGCGAAAGTTGAAGCTTTCGATGTGCGTCCTGCAGTAAAGGAACAGATAGAAAGCTTAGGGGCCACTTTCTTGGAAATGGAAGAAGAAGTCAGTGGAGAAGGCGAGGGAGGCTACGCAAAAGAATTGAGTGAGGATCAACATCTAAAGGAACTAGAATTGATCGCGACACACGTAAGCGATGCCGATCTGGTCATAACCACTGCACAGATTCCAGGGAAACCAGCACCAGAATTGATTACGGAAGCCATGGTCAAGTCTATGAAGCCAGGTTCGGTGATTGTTGATCTGGCAGCATCTACTGGAGGGAACTGTCGATTGACCGAGGAAGGAGAAACAGTTCTGCTACACGGAGTCAAGCTAATCGGCCCAGCCAACCTTCCTTCCGAGGTTCCAGTTCATGCAAGTCAGATGTTTTCTAAAAACGTCGAAACATTATTGAAAGAACTTGTCAAAGAAGGTGAGCTATCCTTGGATTTTTCGGACGAAGTAGTAACTGGTACTTGCGTATCTCATGCTGGAGAGGTGCGACACCAATTGACCAGAGAAAAACTAGGTCTCAAGTGAACACAGCGATTAAAGTAGCAATATATCAGACAAATCATTCCCGTGTAAGGAGAAACAATGGGTGAGATGCTCGTCGGAATTTACGTATTTGTGCTTGCCACACTAGCTGGACGCGAAGTGATCACTAAAGTTCCACCTACACTCCACACCCCTTTAATGTCTGGCGCCAACGCAATTTCAGGAATCAGTATAGTTGGAGCCCTGGTGGTGTCTGCTCAAGTAGATTCTGGTTTGGCTCAATGGCTTGGAGGATTCGCCATTGCATTAGCTATGATCAACGTCGTTGGCGGATTCATGGTCACTGACAGAATGCTTGAAATGTTTAAGAAACATTAGCCCCCTACTCTGAGGAACAAATATATGACTTTATCTACGGCGGTGGAAATTTCCTACCTTTTCTCTTCCGTCCTCTTCGTTATCGGCCTAAAGAGGCTACAATCTCCAGCGACTGCTAGGGGAGGCAACCAGCTAGCAGCACTTGCTATGCTCATAGCGATCGTTGCAACTCTCTTGGACAACCAAGTGGCTGAGTGGAACACGATACTGATCGGCATGATAGTCGGAACCTTTATTGGGGCCTTCGCCGCAAAAAAGGTGCAGATGACAGAGATGCCCGAACTCGTAGGTATCTTCAATGGATTCGGTGGAGCGGCTTCTGCGCTAGTGGCAGGCGCAGAACTTTTGCGACTACAATCTCTTAATGTAATCTCACCCTTGGGTGAAGGACTAAGCATAGTACTCTCCTGCTTAATTGGTACAGTAACGTTTTCGGGTAGTTTTGTGGCATTTGGAAAACTCAAGGGTATCGTTTCTGGAAATCCCATCACATTCCCTCTTCAGAAAACTCTTAACGCAGGTCTCTTTCTTGGGCTCCTCGTTCTAGGGGGAAGTATCATGGGAATGTTCCAATTGGGAGATCTGACTACACTGAACGCCTTTTACATCTTCACAATAGTTGCTCTATCTCTCGGAATCTTACTGGTGATTCCGATCGGCGGAGCTGACATGCCTGTCGTGATTTCACTGTTAAATTCGTACTCAGGGTTAGCAGCATCTGCTGCTGGGTTTGTGATTGGCAGTAATGTCCTGATCATCAGTGGAGCACTGGTTGGAGCTTCCGGTCTCATCCTCACCCTCATTATGTGCAAAGCAATGAATCGTTCGCTTGCTAATGTGGCCTTTGGTGCTTTCGGTGGCGAATCGACAGTTGCCACTCAAGGAGATAACTCTGAAAAAATTGCCCGTTCTGTAGACCCAGAGGGCGCAGCTATGATTTTGGCCTACGCACAATCGGTTGTAGTAGTGCCAGGGTACGGCTTAGCAGTAGCTCAAGCCCAGCATGAACTGAGAAAAGTGATTGACAACTTGGAGGAAAGAGGGGTGGACGTAAAATACGCAATCCATCCTGTTGCGGGACGGATGCCTGGCCATATGAATGTACTGCTGGCGGAGGCGGATGTATCCTATGACAAGCTATTCGATCTAGACGAGATTAATGACGATTTTGACCGTACTGACGTGGTTCTAGTAGTCGGCGCCAATGATGTCGTTAACCCAGAAGCACACAACCCCCAGAGTGTTATCGCTGGAATGCCTATCTTGGATGTGGATAAGGCCAAAAGTGTCATAGTGATGAAACGGAGCCTATCTACTGGTTTCGCAGGAATTGATAACCCTCTGTTCTACATGAATCATACATCAATGCTCTTTGGTGATGCCAAGGAATCCATGAATGACCTGGTTAGAGAAGTAAGAGAAGCATGATTCTCTCAAACTTTATTTTATGATCCACTCGCTGTAGTAAAGTGCATAGATGATTTCTGGAGGAGATCCCAAGCATTTTTGATATGGCGATCCTTAGACTGTATATTTCCTATAGAAAGTCTTAATACAACTTTTCCATCAAGACGAGTGTCGGAGATAAACATTTCCCCTGTTCTATTTACTTCTCCCAGGACTTGCAAATTACAAGCATCCTGCTGTTCCGGAGTGAGCCCCTTCCCCACATAACGAAATACTACAGTGCTAAAAGGTGTGGGCGCTACCAATTCCCAGTCGGAATGCTCTGCCACCCAACTAGAAAACTTTGATGCCATTTTGCAGTGACCTCTTATCCCCCGAGCAATCCCTTGTTCTCCAAAGTACCTGAGCACGAACCAGAGTTTTAAAGATCGAAACCTACGCCCAAGCGAAACACCATAGTCCATCAGGTTTGTTCCTTGATCTGACCCGTCCTGAAGGTATTCTGGAATAATACTGAATGCCCGAGAAAGTTCCTCTCGATTTCGACAATAAAGAACAGAACAATCTACTGGAGTGAATAACCATTTATGTGGATTCATAACAATTGAATCTGCCTTTTCCCAACCTGCAAAATATGGTCTTAATTCACTGAGTATGGCGGCAGGTCCTCCATAGGCTGCATCTACATGCAACCAAATGTCATACTCTCTTGCGATTTCTGCTATCTCATTCACAGGATCTATACTGCTACTAGAAGTGGTACCTATAGTTGCCACAACAGCGACAGGGACTACACCGGATTTAAGATCCTCTTCAATTGATTCGCGGAGGGCACTCTGACTCATTCTATATTGAGAGTCCACTTCTACCTTACAAACTCCATCCGTACCAAATCCAAGAGTGATACCAGCTTTGTCGATGGAAGAATGGGATTGTTCAGAAGTGTAGATCCTACCCTTAGATAAACCGAACATCCCACAGCGTCCTATCTCAGGGAATGCTTTATTACGTGCTGCTGCTAGCGCATACAGAGAACTAGATGACGCTGTATCATTTATGACGCCAAAAAACTCTGTTGGTAAACCCACCAGTGATCTGAGCATTTCCAGGGTGGCTTCTTCTAATTCCGTGCCGGCGGGTGAAGTTTTCCACAACATAACATTGACATTTAATGCTGCTGACAACATTTCTCCAAGCAGACCTGGAGCAGAACCTCCATCAGCGAAATAAGCGAAGAAGCTTGGATGATTCCAGTGAGTTATTCCTGGAAGAATAATCGATTCAAAATCCTGAAAAATCTTTTTGTAAGATTCCCCTTCAGTGGTCAAGGTATTGGTACATTTTGACCGTATCTCCCCCGGCTCGACTTGGGGCAGCACTGGAAAATCTTCTATTTCTTCCATGTAGCCCGCTATCCATTCGATCAAGTGATGTGCTGATGAACGGAACTCTTCAACACTCATATCGTCCAACGTTTCGGATTTGCCAAATGGTTGCATTACTCACCTTCCTTCTCTTTAATCCATCCCTTGATGAGAATGAGTCTTAATCGCCCTAGTATGTCCAAATCAGACCCTCTGTCAATCGCAGATCAGATCATTGCAGATAAAGTAAACTTACAAATCTGACTGCAATCGTCTTTTATATCTCAAATAGATTACATTCATTTTATATAATTGAACAATCATTTGTAATAAACCGTAGCTAGGAATATGCAAACGCTCATAGTCACATTTATATCTCTAGTGGTCGCCCTCAACCCTGAGAGTCTTACCTCACAAGCGACCATAATCGATGAAGGAACCTTCATAATAGAAATCGAAGGACGAATAATGGGTACTGAATCCTTCAAGATTAGAAGCGCCGGGTCAGGTGCAGAACTGCGTACAATCGCTCAAGGAGATCTCGTCCTCTCAACAGACAAAGTCACAGAAACCGTGCAGTCAGCCCTGGGAACTCTTGGACCAACGATGTCCATACAGGCATATCAAACGCGAATATTGCCCTCCAACCTAGAGATAAATTTACAAAGAAGAAACAATCGACTCATAGCAATTACTTCGTCAGATCTGTATGTAGAAGAACGAGAATACAGGAGATTGTCCAGTCGCACCCCAACAATAATTCTTGATCAATATTTTGCACATCATTATTTCTTGGTTCTGCCACACCAATTCACCGAGTCCGAGGAAATTACAGCAGTATTCCCTCGGACTGGAGAACAGATTCCAGCCAACCTGAGTCTCGGCTTGGTAGAACCCATTTCTCTCGGAGACACGCTAATCCAAGCACAGTATATGCAACTAAATGTAGGAGGTGTAATCCATAGGATCTGGACAGACGGACAAAACCGGATTTTACGAGTGGAAATCCCAGAAAAGGATTACATAGCTTATCGAAGTCCCGTTCCTGAAAACTAAAGTCAAGATATCACTGATCTTTCATCTGAGAATTAGGACATTTTTTACAGTTTCGCTGCACTTAACGTTTTGGCATCCTCAACCGTCTTTTGATAATGGAGATACAGTGTGAACACACCACCTTTTCTTATAAATTTAACTGTGTAATCCAGACAACAATCTTCTACTGATATGGAGGCCTATTTTAGTGACGACACTTATTGATAAGTTGCTACTCTATAGTTTGTTCATAGTTCTCGTCCCAGTTGAACTAGAAGCCCAGGCCCAGGTGCCGTACAACCTGAGTCTAGAACAAGCCATAGAGATCGCCCAAAATAATAATCCAGCGATTCATTCAATCCGTAACGATCAGAATATTGCTGATTGGGCAGTTAGATCTGCTTACGGATCTTTGATACCCAACGCGACTACTAGTGGTGGAGCTAGTTGGCAAGGTTCTGGCGAGCAACAATTCGGGAGCTTGACAGCTGGTCAACTCGGATTTGCCAATCAACCCTCATATCTGTTTTCGAATTATAGCGTCGGGCTAAACTACCAGATCAGCGGAGCAGCCCTGATGGCACCCGGACAGGCCAAAGCAAACAGAGAAGCAATACGAGCACAGGTGCAAGCAGCCGAAACCACCTTGATTCTGGAAGTGACTCAAAATTATATAGAAATTTTGCGACAAATGGAACAAACCAGGGTTTCAGAACAACAACTGGACAGAGCTCAATTCAATTTGGCTCTTGTACAGGCACGTTTCGAAGTGGGCACGGCCACGGCAGTAGATGTTGCACAAGCAGAAGTAGCTCTGGGGCGTGCTGAAGTAAGCGTTTTACAGGTCGAGAACAGCCTGTCAAACGCTCGAATTCGGCTACTGCAAAAAATGGGGGTGAGGCTCGACAATCCCTTCTATACAATTACACAATTCTCACTCTCCGCTCCAACTTGGAATTCCGAAGATCTTTATAGCTTGGGAGTTCAGCAAAACCCTAACCTTAAATCTCTGAGGGCAAATCGCTCCTCCGCAAACTACACTGTCAAAATGGCCAAGAGTACCTATTTCCCAACCATATCTATGAGAGCTGGGATCAGTGGATTTACAAGTCAAGCATCCAACGTTGGTTTCGCCTACAATCAGGCTGAATCACAAGCCAATTCAGCCACTCAGAATTGTCTAAATAACAATATGCTTTACAGTAGGTTGAGTAATCCCTTACCAGCCAAGGATTGTTCGGTTTTCGCAGTAACTGAAGCACTCAGGGAACAGATACGGTTGGACAACCAACAATTCCCACTGAATTTCACTGGACAACCCGCCTCCGCAGGCATAACAGTCAGCTTGCCTTTGTTCCAAGGGTTAAATCGAAATCGCCAGGTTGCCGAAGCAAAAGTTCAGTTAGAAGATCTCGATCTAAATCTGAAAGAACAAGAATTGTCTTTGCGGGCCGATATAGAGACAACGTTAGCTACAATCCGGACCGCATATCAATCTGCTCTAATAGACGAACGTAACCAAACAGTAGTGGATGAACAGCTACGTCTGGCACGCGAACGTTTTAGTGAGGGGTTGGCAGATTTCCTAGAGCTCCTCGAGGCCGAAACCCTGAAAGTAGAAGCCGACCGTGCTCAGGTCGAGGCTATCTTCGCTTACCATGATTTTCTGACTAATTTAGAAGCGGTAGTCGGAACTTCACTCCGCATAGAGTAAACATAAATGACAAAAACTAAAGTTTTGATCGCCACCACAATCATTTTAATATCCACTATATCCATTGCTGGAATTGTGTTGAGTCGCAAGGAGAAACCAACCGAGGTTCGTTTGGAATCGGTTACTTACAGAGACTTAACAGAAACAGTTACTGCTAATGGGAACATTCGAGCTGGAAGAGTTGTCGACATGAGTTCCGACGTATCTGCACGTGTTTCAGAATTACTGATTGAGGAAGGCGACGATGTAGAATTAGGACAACTCCTCCTTAGACTGGATCCTAGGCAGTTCCAGGCTAGTGTTTCAAGGGCAGAGGCCTCTCTGAATCAAGCCAATTCGCAAGTTAGACAGCAGGAAGCCAACTTGGACAGATCAAAGAGAGATTTAGACAGGCTGGAGAACATCTTCCTACGCGATTCTCTTTTGGTGATGCGTCAACAATTGGATAATCTGCGAACAGAAGTAGAGCTCGCCTCACGCCAATTCGAAACTCTTCAATTTGGAGTAGCCCAGGCTGAAGCCTCCCTCACTGAAGCTAACGAACTGCTTAGTAAAACAATCTTCAGGGCACCGATTTCTGGAAAAGTGACTCGATTGAATGTAGAGGAGGGAGAAACCGTGATAGTAGGCACCATGAATAACCCTGGAAGCCTAGTTCTCACCATCAGTGAATTATCCGCGGTAGAAGTCGTCCTAGAGGTTGATGAAACTGATGTTCCTTACATTTCTTTGGGAGACAGTACGATTTTAGAGTTAGATGCATTTCCAAACCGATTGTTTGGAGGGCTCGTTACAGAAATAGGCAACAGTGCCATCCAACCTCCGGCTAACGGCCAAACATCTACCATAGATTTTGAAGTGGTGATCTCGATGTCAACTCCACCAGCCGGGATACGTCCAGACCTGTCAGCTACAGCTGATATAATCACTGGGACTCGGGTAGGTGCTTTGTCAGTTCCAATCATTTCCCTCACAATAAGATCTGAAGAAGGCTCAGATCAAGCGGAAGACACCTCTGACGATAATGACAACCGCCAGGAGTCAAACTCCGGACCGCTACTTCGTTCTAGAAACGCCGATCTCGAAGGTGTTTTCATCGTTTC
>CAWWAX010000036.1:0-14532 GCA_963935005.1 uncultured bacterium | reverse complement strand
TTCAGTCCAACAGCAATCACTTTGGAAGGATCCGTGGGAGCCAGGATTTCCAAATTGCCAATATCAAAACTGTTTTGAGTAATCGTATATGAGCCAAAAATATCTCCTTCTATTTCCCAAACCACATCACTATCAACTACTCCATACGAAGCCACATCACCATTTTGATAACGAACAAAACGATTCGCTGAATCTGGTTTTTCGACAGATTCACAAGCAACTAAAGTTACAGCTACTGTCAGCAGAATTAACACCCTTCGATGCATACCTATCTCCTTAGCCTGTATTTTTCACTTTGGCACATTTCTCCATGCAAATCCGATTTTATCTACTAGCATGCCATGCTGCCAACACTTCTGCCTCTCGTTCAAGAGAAATCCCAGCCCGTAACTGTGCCTGCCGCTCAGATGATCTAGAAAAATGGTATTCTAAAGTGTCCGCAGCAGTAACTGCTAACGATCGGAAAGTTAGTCCAGCTGCAATTTCTGGGGTCAAGTCAAATCGGGCAAAACCTTCTCTCCCCTCCGTTGGAGGTCTCCAGACGGGAAGATCCGAATAGGGGCGCAATCCCATATCTGTTAAAAATTCTCTATTGATCCAAGTAAATCTAGTTTCGGCAGTAGTCACAGCTCGGATTCCATATAGCAATTGCGCCATCGGCCGAGGATTGAACGGACCCACTCCATTGAATACACCCACCTGGTCCCCTTCGGCCATTCTGATCATCCATTCAGTCAAATCTCGAACATCTATGATCTGGACTGGATCGCTGGGATCGCCTGGAGCCAAGACTTCTCCACCTTTATGGATACGAACCGGCCAATAGGTAAAACGATCTGTTTCGTCGCCAGGACCTATAATAAGACCAGGCCGCACTATGTTGGTTCTTCCCACAAAAATCTTCTGAGCTTCTCTTTCCGATAAAGCTTTGGCAAGTCCGTAGGGCAAATCATTGGAGCCTCTTTCAACGCCAGCAGTTTCATAAGTGAAGGAAGGGGCATTCGCCGTCATCGGAACTCGACTTGTATCCGCGTATGCAGAACGAGATGATACATAAAAATACCTTCCCACAGAATCCTTCAGGAATTCTGCCGACATTCTTACCCAATCTGGATTGGATCTGGAATTGTCAATGACAACGTCCCAGCTACGTCCTTTAAGCGCGTCCAGTTGTCCGTTTCGGTCGCCGATTAATGTTTCAACTTCGGGAAACATATTGCGATTTGTTCGTCCTCGGTTAAAAAGAGTGACTTCGTGACCTCGGCTCAACGCATATCGAACCTGAAAAGGACCAATAAAACCTGTGCCCCCAAGGATTAGAATTTTTATAGGTTTCGGCTCGAAGGACATCCCTAGTGTTCCCTTCCCACTCAGAAAATCCGGCTCTACCCCAAGCATTCCGAGAGTGGCCGTAGACCATCCCAAAAATCTTCTACGATCAAGTGACTTCATCTTGGCCTCCAAATCTTGCTGTCTTATTATACCTCGCAACTGCTGTTCCATGTTGAAAAATGTGACCTAAACGCTTGCGAGATCCACCGTTCATGTCATAGCATCGTGTAATCTCTCTTGAATGGAAAGGGTGTACTGGACAGCTAAATGTGGACGCTTCATCAAAAGGAGTCATCAAATGAACTACAAGAACTCTCAAATTAACCGTCGAAATTTCGTTCGACACAGCATGGGGGCAGGAGTGGGTGCTTGGGCTTTAGATCGGCTGCCCGAAACAGAAAATTCATCTCAAAGCAAGTCAGCCACTGGACCGCTTATAATCACCAGCCATACCAATGACACAGCAGCTGATGCTATGGGACAAGGATGGTCAATCCTTGCTCGCGGTGGCTCAGCTCTGGATGCAGTAGAACGAGGCGCAAATGTGATCGAAGTCGATCCAGACGACTCTGGCGTAGGTAATGGAGGTCTGCCAAATGAAGACGGCGTCATTCAACTAGACTCCTCCATCATGGATGGAAAGACCTATAACGCGGGTGCAGTAGCAGCTATCGAGAATATCAAGACACCTTGCTCTGTAGCTCGGTTAGTAATGGAGCGCACCGACCATGTAATCTTGGTCGGTCAGGGGGCATTGGATTTTGCAGTATCCTATGGATTTGAAGAGGTCGACTTGCATACCGAAAGATCGAGGAATGCCTATCTCCGATGGCGTGAAGAGCACAGTGATAGGGATGACTACGGACCTGCAGAACATCTGGTAGCACCTGCTGGCGAAGAAGATGACTACGATGACATCCCTTTTCACTACGGCACTACCAATGTTCTTGCTGTGGACTCACACGGAGATATTTCTGGAATCACCACTACTAGTGGATTAAGTTGGAAAATCAATGGAAGAATAGGTGATTCGCCAATTATTGGAGCTGGGCTTTACGTTGACAACGATATCGGAGCAGCTGGGGCCACTGGAAGAGGAGAAGATGTAATCAAGTGCTGTGGATCCTTCTATATCGTCATGCGGATGGGCCAAGGAAGATCTCCTCAGCAAGCCTGTGAAGATGCAATAGAATTCATCGTACATAAGTATAGAAACGTAAACCCTGATTTCTTCCCATCGGAAAAATTCGTGGCAATCAACAAAGATGGAGAAATCGGCTGTGCATCTATGGGTTCAACCCGAATCCCTAGCATAACCGTAAGAAACTCAGACGGATTGCGGATCGAAGAAGGGGTTAGGACCCAATACACAGGATGATTTCAGGAATAACCTGTAGATCCAAAGATCTGCAAGTACTTATTTGCTTGCAGATCTTTGGATCGGGAATCTGAAGATGCCGGCTCTCCACGCCATTCCAACTCTAACGTTCTATGTCTCTGGAGGGGTGATTTGAAAACCACTTTGTTCTCCATATTTCTATTGGTCCTTGGCGGAAGCACAATGGCAGTCAATGAGCTAACAGAAAGTTGGGCTGACACTCTTCCATACTCAAAGACCTACAGCGAATCAGACCAATATCAGGAGGTGCAAGAAATCTTAAACGGTAAATGTGTAAGCTGTCACAGCGGCCCAACCGCAGCCCACGGACTACAACTCGATTCCTGGAAACACATACTAACGGGTTCTGAACACGGAGAGGCTGTGATCCCCTTTGATGCAGAAAGGTCCCTATTATCTGAGATCACTACCAAGCTAGTCGGTGGGCCTCATCCTGAAGAACTGGGTGAACCTGGGCTGACCACTGATGAAAAATCGTTTTTAAATAAATGGATTGATAGAGGCGCTCCTTCTAAAGAAGGCCTGATAGCTTTCGCCGATGCCGAACACCTGCTCTATGCCGCCAATCAAGGAGATGCCCTCATCTCTGTAATTGACATGGAAAGTAACGTAGTAATCAGAACTGTGGATCTCCAGAAATTAGGATTCTCCGCAAACGCTCAACCCCATCATATAGTAGTCGAACCCGACGGTTCTTATTGGTATGTGTCACTCATTAGTGATAATACCATCCTTAAGTTTGATCGATCAAATACCTTGGTGAACAAGTTGACTTTTGAGCGACCCGGCCTGTTGGCCTTAGACCCCAACACAGACAAGCTTTACGCTGGAAGGTCCATGGCCGCGGTATCACCTCCTCAGACTATCGGTGTAATCGATCGTGTCAGTATGGTTTTGGAAGAGATGGGCGTATTTTTCCCCCGTCCACACGCATTAGCAGTCGAACCCAAAAGTGGGGCAGTCTACACAGCTAGCCTTTCCGTAAATCAAATTGCTACTCTATACCCAGAGGATGAAAGCATCGAACTGTTCACTTTGGCAGGCGAAAAAATGCATACCCTAGTGCAATTCGCTATATCTCCGAACGGACAATGGATGGCAGGAACGACCGAACTAACTTCCTCAATTTTTCTATTTGATCTAACTAAAAATATCGAGATTGGACCAGTCGACACCATACTAGTTAATTCTGCCCCATGGCATCCATCCTTTACTCCCGACGGACGATGGGTTTATGCTGGAAATAACAGAGATAATACAGTCAGTGTTATCGATATGAATAGCCGTACCTTAGTGAATGTGATCGAAGGAAATGGACTATCTCAACCCCATGGTTCAGCAACCTCTCATGATGGGCAATACGTATACATATCCAACCGTAATTTAGAGACACCTGGAATGCAGATGGGTTCCTCGTCCTCTGTATCTCTCCCAGCAAGGGAAACTGGCTATCAACCTCGTTACGACTTAGGTGACAACTCTCAGATTGGTACAATAGTCGTCATAGACATCTACAGTCAGTCTATTGTCAAAGTGATCGAAATTGAAAAATACGGGTCGGGTCTTGGTGTTGCTCGAGCTAACTAACTTTGTCTGGACTGGGCTGAATACTGAGAGTCAAAGACCTTTGTCTCTCAGTATTTGCTGTGCTGCTAGCCTACCTGGTCCACCCGAAACGCAACCACCTGGATGAGTTCCAGATCCACACTGATAATACCCCTCTATAGGAGTCCTATACTGATTCCAACCTGGAGCTGGTCGATCTAAAAACAATTGCGATTTAAAAAGCTCTCCAGCAAAAATATTGCCTTCGCTAAGTCCTACGATTTCTTCAATGTCCTGAGGTGTGACAATCTCTCTATGTAAGACTAAATCACTAAACCCTGGAAAAAACTCTGTCAGTGTCGACTCTACCGTATCTGCAAGATTTTCACGTTCGCTCTTCCAATCACTCTGCTTAAGATGGTAAGGTGCATACATGACAAAACAGGACATTATATGATTACCTGGAGGTGACATTTCAGGATCAATAGTTGACTGAATGCAACAGTCTAGAAATGGCCGACGGCTGAATTTACCATTTTCACAATCCTCGAAAGCCTCCTGCAGGTAATCGATGGACGGACCAATATTTGTAAACCCCCTATAGATCTCTTCGCGTCCTTCAAGACCAGGGAATGTTGGAATGGAAGATAGAGCAAAATTCACTTTCGCAGCGGTTCCCTGGAACTTAAGATTCTCTATACAGTCTACTAGGTCTTTCGGAAGATCCCCTGGTTCTACAAGTCGAGTAAAGGTCTGCCTCGGATCGAGTGCGCTCACTACCACATTTGCCTTTAATATTGATCCGTCCTGGAGCAAAACTCCTGAAACCTTACCATCTTCATAGAGAACCTTATCGACACCAGCATTGGTCCTCACTTCCCCACCAAAATCTTCTACTGATCGAGCTAATGCTTGCGTGAAACCCCCATTGCCGCCCTTATGAAATCCCCAGCTTCCTGGCAATCCGTCATACTCTCCTAATTTGTGAAAAAGCCATACAAGACCGGATTCTCGATCCCTAGGCCCGCATCTACTCCCGATAATACCACTTGACGCGTACATGGCCTTTATTAAATCAGTCTCAAAATACCCTTCTAAAATCTCGGCAATGCTGCAGGTGGTACATTTCTCTATCAGATCAAGGACTTCTGGATCAAGGTCTTCTAAATATACTTTTAGCTCATTAAGTGCGTTGACTTCAACAGGATCAGAACTCAGCCGGTTAGGAGGAATACGATCCATCCAAGGTTTTATCGCACGGGCCATTCTGCTGATCAAGTGATCTAGATCTTGAGCTGCTTCTGCGTCTTCAATGGAATGTCTGGCAATCTCGTGATAGTTGACGTCAGGATCCGATCCCAAAATAAGGTGTTCTCCATGGTATCCAGGCTGAAAAGTATTAACCATAGGAAGTACCATAAAACCATGCTTGACCAAGTCTAATTCTTGAACGATTTCTGGCCGCAAAAGACTGATCGCATAGGAAAAAGTGGTAAACTTAAAGCCAGGTATAAGCTCTTCAGTTATCGCTGCACCACCAACAAGATATCTACGTTCAAGCACAACGGTTTTCAGACCAGATTTTGCGAGATAAGCTGCATTGACCAAACCATTATGGCCTCCCCCAACGATGATGACATCGTAGGATTCACTTCTATTCATGGGCGCCCATCTCTCCCAACGATTCCGTCTTTCTAGGCGGGTTAAAAAACGGCATCTTCGATACCCGAGCCAGGACATTCTTGGGTTTACGTATGACCGGGATTTCCAAGTTAACCTCTGATCCTATTGCAGTTAGATCGACGGGAAGCTTTGCAATCGCAATGGGCTTCTTTAAAAGTGATGACACCAAAAAACTACTAGCATAACCGGCGTAATCCCAATCCTTACTTCCCCTGCGATATATACTCATAGTTGACTCAGAATAAACTTCATGATGCGGAGGTAAAATCCCGGCTTCGGTATAAGTGAACTCATACTCTTGCCAATCGACTGTAAGCCCAACCGTTTTCCAGCGACTCCTCCCCATCTCTAACTCTTTTTCGACCGCACCCCTTCCAATGAAGTCGCGACCGTCATTTTCAAGCCCTTTCAACATCCAACCCCAACCCAATTCATGAGGGGTCTCCCGCTGAGAATCTACCCAAGCAAACCGAGAAGTGTGAAAATCTGTCCCCATCAGTAGCAAGCCTGCTTCAACCCTAACCATTTTCAGGGCCGTCGTACCTATAGGAGTGATATTATAGTCTTCCCCCGCACCGATGAGGGCATCCCATACTCGCATGGCATCATCCGAACGAATCCATATCTCATAACCCAAATCTCCTGTATAACCTGTACGAGAGACCGTGACCGAGCACCCCGCTATCTCAGTGTGAACTACATCAAAATAGCTCAGCGTTCCTGAGACTTCAGTTAACTCACTAATCACATTGTATGCTTGAGGACCCTGAAGAGACAAAATTCCAAAATCTGAGGAAACGTCCTCAATTATAACTTCTGAAAGACCCATTTCCTTAGCTACACCACGAAAGTAACGTAGCGTTGGCTCTGCTGCTGTCAGCCAAAACTCGCCCGAATTCACCTGCATTACCACACCATCCTGTAAGACGAATCCACGGTCATCGCACCAGCAGGTATAGTGAGCCTTCCCCACTTCGCAATGTCCTATGTCACGCAATAAAATACGCTCCAGCAGAACATTAGCATCTATTCCTGTAAAGCTATACTTGAAAAGGGGAGAAGTGTCGAGCAAAGACACCGAGTTTCGGACTGAATAGTACTCATTGTTCAAAGAATACTGGTATTGTGGAGCGACCAAGTAGCCAGACCAGTGTCTCCAGATTCCAGTCTGATTGATCTCTTCCAACCGGGAATGAAATGGTGTCGTCAGGGGCATATACCTATCCCTCTAGACCGAATTTTATATCCGAACTCATGCATTAACGGCCTGTTCCTCTTCTTAACCCAAATTGATATTCCTTAGGTGATTCAGCCCCCTTAAGGTGTTTCACAAAATAGTCCCAGCGTCTGCGCATCATATAGGGCTCATTACCAAACCCATGCCTCCTGTTCGGCATCATGATTAAATCAAAGTCCTTGTTCGCTGCGATGAGAGCATTTACCACCAACATCGTATTGGAAGGAGGAACATTGGAATCTAATGTCCCGTGAGCAATCAAGAGTTTCCCTCTTAAATTCTCCGCTAAAAGATGATTGGCCTGGTTATCATAGCTAGTAGTTCCATCAGGATATTCCACAAGAAGTCCCTGCCATTTTTCACCCCAATCATCCTCATAGTTACGCTGATCGTGATTCCCAGCTTGTGAGACAGCAACTTTGTAAAATTCAGGATATCTCAAAATTCCAGCTGTAGAAGCAAATCCACCGCCGGAATGACCAAATATGCCAACTCTTTCGATATCCATCCAGGAATAGCGGTCTGCAAGTTGCCTTATCCCTCCAATTTGATCAGGGAGTCCATTGTCTCCCATATTTCCATAGTAGGCTTCGTGAAAGGTCTTAGAGCGTCCTGGCGTTCCCATAGCATCTAACTCTACCACCACAAAACCTAGTTCTGCGATTGACTGCAAATCTCTGTGGGATGATCGAAAACTCCTACTCCCCACACTACCGCTTTGAGGACCTGGATAGAGATAATTAATGATCGGATAAGAATGGCCAGGGTCGAAATCGGTTGGTCGAAATAGTAAGCCATAAAGATCCGTTTCTGCATCCCTCGCCTTTACAGTGAAAGGTATCGGCGGTTTCCAGCCTGATGCAATCAGGTGGGATATGTCCGATTGCTCGACAGTCATAGCCAGTGCCCCTTCATCCCTCGAACGTAGCACTGTAGTTGGAGGGACCGTGGGGGTTGAATAAGTATCCAGAATAAAATTTCCATCGGGAGAAAGAGAGACCGTATGATTAGCGCTATCTGGCGTAAGAAGTAGAACATCACCGCTATCGATCCCTACGCTATAAATGTATTGGAAGTAAGGATCTCCAGGTTCCCGACCTGCTCCAACAAAAGTGACCGTCCGATTTTTCTGATTAACATCAAGAATCTGTTGAACATTCCACGATCCCTGAGTAACCTGCCTTTTCACATTTCCCGAGTTAGTATCGTAAAGATACAGATGACCCCAGTCATCTCTCTGACTGAACCACAGTATTTCATTTGAAGAGGACAAGTAGGTCCATCCATTGGACTCATAGAACGTCTCCTCTACTTCGTCGAAAAGGGTTCTTACTTTGCCATTAGAGGCATCAGCTATTCTTACGGTTGCAGTCTTATGGTCTCTCGTACTAGAAACAAAAGCTATTTGTTCACTATCTCCACTCCATTCTACATCTCCGAATCCCGAACCGCAGCGAATATGATCACTGCAGGTACTTCGATGTTGATCAGGAGCCATCTGCAATGGAATTACTCTTTCTCCAGATGGACGGTCAAGATCTAAGATCACTCTTGAAATTCTAAATATTACTGAATCCTCGGGGAGCGGATAACGCCATGCGTCCAATTCTTGATGACCAACTTCTGTATTGACAAGATACATCATCCCAACACCTCGGGAGTCGTGCTGGAACGTCGCTAGTTTCCTGGAATCTGGTGACCATTTGACGATAGGACGATTACTACGTGTCCAACCAGCATTATCCGTCCCATAGCCAAAATCTTCAAAGCCGTCTGTTGTCAGGGCGAGCTCTTCTCCCGTCGCTACGCTTCTTAACCACAAGTTATGATCTTTGATAAAAACCACACTCTCCCCATCCGGAGAAATGACTTCATCCCTAGAGATTTGACTTATTTCTGAATCAGAAAATTTGCAAGTATATCTACCGAGGTCACAAAGCAGGTCCCTTTGACCCCCTACTATAGCCATCAGGGTATTACTTTCTAACCAGAGGTCTTCCAGGGGTATCCCTGAAGGTTCTATGGTCCTGCCAATTATGCCGGTCAGAACATTTGCCAACCGTGATTGATCAAATGCGGGCGCACGACTTCGTTCTTTCGGATTCACCAAAAAGTAGTTTATTCCTTCCAAACCATTTGATTGGAACCAGAAGCGGCCGTCATCCAACCAGCGTGGATTGACCGTTGCACCAAAAACCAGAGGATTTGTATGGTGTGCCAAAAAGCTTTCCGCTTGAGCATAGTCTTCAGCAGTAACTACATTCGTGTGGCTCTGTTGAGCGCCCAATGTGCTGTGCAAAACCAATAAACAGATAATAATCGGGTAATACTTCATGCTTTGTCCTCTGCATCCAAAACTAGACAAAAAAACTACCAGGAAAGAACATGATGCACCCAACTGGGTGCCTGAGCAACCACAGCAAGTCAGTGTTTACTGGTATGAAGCTCTATAAGAGTTTTAGAGTTTGCTTCTTGCGAAGTTCACTAGATCACTGTTTTGTAATAGTCCAAAAAACCCTACCGGTGATTGTTGATTCAACAAACTCATACTAGTTCACACCGAATTGGCCAGCGGTTTGTCATTTGAAAAAAGGTTTGCAATGAAAATGTCACACAGAACATTGATTGGTTTTTTCGTCCTCTGCTTGCTGTTGACTGTCTGTAGTCCTGCAGGCAACCAACCATCATTGGGTGAAAACAGTTCAGGAAATGTACTAGAGCCTCAGCTCCCAGAAGGATTCGGAAGCTATATAATGGCCAGGCATGGTGGCAATTACATGTACAACTATTACCTGCCACCCTCACCTAGTTCAACACCCTGGTCTCCCAGCTGGAGTCCGGACGGGTCTGCTATAGCGGTAAGTATGGCAGGATCTATTTGGTCAGTTGATCCGTCTACCGGAACTGCAACCGAAATGACTCGAGGATCCAAATACCATTCGTCACCTAGTTGGTCACCAGATGGACAGTGGATTGTCTATACCGCAGACGATGGGGGTAGCACCATCCAACTCGAAATTTTGAATGTGACTTCTGGAGTAGCCACAACGTTAACTGAGGATGATTATGTATACACAGATCCGGTGTTTTCTCCCGATGGAACAAAACTCGCTTATGTGTCCACTGCCCCTAATGGTTACTTCAACGTATATGTAAGAGCTATTAGCAATGGAGTATGGAATGGTGCGGAAGTTGCTGTGTCATCGGACAATGACTACGGACGCTCGAGACTATACTTCGGTAATCAGGATATGCATATCACTCCATCATGGCTACCAAATGGAAATGAGCTCTTGTTGGTCTCAAACCGAAACGTGGCTCTCGGTTCGGGCAACGTAATTCGTGTACCAGCCGTAGAAAATGGAATCTCACAACTCACTACAGTTTTAGCTGAACAGACTCTGTATCGGACTCAACCAGATGTTTCTATAGATGGAAAACGCTTCATTTATTCATCGACCTCAGGAACCGCAGATCAGTTCAACAATCTATATGTTCAGCCAACAGTCGGCGGCGAACCTTATAAAATGACTTTTTTCCAACATGACGCGTTTCACCCCCGATGGTCACCAGACGGAGAATGGATAGCATTCATCAGTAACGAAGGAGGCTTACCGCAACTAGAACTTCTGGAAACGTACGGAGGAGAAAGACGGAAGATCCAAATAACTGAACGAATTTGGAAAGAGCCTATGGGTACCCTCAAAATGAATATCAATCTCTCCGGAAATTCAGACCTCACTCCAGCCAGGATATCTCTCATGGCCTCTGATGGGAAATACTACTCCCCTGACGACGCCTATGCTCGAGTAGCCCAGCAGGGTGGATTTGGGCTATTCCATACCGAAGGAAATTTCGAAGTCACGCTGCCGACTGGCTTAGCGGACGTGACTATCTCAAAAGGCTTTGAAATCTATCCAGCCCGGCAACAAATTGAGATAAACCCAAACGAGACAACCGAGGTCAATGTAACTCTGCAAAGAATGACAGATCTTTCAGCAAATGGTTGGCACAATGGATCGACTCACGTTCATACCAATTACGCTGGCAATTTACATAACACTCTCGAAAACATGATGATGATGTCTGATGCGGAAGACCAGGACATTGTTGCCGAATTGATCGCCAACAAAGACAACCGAATCTTGGATTACCAGTTTTTCATTCCTGGCGGTGACGCTCACCCCCTCTCTACCGAAGAAAGAGTCCTCATCGTTGGAGAAGAGTACCGACCACCCTTTTACGGTCACGTGTTTATGCTTGGCTTAGACGACCATTTGATTTCTCCATTTACTACTGGTTATGAAGGGACAGCAATAGAAAGCCTTTATCCGTCAAACACGGACATGTTCCGAAAAGCAAAAACCCAGGGAGCAACTACTGGATATGTACACGCATTCAGTGGAAACGCTGATCCGTTGAACCAAGGCCTAGGCGGGGGTAAGGGTTTCATGGTAGATGCAATCCTGGGAACCACCGACGCAGTAGAGTGGTCTCAAGCGAACAACGGCGGATTCTATCCACTCTACGCAGCGTGGAACAATGACATACGTGTTACCGCTGTAGGAGGAGAAGATGCCATTAGTAGCCTACACTGGACTGCCCTTGTGGGAGCCATGAGAACCTACATACGACCAGATGATGCCCAGAGAACGATGGGTGGGTGGCTAACTGGTTTAACTGAAGGACATGCCTTTGTAACCAACGGACCACTTCTATCTTTTACTGCAAATGGAAATATCCCTGGCGAAACTGTGACTATGAATGCCGAAACTGAGACTCTATCGATTGTAGCAGGAATAAACTCGATCACTCCAGTTACCCGAGCTTGGTTGGTACATAACGGGGAAGACATAGCAGAAGTTCCGCTTTCTGAAAATCGCATGAGTGGCAAACTCGAGACTGAAATTCCAATCACCAAAAGTGGCTGGATCCACTTGAGAGCGGAAGGTGTTCCGGAAGAACACTTCCCCCTAGATGCTCGTTATGCACAAGCTTTTACAAACCCGGTCTGGATCTCAGTGGGCAATCAGCCCATCCGCAACAAAGCTTCGGCTGACTATGGTGTTCAGTGGATTGATCAATTGACAGAAATGGCCCTGGAATGGCCAGGGTGGAGGTCACAGGCAGAAATAGATCATGTGCTCGGGCAGTTCCAACAGGCTAGGGATATGTATGAACAACTTGGAGTTGAAGCAGAGGAAGGCAACTAAACGACACAGCTCTAAATTACTGCACTGCCCAGTCGGTCAGGAATGATCCAGTTGGTTAGCGACCCAATCCAACTGGATCTTTCCTATCTCAGCTAACCAAGGCCTCTTCAAGAATTCTAACCTTGGGGCCATTGACTACAGCATCTCTGATTCGCTCCACTACTAGATCGACTTCCATGGAACTGATGTTGAAGTGGGGAGTGAACCGCAATGAGTTTTCACCGCCATGAATCACACCAATACCATTCATACGCATATACTCTTCAAGGCTGTCAGTTCCATAAGCTTTATAAGATGAGTTCAGCTCACAGGAGAATAACAGACCTGTGCCTTGTATGTTGGTAATCTCACCATCAAAATCACGCGCTAAAGATTCTAGTTTATTTTTAAATTCTTCTCCACGCCGTACAATATTTCCCCTGACATCCTCTGTTATCATGTCTAACACAGCAGTCCCTACATCCATCGCCCGAGGAGTAGTTGTCATCGTATTGCCGTAGATTCCTTTTCGGTATAGTCCTGAGGTTCTTTCGTTCATCGCTAGGATGGACATTGGATACTGACCAGCGTTTAAGGCTTTTGAATAGGTCTCCATATCCGGAGCTGGCAAATTTTCGAAGCCTGGATAATCAACGATTGAGAGATTCCCGGTGGCTCGAATTCCCGCTTGAATCGAGTCAATCAAGAAAACAGAACCGTGTTCACTAGACAAAGCATGCGCCGCAGAATAAAACTCAGGTGAAATTTGCAGCCCCGGATTGCCTTCACCCATGACTGGTTCCATGAAAACAGCTTCAATGAAAACTCCCTGTTCATCAGCTTCTGCAAAAATCTGACGCAGATGTGCTATGTCGTTCGGATCGACTGTGATTAAGTCATCACTGTTTTCAAAACTTTTTAGATATTTCTTATAGCTCTCGTGAGTCGAGTGAGAGAACTGTGCTGGCCTCCCTGTTCGACCATGAAATCCAGTCGTCAGAGAAAGTTTCTTGACCGTTTTCCCAGCATGGCGACTTCCCGGCTGCGTCATTATCTTGGCGTTCACATCTGAAATACGGGTAGCCACTGACACAGACTCCGAACCAGAATTGACAGCTATGAAGCAACTGAATGGACAACCGTCAGTACGATTTCTTCCGACTTCTTTTTGCAAGGCCCTCACCAAACGTAACTGACTGAAACTAGCAGTCATAACGTTACTCATAACCTGAGGACGACTCATCGCTGTCACCACTTGCTCTGGAATGTGTCCGAACCCTAACATTCCATATCCACCACTGTCGTGCAAAACTGCGCCCTTCGTAGTAATTACCCAAGGCCCATTGGCAGCCAGTGATACGTAGGGACAAATCGTATCATCTGCATAAAAATTCACCCATCTCTCTTGGATTACCTTCACTTGGTCAAGCTCATCCAAACCCACTAGGTCTGGAAACTCCCCCATCAGTTCTTGGAATTTCTCTGAAGCACTAAGAATTGCCCTGACCAAAGAGTTGTCGGTTTCAGCAAAACTTTTAACAACCTTGTCTGACAACCCCGTGGTTACCTGTTTCCCTGGCAAGGTTCTCATCGGTTTTAGTAGTTCAATAACGTCCATTACTGACCTCCACATTTAACGGCCCATCCACCCTGACAATTTTATCACAAGATGGCTAAACAACCTCGCTGTGCTGAATAGATATAATCTATTACCTTACCAGAACAATTACCACCAATTCGATCCTTATAAATTAAGTGTTTTTTGATTTACTAAGACCACTTAAAACAAAAATAATTATGGCCTCAAAAAACTCTTTCGATGTCTCAACTGGAGTCGACCTGCAAGAGGTTGACAATGCAGTCAACCAAGCGACCAAAGAAATACTGACCCGTTACGATTTCAAGGGAACAGACTGTTCAATACACTTTGATAGAGATTCCGTATTCCTTCAGCTAGAGGCTGATGACGAATATCGAATGACACAAGTTGTACAAATTCTCAGAGAGAAACTTTCCAGAAGAAAGGTTCCACTGAAAAATTTGGATCCGAAATCCATTGAAACTGGTTCTTTGGGGCGGGCCAAACAAACGATTTACTTAAAACAAAGTATTGAGCAAGATATCGCTAAAAAAATGGTCAAAGC
>CAWWAX010000035.1:0-14640 GCA_963935005.1 uncultured bacterium | reverse complement strand
TGAGCGATCTGGTATACACCTCGAACGAAGTCATGCACCCATCACCTCGATAGCTGACCGTCGCTAGGTAATAGGATCCATTCCTCCTGGGGATCTATCAGCCATTCGGCTCCGTCATCAGTGATCACTACCATCTCTTCAACTGAGATCGTCTTCGTGGTGCCATCCTCGCGGGTCCAGCCAAAAAAACCGTCGAAGGCAAACGTCTGGCCGTTCCTCAATTCGCGAGCTGCGTCGCCCGAAGGTGGCGCGCCACCCGCTGCTCCACCTAATCGTGGACCTACGTCGTGCGCCCAGTAGCCGACTGGGTGCCCAGTGCTCCATATGATTGGGATTGATCCATGGCGTTGTAGGACTTCACGCTGCGCGAGGTCTACATCCCATCCCCGCACCCCAGGGCGCATCGCTGCCTTTGCGGCCCGGCTTCCTTCTCGGGCGTGCTCCCAGCGAGCCTTTACCTCAGGAGGTGCCTCTGATTCACCTGGCCGAAGCACGTAGGCGAAGCGCTGGATGTCCGTAACCCACATTCCATGCACACGTATTCCGAAGTCTGTCTGAATCACATCTCCAGGCATGATGACCTTTTCAGTCGAGTGTGAGTGCCCTCGGTCCGGTCCCGAGTTGACGTTCGGGTTCTGGTCGGGTGCCCATCCGTCGACCACCCCGAACTCCGCCATGCGAGTCTTGAGGAATCTTGCCACATCTGCGTCGGTGGTCTCACCGGGTACGACCTGCTCGTATGCCTCGATCTCCAGTTGCTCGGTCAGTTTCGCTGCCCTCCGCATGATCTCAACCTCTTGGGGCAATTTCACTGACAGCCACTCGATGATGACTTCCTCTGAAGAAACCAGTCGACTGGAAAGCGTTGAGCCCAGAGCTTCTTCAAGTGCCACCCGCTGAGTGTAAGAAAGCCCATCTGCGATGTTGCGGTTGCTGTTGTTCACGGCGATTGATCGAGGATTACGATTCCTGAGCTCATCTGCAGCCGCTGCGTACATACTTGTTCCTCTCGGCACTGAGCGGACATCATCGAGTGGGCTCACCTCAGACAGAGCAGTGGCTTCCGTCTCTGGTGATATCGCTAACGACTCGAGGTTTCCTTCGGCATCAGCGAAGAAAAGGAAGGCAGCTAAGCCGCCAGCATTTTCGGCTCCAAGGTGGGATGCGATTGGGTCGTTTGCATTCTCCCTAGCGAGTACGATCCAAGCATCTACGCCCGCTCTGGCCATAGCGGGTCCGAGCAGTGTACGGATCCGCTCTTGGCGAATGGAGGGCCACAAGCCGGGGTTGTCCGGGAAAGGTTGGTCTGTCACCGTTTGCGAGTCGGTCTGAGTGCTTGGAGCAGTACAGCCCGAGGTGGCGTAAAGGGCGATGATGAGGAGCAGGACAGAGCAGAGCCTTGAAAACATCAGCAATCGTCGTGGACGGGTTGTTTCGGCATGCTAGAACAACCTCATCGCCACCAAACGTCCCGGACGTCCAACTTGGACCACTATATACTGATTTCCTTCGTGGCTATATGTCATCATACCGTACTGTCCCGAACCGGCCATTTCCACTTCGCCAACATGGTTGCCAGTCAATTTGTCATAAGCATTCAGAACTGGTGGTCCCGCAGAACCTTCGGTGGCGTATAACAGATCCCCAGCCACCATCTGTATTGAACTTCCCCCTCCACCCATCCTAGAAAAATCCTGTCCTTGAAGATCTGGATGGTTTTTTATACTTGCAGACACCTCTCCGATCGGTATCCACCAAAGACGTTCGCCCGTATTCATATCATACGCTGACAGACGATTGTAAGGTGGCTTGTGTATTGGAAGTCCATCCACTTGGCCCATTCCCCCTCCTGGCCCAGCTACCCACTCTGCAATAGTAGTTCCAGTAGTCATCATTCTGTCGGGCTGATCCTGATCAGCACCAGGGATCACTGTCCCACCACCGCAACGACGAGAGTGTGAAGCGTATAAAATTCCTGTCGACGGATCGAGTGTTGCTGGGTTAGTGATATTTAAGCCGCCATAGCACCTAATATTGTCTACCACCTCGGAATTATGGTCTTGATGTAGGCGCGGAAGATAAGGTCCTCCCACTCGATAATCACTGACAATCTCGAGAGCTTGTTCTCTCAGTTTGGGTGTAAAATCGATCACATCTTCTATGGGCAAACCCAAAGGTTCAAATGGTTCTGGCCAAGTCGGAATCGGCTGTGTCGCAGCTGTCCAGTTACCGGGAACTTCTGTTTGCAATACTTCAACTTCTTCTATGGGCCAGACGGGTTCACCGGTCTCTCTATTAAAGGTGAACACCAGACCTTGTTTGGTGGTTTGGATAACCGCAGGTATTTCTTCTCCATCAACCTCCAAGTCTACAATTAAAGGGACGTTAGGAAGATCGTAATTCCACTCATCACTGTGCACCGTTTGGAAGTGCCAAACTCTTTCCCCACTTTCGACGTCTAGTGCAATTACAGTAGTGCCAAAAAGATTATCGCCAGGCCGGAACCCCCCGAAGTAGTCAATTGTCGGTGGGTTAGTAGGAATATATACAATACCTCTATCATAATCCGCAGACATCGGAGCCCAAGAAGAGACGTCTCCAGTCCATTTCCAGGCGTCATTTAGCCAGGTCTCATTGCCCACTTCCCCTAGCCTAGGAATCACATGGAATTTCCACTTAAAATCTCCTGTTTCTGCATCGAATCCAAGTATGTCACCAGGGACATTTTCAATACGTGTCTGGTTGTACCCCTGTTCCGCTGAATTCCCGACAATAACCGTCCCATTGACCACAATTGCTGGAGAAGAATTGGTTATGTATCCCAATTCTCTGGGAATCCCGAAATCAGGGTCATATGGCTGATCAAATTCATGCCAAGGGGCCCAGTCTGCCACTAAGTCAGGGATCAAATCGACCACACCACTCTTGGGGAACCCATCTAGCGGCACGGGAGATCCGAAATTTTCTAATGGAAGCCCTGTTTTAGCGTCCAAAGCATGTAGGAAAAATCCTGGAGATACATAGTAGATAACGCCTCTGCCATCTATTTCTCCGTAAGCAACTCCTTTGCCATAGTTCTTCCTCATTGAACGTTCCCAACGAGTCGTATTTGGCTCCCGGTAAGTCCACAAGGTCTCACCCGTCTCCGGATCGATAGCTACTACTGTCCTACGCTCACCAGCCACAGTATAAAGGATTCCATCAATATAAGTCGGAGTCGATTTCATTTGATAATCAGATTCGGGACCAAAATTATCCGCTCTCCACACCCAAGCTTCTTCCAAGTCCGCAAAATTGTCAGCGTTAACCTGGCCTACTGGAGAATAGCGAGTTCCCCAAGCATCTCCGCTCTGGTACCGCCATTCACCGTAGGGGTTTTGCCTGTTCTGGCCTTGACCATAAAGCGGAGAAATAGAGCCCACTAGCATAGTGAGAAACAACGTTAGTTTGTGAATACTCAGATTTTTCTGCGATGAACTTATCATAGTTTCCTGACCGGCTAGAACCCGAAAAGAACTGTAACCCGAAAAAGATAGATTAGTACCACAATAATGACTCGGCTAGTAGGCCAATTATTGGAGACTGTTATTTACAACGTGGTCCAAGAGAAACTTCGCCCAATATTTCTAACTACTCCGGATCGGCTTGAGGTCTTGAGAGTACCAACCTGAACCCAATGAATGGGCGTTTGACACCGGGGTCAGCCGCACCTCTGGCGGCAGAACGCACATACCTGTCTGTGTCAGCGAAAGAACCTCCTCGCATCACCCACAGTGCATCCTTTTCCAAATCTACATCTGGAGAGTTCGATGCCATTCCGATAGCATAGTCGCCGTATGGACTCCTGGTCCATTCCCACACATTTCCACCCATATCAGAAAGACCATAAGCACATTCTGTACATGGAAAACTACCTACTCGCACTGTCTCCTGAGTCCCAAAATTACCGCCGTTATCTCTAGGCTCACTCCCCCAAGAATAACGTCGCCCATCTTGGCCTCGCGCCGCCTTTTCCCATTCCATCTCACTAGGCAAAGAAACTCTCCATCCTTTTTCTAAAAGATTTCTAAGTCCCAATGGTACCTCCGGCCAACTCCTAAGTCTCTGGTCGATCCAACGGGTATAGGCAATAGCATCGGTCCATGAAACTCCAGAGACGGGATGTTCAGAAGATTTTCCTGAAACCTCCAAAGGGTAAGCGACGTCTTCCTCGAATGCTTTAAATTGTCCTATAGTAACTTCATAGCGACTTATGTAGAATTCCGGGAACCTTTGGATCTTCTTGGGGCTGTCTCCAGGCCAGATCTCATTATCGAAGAAAAGCGTATCCGCTAGAGGATCGGACCCCATCAAAAATTCGCCTTCTTCGACTTTGACAAATCCTAAAAGCGAGTCATTCGGAAGAAAACCTAAGTTTGGCAAAAAACGACCCGTGGATACCCCCTGACTTTGACCCGAGACTGTCGAAACACCCTCCTGTCTCATATTTGCCCAAATTGACTTAGAAATCCAAATTGTCACGGACATTGACGCAATCAGTAGAAACAAAAATGGTCTCATCCACATAATTCAATTGGCCTTGTCTTCCTCCTCAAAAAAGTCACAACGAACTGACCACTTGGTTACAAGCGAATACCCATTGATGGTCACAGGCCCTGCTATACAAATCCCTCTCGGACATTTCTAGCAAATTCCTTCCTCCTTCTCGCAGAATAAGCCTGAGGTCAATGATTTTGGGAGGAGACCGCTGGAGTTCTTCCAAAGGAAGCAGATTTAGACAGGCTGCTTGGAACCGAACCTGGCATGCCCTGGAAAAATATGTAAAAGCAAGTTCTGGATCAGGGGAAGTCACGATGCCTTCAGAAAGATGAACTCCCAGTTCGTTACACGCCCATCCAGAGTTGTCAAAACAGTAGGTTGTTTCCAATTCCAACAGCCTTTTACAGGCTTTCTCATTCCCTAACTCACAAGTTTCTTGCCAAAAAGGCAGGCTGTCCCCCTCATGCTGACCATCGGTCTTACCCATGATCGACATTCCCAAAAACAACACGGCCCACAGCGCCATGTGAAGTCCATTTTTTCTCAAATTCAAAGATTCCGTCACTGACAAACTAAATCGCACCCTTCCCATCACATGACTCGCAAGCTTATCGATCCGCTCCACACTAAGATTCAACAAGGGAACACAAAGCAGTTTGTCGTAAAAAGTTGGAACGCCCAAAAACCCTAATAGACTATACAACCCAAAGACGCCCAAACCATAAAACCCTCCGAAAAACACTTTTCCTAATTGAGTTTTGGGTGAAGTTGAAGGATCCGTAACTAGAAGCAGTAGACCCAAGAAAACTGCCGTTGGAATTTCAGAATCAACAAAATATGGTACTCCCGACCACCCAGAATAAATTGCACTCAACAGAAAAAGTGTTGCGGCGGCTGACCCTGCAACAAGTGTGATAGAGAAAAAATACATAACTACGAGGCCAACTGAAAACAGAAAGAGATAGATACTTGGTGCAAGGCTCAGAGTTGAAGCAATTTGCTGACCCCAGCTTAGATCTGTGGCACCCGTAGCTATCAACCCTAAAGAGAATAATCCCAAAGAGAAAGCGGAAGGATTGAAAATATGTACCCTTCTTCCTCCTCGATTCCACCGGACAAACTCCTTGCCTAAGAAGCCCACCGCAATCATGAGGAATTGCAAGTAAAACCAATCGTCCTTGAACCACAAAAACAAATTTGTACTGAGAATTATAGGGATTGGTCCAAAGCCCAGAACATACTTCTTTCCACGAGACCAGAAAAGCAAAATATCAAAGGCATAAGCGAACAAGAGCTGGCCTAACATGATCCAGGCCATTTCATATACTGGAGACCAATACCATCCCCAGTATATGAATACTGACGACTGTACCATCGCTTGAATATAGTGTTGTGACCGTATTTCTATTCTTAATAATGGAGTCAGAGTATTCTGATTAACCTTTACAAAGAGCCAAACTTGCCAAATTAAAAGTAGCAAAGCGGCCACAATAAAAGATTGAGCCAAAATTACATTCTCAGCTATCCGAGGGGAGAACACCAGGATGATTAGTGCCACTGTTAATATGAGTGGTATATACAGTGGCCTGCCGTCTGGTCCCTTCATGCCAACCACACCTTCCCTCGCACTAGGGGAAGTTTTCTTGTGTCTATTTCCTGAATTCCGTGGTCTTGACGACACCATAACTATCTCTGCAGAAGTTGCCTCATCGAAAACTTTCCCCTACTGCCACCCTCCCGAGTCCTGCACTCCCAAGCTCATCGCTCCAGGTCGACGCGGGTCGGAGTATCCGTAATAGAGTTCGCCGTCAAAAAGTACCGTCTGCAAGCTACCCATACCTGCACTAGGACTAAGGCTATGACCTCGCTCCTCTAGAATACGTAGAGCATCCGGACTAAACCCACTCTCTACTTGAAGTCGGTCAGGATACCACTGATGATGCATTCGAGGAGCAGCCGTTGCATCAGCTATATTCATACCGTGTTCCAACACGTTCACCAGTAATTGAAAGTTCGTAGTAATAATCCTACTCCCTCCTGGACTCCCTGTTAGCAGGAACGGAACTCCATCTCTTAGTACTATGAGCGGGGTCATTGAGCTTACCGGCCTCCTCCCAGGCATAATTTGGTTATCAGCACTTCCCATCAGTCCGAAGGGATCTGGTATATCCGGCCTCAGAGTAAAATTTCCCATATTGTTATTCATCAGAAATCCGAGGCCTTCGACTACCACACCCGACCCATACGATGCCATCAAAGTATAGGTATTTACTACTGCGTTACCTTGTTCATCCAAAATTGAGTAATTAGTAGTCTCGGGACTCTCGTAAGGAGCGAGGTCACCAGGGAGAATGTCATCTGAAGAGCGCGCATTTTCCATAGATATTCCCTCTGCCAAATGCTTAGCGTACAATTTACTCGTGAGCTCCTCCACTGGAAGATCCAGATAATCTGGATCGCCTAAATACTTTGAACGATCAGCGTATGCTAGTTTCATGGATTCAGTCATGATATGCATCGCATCTGCACTCCCATATCCTAGTTCACGAATCGGAAAATTCTCCAAAATATTAAGCATTTGAACAATCGCCATCCCACCAGAACTAGGTGCTGACATTGCAGTAATGTCAAAATCTCTAAAAGTTCCTCTTACTGGTTCACGCTCTATGACCGTGTAATTCTTCAGATCTTCCATAGTTATCAGACCATTGTGGCTCTCCATTCCACTAACCAGTCTTTTCGCTATCTCACCTTGATAGAAGGTTTCCGGTCCGTATGTCTTCAGCTGGTCGAGGGTCCAAGCCAACTGCGGTTGCCGAAACATCTCCCCTACCTGGTACTCCTGGGCACCAGCTTTATAAAAAATAGAAGCCGTCAATGGATTAGCGGTCAGCTTAGCTTTGCTCACTCTAAGGTTATTAGCCAGATCCTCAGTGACTGGAAAGCCTTCTCGAGCCAGTATCAATGCAGGCTCCACGAGGTCAGCCCAGTCCATCGTTCCATATTTCTGAAGAATATGGGCAAGCCCAGCAATGGTACCCGGGATTGCTGAAGATTTGTGAGTAGACCGATACTCTCCGTTATCAACCTCTCCATCTGCTCCAAAAAACATATCTGGATCGGCGAGTGCAGGTGCTGTCTCTCTGAAGTCTATTGCCACGGTTCGCTGTTCCTCGGCAAGGTGAACCAACATAAATCCACCTCCACCTATATTCCCAGCTCTGGGCAGAGTCACAGCCAAAGCCAATCCTACTGCGACCGACGCATCAATAGCATTCCCACCCTGCTTCAGTACTTCAACTCCTACCCTGGTAGCGACTTCATTTTGGCTAGCAACCATCCCCTTGCGACCAACGACGGGATGATGAACAGCACTGTATTCATTGATCGGGGAAGCTTGTCCGATGGTTGTCGCTTGACTTTGTCCACTTGATGGTCCGAAACAAAGAGCCAGTGATAGGCCTAAACTTGTCTTGATACCCCAGGAGGCTAACCGAGTGATCATATACTAATCTCCCTCTTGCTGAAATGAAGGACCTGCTGAAGAAATCCAGTATAGGAAGTTATCCGACCTTTCGAAATGCTTGCCGGTGATTCTCCACAACGGTGCTGCTGAGATTTATAGTGCAGGTGGTCCGGATGGATGCATCTGACAATCTGGTGGCTGTAAACTATTCCATATGAGCCCGACCACTTTCCATTCACCCTCTATCTTGCGGAGCTGGAAAGCATCTATACCACAATGACTGAATTCACCATTCCTATAGAAATCATATGGAGTCCAAATGGATGCTATTTGACCATCAATGGACACCTCTGGGTCCCACATCCTCTCGACCATTGGCTCTTCTCTTGCTGCAAATCCGCTTGAATACTCCTCTACCAAACGACCGTTCATACGTGCTTCAGGAATCATTACGCTGCGCAGTAACTCCGCATCCGCATTTCCTATAGCATCGAGAACCTTCTGTGCAACATCAATGACTGCCACACGCTCGGAATCGTTCACCGGATCTGGAGAGTTTTCTCCAACTCCAGAGCATGACTGCATTAGTAATATCCAGCTTATCAGTAAGGAATTTCTTAAGTAGTTTTTCATCACTCAGTCAGCTTGTTGGACATGGGTCATATGATCGGGATTTTCCATGTTCGATCCAGTTGCCACACTTGTAACCTAAATCATAGTTACCCCTGTGTGTTAATCGATACAACCTGAAAGCGTATTCCTCTGACATACCGTGCCTCCTGCCATTTCTCATCATACCTTTTTCCAACAGGAAACCATTCTTGTAGTAGTACTCAAATGGGCCATCCCTTTGACCGTCCCGGTAGGTATCGCGAAACCCCAGTTGATTGTTTTCGAAAAACCACTCAAACACTCCATCTCTGAGCCCATTTTTTAGTGTCCCTGATTCCTTAGTACCTGTGTAGGAGTCAGTAATAACTATTGGACCAGAATAAGCCTGTCCATTCTCTTGAATGAGGTAGGTTTCTCCATCAAAAAAAAGAGAGGATAGATCTCTTGGACTCTGAGCCAAGAGACTATTCATCTGTGTCATCAAAATACCTAACACTCCCATACACAACTTATAATTCATTATTCCGTGACCCGCACCCGTACATATCCATTAGTCCAACAACACTGGTCTCCGCCGGTACTATCATTAGCATCCCAATTATCTACTCTCACCCTAAGCACATAGTCACCTGGCTCGCTAAAAGTAACCGTCGTCACCGCCTCTCCTTCCCCTTCTTCTAGAAGCATCGATCGTTCTTCGAAATTTACTTCCCCGTAAGGACCTTGGTGTTTGAACCACAATAACCGCAGTGCGACACCATCTCGATTCGCGATATCATCCTCCGCTCTGACCGATATTTCAGATGCCCACACAGTTAATTCCATAGGATTTCCTACGGTGGCGGTACGGATTTCATCTAACATAATTCCCGTCGGATGTTGCCCTTTTTCTTCAGTGCCTTCCAAGCTGACTAGTGGCGGAACAGATCCCATTGCGCGAGGTCCATAATCGAGCTGGAAAGCATCTACCCCTACCCTGCCAGGCACTGAGTAGGTCACATCATTGGCCGTTATCGTCCAAACCACCCTCTGCTCTTCGTTTTCAAAGGAAGCTGGTACAGTTACCGTGAAAACACCCCTATCTCTTCTGGGACTACTCGGAAAATGAGTAGGTTGCACCCCATCGAATTCTGCTGGTTCAATGAAGTTTTCTGGCCCCAAAGGTACATCCAGAGACTCATTCAGATTCAGATTGAAATACCCGAAAGAAAAAGTAAAAGTACCATCCGTATTACGATACCAACCCTCAAAAAATGGGGCTACAGGTTCACCACTGGGTGGGCGCGGAGCTAAAGGTAACCGCTGCACCTGTTGACCATAAACTTCTGCCCCCAAAGCCAGCACCAACACCAACAATCCTCCAGCCTTCCAATAGCTCCTCATTTACCTCTCCTCCTGATGTCGAAAAAAGTAGAATTCGACTTACTCAATCAAATTTCAGCCACTATTTCAGACCAGCCCTGAACACATCAATCGCATCTACGGTTAAACGAGTGCGATAGCCAATCAACATTCTGCCCAATGACTGGGTCTCTGAAAGAGGTAGCAAACTGATCCCATTGATGGAAGCTCTATCCGCTTCCACTCTTTGGTCGAACCGAATTGAAGTCGGATCAATAACCGACATGATTGACGTTATGGACAATTCTTCGTGGATCCCGTCAGATCCAGAGCTCGCCTGGTATTCCATTTCTTCTGGAATGCCCAACGTTTCCTGAATATATTGACGAACTTTATCATGATTATAGAACTCTGGAACATGATGGAAATCTGTAGGATCGCCCTCATATCTATCATTGAGTGCATCGGCAGCGGCCTGCATACCACGTCTGTTTCCACCGCTGTCCCCTAGAAAATAAACCTGCGTAAACCCCATACCTCTTAAGCTGTCACCCATATCAGTCAACCAAGCAATATAGGTCTCCTGTGACACCATCGGGCCTGTGTTCCCTATCGTAACTGGTCCACTCGGATTCCCTGGTTCCAACGTAACCAAGGGTGCAATCAAGGTTCCTCCAAGAGCGTTTGCTACCGACTCTCCCATCAATTTATTCGAATAATTGTGCTTTCCTGAAGCCAAATGCGGTCCATTGGACTCGACGCCACCCGTAAGAACAAGGACGGTCGTACTACCTTCGCGAATTGCATCACGAATTTCCATCCAAGTCAGTTCTTCAATCCAAAGACTGTTAAGAGCTCTAATCGGTCGTTGAGCAGAAGCGAGTTCAGCTCGACGGGCATTCTGTCTTGCCTCTATCTGTTCAGGAGTTAGCTGCCTAGTCGGTCGCTGCGCTACTACGTCAGTCGTTACTAGGCACACTGCTAGAAAAAACAACCACTTCATATTCATCCGAACCCCCAGCGTTTAGACCACTTTTATTAACGATACCCAAAGCTCATTTCTTCTATTAGCGGCGGCTCCCAGATTCCTGTGCAGCGGTGACTGCTTCCTTTTTGGCCTCTCTCTCACTGACGATCCGCTCATAACCTTCTTGGTTTAAGTGGGTTACAGCTATCCACGCATGTGACATCTCATCCACAGTACGACTGCCTCGTGCTTTCCAAACTTCTGGATCTGGATTCAGAGGATTGTCTGCAGTATTGTCATACCAGGCAGTCACCACCAAGACGCTACCCTCAGGCAACATCGGTGCCACATCATCCTCGTAAATATAACTATGATGCCACTTGGCATTGAAATTGGTCACCATGCTGAGCAGTTCTCTTTTACCGTCGGGATAAATCACTTCCATAGACTTAGCATGTAACTGCACATGTCCATGTGGTTGAAAACTGTCGATCCGTACAGGGTGATCCCACCTAAAGAAGCCTTGTGTCATGGCAGTTCCGCCAGGAGCCAGAGCAATATCTCCCTGCAAGGGATATAATCTTAAATCTTGAATGAACTCAGGTTCAAAACCCTCTGGATGAAACCAGATCCCGAGCTCTACTTGATCATCCTGCACATCGTAACCCATTGGATAGTAGTGAGCATCCCATTCAATCCTTGAATCCTTAGGCAATAAACGAGCCGCATCCAATGGCAGCACCTCACCTATCTTGCCCATAGCGTACTCTGAAAGAGAAGCTGTTCTGCGATACTCACCATTCTCCTGCAAAACTTGAAGCCTAGGGATAGCGTGGTGAACCACCTCACGACCTTGGCGGGATGGTCTGGTTTCAAAAGCTTTTACATAGCGATCTTGATCCATTCCAGCTCCCACTATCGGACGCCACCAAAGATCGCCCCCTTCGGCTGGTACATCAAAAGGCTTTGATTTGATCACATGATCTGGAGGGCCTAGGTCTTCTCCAAGTTGCCATATCAATTCATCTGACCACTCCACGGGTGAAGGCATATCCGCGACGTCTCCCCTTGGCGATCCATTATCCACCCATGTCGCTATAGTCTCAATCTCCTCTTTACTCAATCTCCAGTCACCCTTGATCTCTTGGATTCCTACATCGGTATCAAGATGGAATGGAGGCATCTCACGGGTCACAACTTTGTCTCTTATACGACGTGAATACCTTCTGGCCTGCTCGTAAGTCTCAAGGTGTATCGGAGCAATGGATCCCTCACGATGACAGCTTGTGCAATTCTCCTGTAAGATAGGCATCACATCTTTAGTAAAGGTCACATTCTCAGCGCCTCGATCCGACGCGAACCGGACTGTCTGTGCAGAACCTTCCTCCACAGAAAATACCGAAAAAGCTACTAAATAAAGGACCGAAGCCACCCAAGACACATAAGAACCAGACAAATTCCTTACCATGATCTACTCCATGACCTAGAGACAAACGCGCATTCTGCCTCATAAAAGTAAGGCTTGCCGACAATAAGGCAAACTCTCTCTCAAACTAGAAAGCCACCAATCACTCCCTGTCCTGGTATCGTCAAAAAGGCTCCAAAAGGCTAGACTAGGACTAGGACTCTCTTTCTGAGGCTTAAAACAATAATGTGAGGTGCCATAAACATGCCTGGAGAATCCCTCCTTTTTTTCTTCATCATCTCTGTTGCCCTGATTCTCTTCGTCAAAGAGATTTTTCCCTTAGACGTCACCGCGTTAGCCTTGTTAACTGTACTGCTTGCCACCGATCTTCTCTCAATTGAGGAGGCCATCTCTGGATTCAGCAACCAAGCTGTCCTTACAGTGGGACTAATGTTTGTGTTGAGTTCAGCACTGGTAAAAACAGGCTTTCTAGAAGTAGTAGCAGATACGCTCAGCTCCGGAACTAGGGCTTCATGGGTTACCATCGGATTCTTTTTAGTGATCACCAGTATCACGTCTGCATTCATTAACAATACAGCCGCAGTGGCAATCTTTATCCCTTTGGCACTCCATTTAAGCCAAAGGCTTCATATATCTCCATCGAAATTGCTGATACCTTTGTCATACGCTGGAATTTATGGGGGTACTATTACGCTTATCGGCACTTCCACTAATTTGCTCGTCAACTCAATAGCCGTCGATAATGGAATTCCTCCCTTTAGCATGTTCGAGTTCTCTCGAATGGGGCTCATTTTTCTTGTAATTGGAACACTATACAACGTCTTCATAGTTCCCAGAATTCTCCCTGCAAGAGCTGGAATCTCCAGCCTAACAAGGAGTTACCACCTGGCGCCCTATTTAACTGAGATGGAACTTGATGCCGACGCCCCTCTCATTGGAACCAGTCTGACTAACAGAGAAATCGGAAGGAATTACGATGTCGATATCCTTTCCGTCATCAGAGGAAACTTCAGATTCGACAACCACTTCAGGGATCTCATCCTGAAGAAAGGAGACGTCCTCTTGGTTCATGGAACCTTGGAAAACTTTGTCGAACTTCGCGATAAAGAAGCCATGCTATTACTGACCGATATGAAAATAGACCAATCAGAATTACTTGGTACAGAAAGCACCATCGTAGAAGGCCTGATTACACAAGGTTCTGAGCTGATTGGCAAGACACTTCGAAATCTTGACTTCAGAAACGCTTACGATGGTTTTGTCATGGCAGTAAGGAGAGAAGAGAAGACCCTGAGAGATAGAGTGTCGAGAATTCCCCTGCAATTTGCTGATACACTTTTAATATTCTTGCCAAAAAACCGCATTGACGCTCTAAAAAATCACGGCGGTTTAGCTATCCTTCAGGAACTTGATATTAGAATCCATAAAGTTCGTTTCTGGTGGTTAGCAATAGCCATTATCCCCTTGATCATGTTAACGGCCTCATTCGGATGGATGGGTATCCTTGAAGCATCCTTAATCGGAACCGTCATACTCTTGTTGGCTAGGAGCATCTCTATCCAGGAAGCGTACCAAGCTATCAACTGGTCCGTGATTATCCTCATTGCAGCTTTCGTGCCCGTAGGGATCGCCATGGAACGCTCAGGAGCTGCGGACATAGTCGCTAATGGCATCATTGAAGCAGGAAACCTTTTTCCACCAGACATGGCGGCGTCAGCTTCTCTATCAGCACTCTATCTTGTAGCCGCACTGCTGACCGCCGTACTTTCTAATAACACCGCGGCCATTGTCCTGGTGCCGGTGGCATTAGCGATCTCCCAGCAACTAGGAGTCGACGCCCGCGGACTCCTTTTAGCTGTATGCTTCGGGGCATCTACGTCGTTCATGACACCTATGGGATATCAAACCAACCTCATGGTCTACGGACCAGGCAAATATCAATTCAAAGATTTTGTTACTGCTGGGCTACCTTTAAACCTCGCCTTCTGGATTCTAGCCACCATATTTATCCCAAAATTTTGGCCGTTCTAAAAATGCCCCACAGTGTGTGCCGCTATCTGGGCATCGAACTTGAAAATCGCGCTCAAAAGACCAGGCCTGGAAGCACTTCGATGAATGGGCAAAAGAAAACGTCTATTTCTCTCTTTTCGATGAGTTGCAAACTCTCGAAAACGCTGGACTTGATCCACACTGTGTGTAGTGTGAAGGACCGAGTACAGTACTAATTAGAAAGCTCTAAATTCAAGCAGAAAAAGAAATTGAGAAATTTCCTTCAAATAACAAGGAGAA
>CAWWAX010000034.1:0-14650 GCA_963935005.1 uncultured bacterium | reverse complement strand
TAAATCCCTGTGATGATCGTATCTCCGAAAACCAAAAATCCGAACATGGAAGGCATTACCCAAAAGTGAATATTTTCAAGAGCTTGTTCTATCCTGGCCTTCACTACATCTGGAGGTGCCAATCTTTTTCTTGAAAGCTCTGGCAATTCAGCTGCAGCCACGGAGAGTCCAAAAATAGAAATAGGCATGAGATAGAGAGTCTGTGCATACCCTAGGGCCGCAACTGCACCTTCTACTAAGAGAGCCGCCAGGACTACTTCAAGAAGAGCACTGATATTGACCACTCCTCTAGCCATCACTACGGGGATAAAAGATTTTATGGCTTCCTGCACCCCAAAGACAGCCTTCCCCAAGGAAAGCTTAAAATGAGTCAATAAAGTTAAAACAGTTGGCAATTGAATTACCACCTGTACTATGCCGCCAGCCAAAGCACCCCAAGCAGCAGTCACAAGAAGCTGTTCGCCAGACACTTCGTAGAAAAATCCCATTACTGAAACAGCCAAGACAATCACACCATTCCAGGCAACTGGTGCACAATAGGGAAGAAAAAAACGTCTATGTGAATTTAAAATTGCTAAAGCCCAAGCAGAAATCACAAGTATGGCTGTCATGGGGAACAGTATTCTCACCAGTGTTCCAGCTAACGCAATTTTCTCAGAGTCCCATGCAACAAAGATAGAGGATAGCAATCTCGGCACCACCAACATTCCAAGCAATGCAGCGACCCCCGATACAATCATCAGAATACCAAGTATAGCTCCAATAAATCGGCCAGCTGTATCCTTTTCTTTCTGCTGAATAAGTTCAGAGTATATTGGGATAACAGAGGCACTGAGCGTGCCCTCTCCGAGTAGATTTTGTATCACATTGGGGATCTTCAGGGCAACTCGCCACACGTCTGCCAACCCGCTATTCCCAAAGAAATAAGCTATAACTATATCCCGAATGAATCCACTAATTCGACTGCAGGATATTCCGATCCCTACCCAGACTGCACCAGTAGTAGACGACCCTTTAGCGATCTTATCCTCGATCTTCTTCATCAATCAATTCGACCTTAAAATGACTGACTAATTCTTCAATAAACTGCATCCCATGCCGAGCCAAGTAGTAGAATGGATTTAGAACTCGTTCCTGCCTCTTATCGTTAGGCCGCAGATGGGCACGAATGGAATCCACTTGCTTGAGTACCTCTGAGTTTTGACGTTTAAAACTTCGAATGATTTTTTGATTGACTCCATCTATGCTTTTTAAAGCAATATTTCTACTCTTCTTTACGGGCCCCACAAGGGTGGGATCCAATTCGTCTACATATGCGGCCAGTTCATCAGAGCACTCTAGTATCTGCGTCTTCCATTTTTCGATAACTGCACTTACTGACTTGGACATTTCGCCCTTCGCGATTGAAGAAAAAATGTCCTGAGAAGATCGCTCACAATCTTTCAAGGAAAGTCCCAGCTTGGACATTTTCCTCTGAACCTTTCTCTCCATCAGCGTCACCGAATGCCTGGGAAACACAATCGGCATTGTCGTTCCATGAGTTTCATAGAGAGGTTTTAACTGAGCATAATAGGCTAGCTCTCCAGGACCGGCCACGTAACTAACAACTGGCAACACTGTCGCTTCTACTATAGGGCGTAATAAAACATTAGGACTCAAGAGAGAGGGATTGTCTTTCGAAAGCTCTTCTATCTCTTCAAGGGTCAAGTTTTTATCTAATTTCTTAAGACTGAAGCCATCTCCGTTGCGATAGATCCGTTCTCTTCCCCTGGAACCTTCAAAAAACAGGTTTACAGCCCCATCAAGAATCGGGACTTGTAAGTCATAGCCCGCCTTACTTAAAGCATTACTCCGCTGTTTCAATTTCTCCTCAGTGGATGAAGCACTCTCAAGTTCAGCGAACATTAATTCTCTCGAGTAAGCCTTGAGTGCAGGATTGTTGGAATCCAGGACCACTAGACCCCTTGGTCCCAGGACTTCCAGAAGCATCTCTCCCAGGGCTGTTCCCAAATCAACACCCTCACGGTAGTACCTTCGGATCATTTCTATATAATTATCTCTAAATTCAGTTTCACCAATGCTTTCGGCCACCCTGTCTATAGCTTCGACAATTTCTCCAGACAGATAAGTTTTATGAATGGCCTGGCCGCTGCGATCTTCGTTATCCAATCCGATCCTCACTACTTCATCTCCTCGATCAATGAAATAGGTGTGATTCACTTCATCCCAATCATGGTCTTCGGATGCCACCCAAAAAACAGGGATTACTATCCTGTCCAGCTTCTGTTCCAATTCATGTGCGACTTGGATCGCACTCACAGCCTTATACAAGGTGTACAAAGGCCCTCCAAACAATCCTGGCTGCTGACCAGTCGACACCACCAACCCATTGCTATTGATCCAGGAATCACGACGCTCGGAAGAAAAGCTGGTTGGAATTTTAAATGTCTCAAAAGCTTTTTCTCTTGCAGTCTTATCGAATCTAATGTCAACCTTGCATGCAACATCACGAAAAGATCGCAATTCTTTCCAATTCCCAGCATAGAACTCTAAGGCCTTCTCCCTGGTAGACTGATAATCTCCCAGCAAGGCAGACCCCGATAGGGTTTCCACTATCATTTTTATATGCGAGGAATCTTCAGTTATGTTCTGGCTCATACAGCCCCTTTATGGTAAGGCTCATTTCTCATGATAGTCCCTGCTCGATAAATCTGCTCCAATAAAATTACACGTGCGAATCCATGGGTGTAAGTGAAGGCCGATAAAGCCATCACATGGTTAGCTCTCTGAAGTACCACTTCGCTCAAGCCAAAAGCTCCTCCGATGACAAATACTACATCTGAAATCGACCCCAGTGCACATTCCTGTAGGTACTCGGACAAACCAACAGAACTGGTCTTTCTCCCAGACCTAGAAAGCGCTGTCACTTTCGCTCTAGCTGGTATCATTGACATAAGCCTCTCGGCTTCCTGTTTCTTGACTTCGTCGGGGCGTATTTTCTTCGACCGAGAAACGCCATTGGAGATCTCTCGCACCTGTAATTTCCAATAATGTTTAGCGGACGCCTCATAATGATCTAATGCTTTCACCAACAATGGATCGCACCGACCAACCGCCAACACAGATACTCTCATTAAACTGGCTCCTTTATTCTCCTCAATATTTCTATCATTTTGTGCTCACCACGTTCCCATTCCAATTCCAAACATAGTACGTAAACGTTGTCTAGTAAGCCTGGAAAGGCTTTGAATTTAATAGCATCCTTTTCGGTCATAACTACATTGTAGCCCTTAGATCTTATCCTAAGATAATCTAAATCCGATTGAGTAAACTTATGATGGTCTCTATATATTTCGCCCTCAGATATTTCTCCGGTTTTTAATTCTACTATCTCCACAAAAAGTTCAGGCTCTGCAATACTAGTTATCACCAATTGTCGCCCCATGGGTGCTTCGATTGAATTGCCTTCGATGTCAGTCCAACAGGAAAACCGTAAATGTATTTGACCTATTTTCTCCTCCGGGACAAAGTCGGCCACTTTTCTCAACACCCGTTCAGCCACCGACTTACTAGCGGTTTTCCTTGAAACCAACACCATGTCAGCCCTAGATATACCATCGAACGGTTCTCTCAATAAACCCCTAGGAAGACACCTTGACTGATCATCCTGTTCAGCAGAAATTATCACCACATCGACATCTCTCATCAACTGGAGATGTTGGAATCCATCGTCTACAATAACCACATTCGCTCCACGGCTAGCCGCTAGCTTCGCACCCTTGGATTTCACTCGCGTGATAACGAAAACGCCTTCAGGATTCCAAGTCTCATGTAACAAATGTTCATCTTTCCCCCAAATGCCTGAAACCAGACCAGGCGACACTCCCATTTCCATCATCTGCTCAAAAACCCATCTTGAAAAAGGAGTCTTTCCCGTACCTCCCATTGTTACATTTCCCACCGAGATGACTGGCACTTTCAATCTATAGGCAACCAGAAATCCTTTTCGGTATAGGAATAGCCTCAGGTTCACAAATGACAGATAAAGGACTTCTACAGGAAGTAAAGCTAAATCCAAGGCTGCTCCCCAGCCTTTTAATGTCCCCCTCCAGTACTGCCGGAGGACAGCAGTCACACTGTTACCCCTTCGAACAATCATGCTTCATTCAGCAATGAATCGGCCATTTCGACAACCCTTCGCGAAACACCTGGTGTTCCGAGTTTACTTTTGACCACACTAAAATAGTCCAGCATTTCCTGATATTCAGAATTTTCGACTCTTAACAATGGAATCAAGGCATTCGTTAAATTTGTCGGTGTTGCTTTTTCCTGGAGAATTTCTGGCACTTTTACATCGCTTGCTACTATGTTCGGAATGCTGATGCTGTTCACTTTTAAAAGTTTTTTCGCAACAAAATAAGTCAGTGGGTCAGTTTTATACACTGTCACAAAAGGAGTCCGCGCTAGACAAGCCTCTAGGGTGACGGTTCCAGATTTTAGCAAGGCAGCCCTGCTATGGGACAACAAGCCCGCTCCATCGCCTACGACTCTAATCCCTGGGACATTTATGTCCTTAGAATCTACTGAATTAGCCCTGGCAATTACTAACTGTATTTGGGGAAATAATTCCTTGATCCTAAATCCTGTTTCGACAAACAAGTCCAAGTGCCGAATTATCTCTTGCGACCGAGACCCTGGGAACAGAGCCAAAATAGGCCTTACGGAGTCTAGCTTCCATTTTTCACAAAATTTCTTTTTGCCCTCCGACAACGGCTGTATCCAATCCAATAGGGGGTGTCCAACAAACCTAGCGTTACATCCTCTGGTTCTAAAAAATTCTTCTTCGAATGGAAAAATTACAGCTAAACTATCTGTACATCTCATCAGCTTTGCAATTCTGGAAGATCCCCAAGCCCACACTTTAGGTGCCACGTAGTACAACACCTTGACGTTTCTTCGATGTGCAAGCCCAATGATGGACATGTTGAATCCAGGGAAATCAATGGGTATTACGAGGTCAATCCCTCGATTGTCCAGTAAGATCTTTATCTTCCGCTTGAGACGTAGCAAATAAGGCAACCTCCCCACTACTCTGCTCAGTCCCATGATAGAGAGCTTGTCTATGCCTTCAATTAACTCTACACCTTGATCTTTCATGAGTGGACCCCCTATTCCTAATAGAGAGCTCTGTGGCCATTTCTTTTTCAGTTCACGTGAAAGTTCAGCACCCCACATGTCTCCTGAAGGTTCGCCAGCCAGTAGTAGTATAGTCGGAGAATTCAAGTGTAGAATCTGATCAGAAACGAATACTCAGATACCAAATGACTGCCACTAACGTCAGCAACAAAAAGACCAGTTTCTTGGGTGCCATTCCTTTCTTGTGATCTATCCACGCCTTTTTACGGTTACGTCGTACTTTGATCAATGACATGATAACAAAACCTCTCCTGCTCTATGATTCGATTTAAATTATTTCATTTCTCAAGTAACCACACCTCTTTTGCTCGAGCGTATAAAGCCAACCAACTCTGCAACTTCGGATGTGAGATCGCCCGATTCAATCTTGTCTAAGGCTTGACCTATGTTCATTTTCGATTGGAAAAGATCTTGGTATGCCTTACGTAAGTTTCCAACTACTGAGTCTGGGACTTTTCGTCTAGCCAATCCAACGGTGTTGAGTCCATAAAGCTTCACAGGATTCCCAGCCACTTTGACAAAGGGGGGAATGTCTTGGGTAACCCTTGAGCCTCCTCCGCAGAAGGCGTGACTACCAACCTTTACGAATTGATGAATCGCGGTTAGGCCACCAATGATGGCTCCTTCCTTTATATCTACATGTCCACCCATATTTACAGCATTTGATATGACCACATGGTCCCCTATGATGCAATCATGCGCCACATGAGCGTAAGCCATAATCAGACAACCACTTCCCACTTTTGTTTCCCCTGAAGCAGCAGTCCCTCTATTTAAGGTGGCGTACTCTCTGATAGTAGTCCCTGGCCCAATATACAAATGAGATTTTTCACCCTTGTACTTCAAGTCCTGAGGATCTCCTCCGATCGCTGCTCCAGTCGAGATGATGCAATCCTCTCCGACTGTAGTGTCTTTCTCTATGACTACGTGGGAGCCCAATGTAACGCCTTTTTCTATGGTAACACCTGGGCCTACTACTACGTACGGTCCTATCTCTACTCCTTCGTGAACTTCGGCCTTGGGACTTATAATGGCTGTGTGATGAACAGAACGACAAGGAGGTTGTTTCTTATCCGACGGTGACATCATTTATCAGTTATACTGGCCATAAGTGTTGCCTCAGCAACCACTTCCCCACCCACTCGTCCAACTCCTCTCATTTTACAAATATTTGGCCTAGCTTGGACTAAATGAACCTCAAACATAAGCTGATCTCCAGGCACAACAGGCTTTCTCCATTTCACCTTATCTGCAGACATAAAATAAACGAGTTTTTCAGCTGGGTCTTCAACGGTATCCATCAAAAGAAGCCCGCCTGCCTGGGCCATAGCCTCTAGGATTAACACTCCAGGCATAATCGGATGACCAGGGAAATGTCCCTGAAAGAAAGGCTCATTCATGGTCACATTTTTCAAGGCAATGATTCTCACGCCTGACTCGAATTCTACCACTCTGTCAACCAATAAAAATGGATACCTATGAGGTAGGTAGTTTAAAATTTCAGCGACTTCGATTTGGATCTTCTTTTCTAATGATTCAGACATTTGATTCAACCTTGTCTCTCAGACACTTAGCCATCATGACATTACCCTCATGACCCGGTCTCTCACAAATAACATTCGCTCGAATTCGCTTCCCGATCAATGCCAGGTCTCCGATCACATCTCCTACCTTATGACGCAAGAACTCATCTTCAAAACGCAAGGTGCCATTAACAACACCGACTTCGTCCAAAACAATCGTGTTGGTGATGGACGCTCCCTTGGCAAGATTCCCCTTCCTCAAGCTTGCCACTTCAGATTCAAAACCGAAAGTCCTCGCTGGGGCGATCTCTGACGTAAAAGTATCCTGATTTATTTCAAAACTACCTGACTGCACACCAATTGCTGTGTGTTCAAAATTTATTGACGCATCAATCTGCAAATGTTTTGAAGGGGAAAGTTTATAGACAGTCCCAACTTTACAATGCACTTCGAATGGTCGCTGGACACTTAGCACCTCAGCATAGCCGGGCAAGAGTTTTAAGCCTACAGTCGAAATGGCTTGCGTGTAGGGCTCAAAGCTCCCATCTAGGATTGGAAGTTCTAGCCCTACTAGCTCTATGAGCACATGGTCAACTTGCATTCCCATTAGGGCTCCCATGATATGTTCGACAGTCATCACTGTCACTTCTCCTATTGCTAGACTGGTCCCGCGATTAGTGTCTTTAACAAAATCTAGTCGTGCTGGAACCTCTGGCTGACCTTCTAGATCCATTCTCTTGAATCGAATACCGCCAGACTCCGTTGGCTTGACAGTTAGCTCAGAAAGGTTCCCGGTATGGACCCCCACGCCAGTCAGGCTGAATTCAGTAGCTATCGTGCGCTGTCTCAAAGTATCCATTCGATCCGCATCTGAGACCTCAAGACTCATCTTGATCTCTATTATCTAAATACTGGTTGAATTTTTTTTCTATCTCACGAACCCGCTTTCGTAATTTATCGAATTGGTACAGATGGGATTGGGCCTTGAGGAATTCATTCAAATTTTTCGATGGAAAACCTGCTACCTTACTATCGGAAAGGGTGTCTTCAGTAACACCCGACTTAGCGGCTATTTTTGTACGATCGCCTATTTGTAGATGCCCAGCAGCACCTGACTGCCCACCCCACATTGTCCTGTTACCAATAGTAGTGGATCCAGCGATACCGACCTGTGCTGCGATCTGGCTGTCCTTACCCACAATCACGTTGTGGGCGATGTGAACTAAGTTGTCGATTTTAACACCATCTTGGATTTCGGTAGTCCCAAGAGAACCACGATCAATACAGGCGTTTGCTCCTATTTCCACATCATTACCCAAAATACAGCCACCAAAGTGGGGTATCTTCGCTAAACCTTCGATAGAATCTGTATAGCCAAATCCATCAACACCAATGCGTGCCCCAGACAATAGCGTAACATCGTTCCCAATATGAACATCAGGATAGACGACAACATGAGGATGGATTACCACGTTGTTTCCTATTTGAACTCCACTGAATATCACTGAGTGCGGAAGCAACTCGACTCCGTTTCCAATCCTGACTCCTTTTTCTACTACCACATAAGCCCCAGCGTAAAAGTCTCGACCCATGATAACATCTGAATCAATCACAGCTGTCGGGTGGACCCCCTTGCCAGCTCTCGGAATTGAGTTGAAATAACCCATTAAATTTGCTACGGATTCACGGGGATCCCCGACAATAATTTGACACACACCACTGGGTATTTGAAGAGAAAGTCGCTCGGAAACAATTAATGCTGCTGCTGCTGTGGTGCTAACGTCTGCAAGGTATCCAGAATCAATCAAAACACCTATCTCGGAGCTTGTAGCTGTTGCGATACTAGACACACCTGTAATTTCGATATCTCTATCGCCGAGAGTCCTGCCCCCAACCAACTTGGACAGTTCAGCTAAGGTTACAGTTTTAGTCGACACTCCCAAGACTACGAACTCCCAGCAGCCAGCCTTTGAGTCACTTCTCCTGTCAGGTCGAACTTTTCATCAGCAGATAAAAACACTCCTGCAGAAGAATCAAAGATGAAGGTGTAAGAGCCTTCGATGCGAATGGTTTCAATAATCGAGTTTATCCTCTCCATTAAAGGTTGAACCAATTCTTGTCGACGGGCTGCGGCCAGAGATTCTATTTCTTGTGCCCTGTTCTGAAAAGCTTCCTGTTTCCCCAGTATCAATTGCTCTCTTGCAACTCTATTTTGAGGAGTCATACTCGCCTGTTGAGTTTGGTATTGTTCAATTAACCCCTCAAGTTCTCCCTGGAGAGATTGCAGTTCACTTTCCCAGGGGACCATTTCTCTTTGAAATTGTCCTTCAACAGCTGTCGCTTCAGAACTTTCTGCTATTATCGCTTGAGCATTCACATAACCGATTTTTAATTCGCTCTGTCCCCAGATAGAAAAGGGAGTCAGGATGGCAGCGACAACCATCCCACCAGCTCTTATCATCTTCCACATAGTGTTCTCCTTTCCATGAATTACATGCCTGGTCCCAGACGAAAATGCAATTGCCAACCAGGCTCCACTTTATCAAAGCCATAGGCGTAATCTAAACCAATTGGCCCCATTGGGGTTACAATTTGAATTCCAATGCCCGACCCCCTGTAGAGCCTGGCCGGATTGATCTCCTGGAACGAACCCCAGACATTACCAGCATCCATAAATATTGAAGCCGACATTTGACTTCCTAATCTCATGGCTATTTCGGCAGTTGCAGCGATAAACGCCTGACCCATACGTTCTATATCATAAATCTCCAGAGATCGGTCTCCGAAGTATCCTCTTGGTGTTATAGTTGTCTCATCGTAACCTCTAAGAGTTTCTCCGAATTGCACTCCACCCATCCAGAATCGGTCGAATGGAAATGCCTCACTATCGCCATTCAAAGACCCGAATTTCAATGTCGTCCCTAAAGCAAAAGTAGTGCCCGAACCAGGCTGGTCGGGGTTAGCGCCAATCACGCCAATGGGAAGCCACCAACTACCGCTAGCTGTAGTTTTTATGAATTTACCGTCGCCTCCCAATGGCCCTCCGGTAAAATCCCAATTCACTGCTTGCCTGGATCCAGCGGTTGGAAAAATAGGATGATTTTGAGTATTTCGTGTCATTCCAACCGAGAAAGTACTTTGAGTGGCATCTGGACGACCAAAGAGGGAGTTATCTAAGTCTGGTGTTCCTCCCATTAGACGTAAGCTAGTTTGCGATATCCCATACCCAGTATACAGTCGGGTGAACCGTGCTCTAGGTAGAAGAAATCCAAAGCGCATCATACCACCCAATTTTTTCCGTCTACCTGATCGAAAACTTATGAACCTGTCTCGCGCGTTAAACAACTGAAGAGATCCGCTGACTAAGGATTCAAAAATTCCTGGATCTGTATAACTAAGATTTTGGTTGTTCATATAGGTACCATAATCCCACCTCATTGACCCAGACTTACCTTTTCCAAACAGGTTCGGTTGATCATAGCCAACAAATCCAGACAGTCCATTTTGGTATCCGCCCACCGAGGTTCCAAAGTTTAGAGCACCTGTCGCCTTCTCTGTTACATTAAAGGTGATATTGACGTCCCCGTCTTCATTAGGATCGATCGATGGCACTTCCATAGGTACTTCAAAATATCCCAGTGAAGAAATACTCTGGAAGCTTTCGATAACGCGCTCTTGAGAGTAAACATCACCTGGAAGAATAAATATCTTATCTCTTATTATAGCATCATGTGTATAGTCATTACCCTGAATATTAACCCGAGAAACATAGGCTGGATTTCCCTCTCTAATCTCCCAACCCACATTAACCTTACGTACCTCACCCGCCACTTCCGGTTCTGGGTTCATGAAAGGAATGACCTGCGAAAACAAAAATCCTGAATTTTGGTACAGCTGACTCACTTCTCCTGTAACCGCCTCGAAATGACCTGCATCGAAAACTGGCAACTGTTCAGGATCACTGACCAATCCATTCTCTACCCCGAAGAACCTCCTGGCCAGTTCTTCTTGAGAAAATTCACTGTTTCCGGTGATGGAAAATGAATTGAGGTGATAAGCTGGTCCTTCATCGATCGTAATCTCCAATCGAGTCTTCCCTGAGCTAGGATCAATCACCAAGCTGTCCCTAGTAACCCCAAAGTCCAGATGGCCTCGAGTAGCATAAAAACTTGGAAGGTTCTGTGTTAAATCCTGACTCAATTTGTCGCCATCGTAGACCCCGCCCCGCCACCACGGAAATCCTTCTTCCTTCACCACCATTGCACCTCTCAGTTCATCAGTGGTAAAGGTGGTATTTCCTTTGATTAGAATATCTGCAATAGTGACTTTGGACCCTTCTTCTACCTCCAAGAAAAACAATATCTCCTTCTCTCGTCCAGAAATTTTTTCGATTCTTTCTTCTATGTTTACAAAAGGAATTCCCTTTGATGCCAGCTCGCTCCTGATGAATTGTTTGGCTTCGGCAACTGCAGTCCTTGAAAAGGGTTGTCCGGGTTTTAACGACGTGGTGTCCATTACTTGATCGGGGTCTAAATTTGCGAGCCCCAAGATTCCTACATTGCGCATGAGATCTTCTTCTTCTACGTCCCACACCAATGTTATCTTTTCCCCTAGCTCTCCTTCCACATGAACAGTTATGTCTCTAAACTGACCCGTAGACCATAATGCCTTGGTCCCCTTCTGGATATCAAAAATGGTATAGGCTGTACCAGGGTCTAGTGTTCCACTAGCTATGATAGTCCCGTCCTCCTGACGGACATTCCCATGAACTGCGATAGAATCAATTACAATGGGTCCGGCTCCTAATTCTTGCCCGAAGGTTGATATAGGAACAGACAGACTCATCATTAAACACACACAAACGAGCAGTGGATATTTCCACTTTCTTAATACTTGATTGCTAAACACAGAGCGGCTCCTGTTTATATCTTAGTCTGTGTAGCTACAGCCATACACAAACCCATGTGCTCCACATCTACATCTACCAAAATTTCGTCTCCTGGAGAAAACTCACCCGCCAAAATTGACTCGGACAAGGGATTTTCTAGATACCTCTGGATGGCTCTCTTCAATGGCCTTGCCCCAAATCTTTCGTCGTAGCCACGATCAACCAGGAACTCGACCGCAAGCTCAGACAAAGAGATCCGTAGCTCCTCATCTCTTAGCCTTTCTTCCACGTCTTTCATTAGAATGTAAATTATTTCAGAAATTTGGTCTTTTGACAATGAATGAAACACTATGGTCTCATCTATTCTATTTAAAAACTCAGGATTAAAGACTCTTTCGATTTCATTTTTTACTTTCCCCTGCATAATCTCATAAGATGTCCTTGCATCACTTCCGTGGAAACCCAAGTTGGCATTTTTAGAGATATCTCGGCTCCCCAAGTTGGATGTCATGATTATAACTGTATTTCTAAAATCAATGACCCTGCCATAATTGTCCGTCAATTGTCCTTCATCTAAAACTTGAAGTAAAATATTGAAGACTTCGGGATGTGCTTTTTCGATTTCATCTAGCAATAATACGGAATAAGGTCTCCTCCTAATGGTCTTAGTTAAAACACCAGAATCCTCATATCCGACATAACCAGGAGGGGCACCTATCAACCTGCTGACGGAAAATTTTTCCATGTACTCACTCATATCTATTCGGACAAGAGAGTCGGCGTCATCAAATAAAAACTCAGCAAGAGCTCGGGCTAGTTCAGTTTTGCCCACACCAGTCGGACCCGAAAATATAAATGAACCAATGGGACGCCTGGGGTCTTTCAAGCCAGCCCTACTCCTCCGTATAGCGGTTGCTATCGCAACAATAGCATCCATTTGCCCTACTACGCGCCTGCTAATTTCATTTTCCATATCCCTCAGGCGTTGAGTCTCATCTTCCTTCATCCGTACAACAGGAACTCCAGTCCACCTGCCGACTATGAACGCCACATCCTCACAACTCAGTACTGGTCGGTATTCTTTCTGCTTAACATTCCAAGCTTCTTGTTTAGCATTTATATCGACTTGGACACTTTTTTCCCTATCTCTGAGTTCCGCGGCTTTTTCGAAATCTTGATCACCGATAGCTGATTCTTTTTCTTCTCGGATTTTATCCAATTCTTCTGATAAATCGAGAGCTGGTGGTGGTGCATGCTGCGCCTTGATACGAGCCCTAGATCCAGCTTCGTCTATGACATCTACAGCTTTGTCGGGCAGGAAACGATCTGTAATGTACCTATCTGATAATTTTACTGCGTGATTTAACACATCGTCAGGAATTTCAATTCTGTGATGAATTTCATAGTATTTTTTTAGTCCCTTCAGAATTTCAAATGTCTCCTCCAGGGATGGAGGATCAATTGCTACCGGCTGAAAGCGTCTTTCTAGGGCACCGTCTTTTTCAATATGCTTTCGGTATTCACTCAAGGTAGTAGCACCTATACACTGCAATTCGCCCCTAGCTAACGAAGGCTTCAGCATATTGGACGCATCGATTGCCCCCTCCGCAGCCCCGGCCCCAATCAGAGTATGGAGTTCATCAACAAAAAGGATAACTGAATCATCATCTGAAATCTCCGTTACTACTGTTTTTAGCCTTTCTTCGAATTGCCCTCTGTATTTAGTCCCAGCTATGAGTGCGGCCATGTCAAGAGATAGGACCCTGTAGTTTTTGAGAGGGTCAGCAACCTCATCTCTAGCGATTAACTGTGCTAGACCCTCGACAAGTGCTGTCTTGCCGACTCCAGGTTCCCCGATAAGTACTGGGTTGTTCTTTTTACGCCTGCACAAAATCTCTGTAGTTCTCTCTATTTCGGCGTGACGACCAATCGTCGGATCAAGCTTACCCTCTCTGGCCATTTTAGTAAGATCTCGACAGAAATGATCCAAAGCAGGGGTTTTTGATTTATTATCACTTGCAGAACCTCCTATTCCTTTCCCCTTTTTCTGGCTCGGATTTCCTAGTACAGCAGGTTCAGAGGGGGGGTTTAATATCTCCAGGATTTCATTTTTCACAGCTTCCATTTTTACTCCCAAGTGTTGCAACACTTGTCTGGCGATCCCCTTTTCCTCTCGAAGAAGACCCAGTAGTAAATGTTCAGTGCCAACATAGGAGTGATTCATTTCAGCAGCCTGGCCCATAGCCAAGTCTAAAACTTGTTTCGACCTGGATGTATACGGCAAATCGCTAGTACTGGGTTCTTCTGCTCCTTCCTTTATAAATTCTAGGACGCTGTTATGGATTTCATCTGGATCTATTCCCAACCTCTCAAGCACCACGCTGGCAACGCCCCCTCCTTCGTGAATTAAACCAAGAAGTATGTGTTCCGTACCGACGTAATCGTGCCTCAGTTGAATAGCCTCTTTCCTTGCCATAGAAAGAACTTTCCTAACTCGATCAGTGAAATTATAATTCATTTATAAATCTTCCACCTCTATCCAAAAGTGTCCAATGAAGCTTCCTGGCCGCCACCACGCATGATTTTAGTTCCATCAAGGTTCTTCCTTACGTAGGCGGCTCTATGGAGGTCACGTTCCCCAGAAGTCAAACCCCTTCCTGCTGCCTCTTCTAGGTGCGCCTCTTGAGTGAAAAGCATTAGTTTGTTAAGGGTATATACACCGATTTCTGGAAGGAGTTTCAGCCCAACCCCAAGACGAACTCTAGACAACAGTCCCATCAATTCTAAGAAAGACAAAGACCGTGAGTGTTCCAAGGTCCCATAGGCTCTCCACACTCTGTCTTCAGTGCTATTGACATCTTCACGCATAACGACTTGTCTGGCCTCTTTTTCATAACCTATAACTTTTCTGATTAAATCCTCTAATTGATCAACCAAATCCTCTTCAATTTTACCTAATGTGGTTTGGTTCGAAATTTGAAACAAATTACCCACGATTTCAGATCCCTCTCCATATAGCCCCCTTGCTATCAGACCTAATTCC
>CAWWAX010000033.1:0-15132 GCA_963935005.1 uncultured bacterium | reverse complement strand
AATAAGCAGATTGGCATGGAATCTGCATATAGGTAAAACTAGGTTAACCAATCATCCTAGATCATGCAGGAGTAGGAAAGTGGAAAAAAAACTTCGACATAGCTCGTCCTCACCTAATCTGACAGCTAGTGAACAAAGAAAAACATTGTACAAACTGGAAGACAAAAACATCGTACAGTTGTTTTTGGATGGACATGAGTATGCTTTTGAAGAGTTGGTCAATCGTTATGATACTCGCTTGCTCAACTTTGTTTATAGGACGATTGGAGACCTAGAAAGAGGGCAGGATTTGGTCCAGGAAACTTTTGTACGGGTCTACCGTCATGCACATCGTTTTGATCAGACTAAGAAATTTTCGACCTGGATCTATACCATAGCGGGAAATTTGGCCAAGAATGAACTGAGGAATAGGTCAAGGAGTCCCCTTATTCTCTTTCAGACAATAAAGAAAAATTGGGAGGCAGATCACAGGCCGTTGGAGTGGGAGGATTCAAGCTTTAAGCCTGACGATCTTTACAGGAAGAGGCATTTGAAAGCGTTGGTGGAAGAGGCTGTTAATGAGCTACCTGAACATCATAGGATCGTTTTTGTACTGCGTGAACTTGAGGGCAAGAATTATGAGGACATAGCTGAAATAATTGGGTGCAGGTTGGGTACAGTCAAAAGTCGTCTAAATAGGGCAAGAAATAAGTTTGCTAGGTTAATAGCTCCCCTTCTCGATTAGCATCGGGCTCTCTATCCCAAAGTATTTTGGCATTAATAAGAAAGTTTAAGTTTGGTTGAATTATAAATATTTTCCTGATGAATAGTGCGATTTATCGGGGTATGGTAAAATTCTGAAAACAGTTCAATTGATCATATAAGGAACTCTAGACCCTTTTTCTAGTAGAATCAGAATCAACAATGTAATTATAGCGAACAAATTGTAGACAGGAGTCAGACTTTCTATGAAGTGCTCGGAGTTCGTAGAAAACTTTTCTGATTTTCAAGACGCCCTGAGGGATTCTTCGATAAAGAAGGAAGGTGAAAGGCATCTTTCAGAGTGTGAAAAGTGTACACATTATTCCTTAGTTGTTTCGACGGGAGTCCGAATCTTGCAGGAGATGCCTTCAGTCGAACTCCCTAAAGATTTCTGGGCAAGTTTGGAACATCGAATTTTTCATTTGAGAGATGGGAAGCCGTTGAAAGGTAGCCGTCCGATTTCATCCATCACATCGTTTGCAGTCGCTTGTACTTTTGTGTTCCTGATGTTTTTTTTCGGAAATTTCTCCATTTCTAAGATCATGAGGCCAGATATAAATCTTCCTGCTATCGTTATATCCAAGCCTTCCATTCAGCAATTAGGAACTTCGAGATCCTTATCTAGTATGTTCGACAAACCCTATAATTCAAGATCCGTTAATCGGTTTTGGGAAGATATTAATGATTTGATTTACGAGTACTCTACTATGAGTGAACGGTACCGGACATCTCCTGTACTGCGTCAGACGGATCTTGTCGAGTATAGATAGAATTATTGTTACAGTTGCAGTGAGACTATGAGTCTCATTTCTGATTGTATAGATCGCCAGGGTTTAGGGGGGATTTATTTTTTATATGGTGGGGATGAGTTCCGGAAGGAAGAAGCTGTAAAAGAGTTGATAGATATCCATCTGAATCAGGAAACCAGAGATTTTAATCTAGATATAATCAGAGCTTCTGAAGTTGATCTGGAGCACCTGGCCCGTACTATATCTACTCCACCGATGTTGTCGGAGTGGCGAGTGGTAGTCGTTCAAGGAGTGCAGCATTTGTCAGGAACGGCTAAAAATCGTGATATCATTTTGAATTCCATAGATAGTAATCTCTCGGGCTTAGTCTTAGTCTTCTCTGCCACAGTCCCCAAAGGCTCCAAGGCGAAGTTCTACAGTTCTCTTAAGAATAAAGCTCGAGCGATTCAGTTTGATCCAATCTCTTCGGACGATATACCTGGTTGGCTTATGGAACAAAGCTTAGAGAGGTTCGACATTGAAGTAGATGCAGAAGCGGCAATGGCAATGGCTACTTCTGTAGGATCCGACTTGGGAGTTCTGTCACAAGAATTAGAGAAACTGGCAGTGCTAGCATCGGGAGAGGATTCAATTAAGAAGGCCCACGTTATGAAGGCTGGCATCACTTTGCCGACCCAAAATCGTTGGAAGTGGTTTGATTTAGTGGGAAGTAGGAATTTTGAACATGCTATCAAGATCTTGCCTGCTTTGCTATCACAGGGAGAAAATGGAGTAGGTTTGACTATTGGCTTGTCCACACACCTTTTGAGGATAGGTTTAGTACTAGAAGGCGGAGTGGCAAGTCTAGAGAGCTTGCTTCCACCCCGTCAGAAGTGGCTGACTCGGCAGGTTGCTTCGCAGGCTAAGGGATGGAGCAAGGAAGAGATTTCCTCGTCACTCGTCAATCTGCTGAGAGTCGACCGTTTACTAAAGGCTAGCACTTTGTCAGACCAACACCACTTGGAAGAATGGCTTCTTACTTTAAGGTTTCAGAAAGACCCAGTTTCTTAGCAAATGCAACAGTTCATGTTCTGTTGATGATGTCTTGTTCCCTTTCCCTGGAAGGTCAAGAGACTTTAAATGTCGTGGATTCTCTTGCGTCTACAGGAGACGTTCAAAATGCCCGATTGATTTTGCAAGACTGGTGGGAAGGTGATCGACAAGAAGCGAATCGACATGATCGACAGTACAGCTTGTGGTTACGAGGAGTATTGACGGTAGATCCACAGTTGGCCAGCCTGGATTTCCAACGGCTTGCTTTGTCATTTCCAGGAGGGCCTTATTCTGACGCAGCATTGTCTAGATTGGGTCTCATTTCAGTCGCCAACGATGATCCGCTCAGAGCTTCGGAGTACTTCCGGGCGATACTAAGGGACTATCCAAGGAGTGAGCAACGCAGCTCTGCTGAAGAGTGGCTTGAGGGCAATAGGCAGCTCGTTGAAGAGCTGGAAATACTGGATGTGCAGAAGCAAGTCACAATCGCCTACAAAGATGAACAGTTTGCAGACGAGGTTAGTAAAGGACCTTTGGGGCGTTACGCTATCCAAGTCGGTGCATTTTCAAATAATGACAGAGCTATATCGCTAGCGAACAAACTATCAAACAAAGGTTTTGAGGTCAGAGTAGTCGGCATCAGAGGAACGACATTGATCAGGGTCCGTATAGGATTGTTTGAGGAGCGGACTCAAGCTTCTAAGCTCATGCAAAACCTTATAGAGATTGGTCAGGCCGCGACATTGGTGGATGATGTTTTCCTAGAAGTCCTTGATCCATAATGAGCACAGAGAAGGTGGTGAGCCAAGAGTTCTATGTCTCGGGCATGCACTGTGCAGCATGTGTAAGGAGAGTTGAGGAGACGCTCCTGGGAGTCAAAGGTGTCGTTTCTGCTCAAGTTAGCTTGGCCACGGAAACTGCTCTTGTGGAATCGATTCAGGGAACGCTTGATTCGATGGAAATATATAATGCCGTTACTGAAAGTGGATACGGTATTAAAGTTGATAAAGGCTCTGACACAATTGAAGCCGTTTTAGAGGAGAAGCAACGGCAAGGGGATCTTCGGGCCGATGTATTGATGAAGAAGTTTTGGGTGGGATTGGTGTTGGCCATACCAGTTTTAGTAATTGGGAAAATTTCGTGGGTGCCAGGATTGTCTGACCTTGAACCAGTTGTTTATAGAAGACTGTGGGCTATAAGTGCATTGCTGACTATACCCATTATGAGTTACGTGGGAGGGCAGTTTTTTATCGGAGCATGGAAGGCATTCAGACACAGAAATGCAAACATGGATACTTTAGTAGTATTGGGGACTGGATCTGCTTGGGGTTATTCGTTCATGGCCGTGGCCTTTCCATCGTATTTTCCAGATGGTACCGCTGTGCCTTTTTTCGAAGCTACTGCGGTGGTGATCACATTGGTTCTACTAGGCCAATATTTGGAAGCTAAAGCGAGAGGCAAAACGTCTAGAACCATAGAGTTTTTGATGGACCTCCGGCCGTTGAGGGCGACTGTCATGATTGATGAAGTAGAGACGAGTGTTCTGGCTGGCCAAATTGAAAAAGGAATGACGATCTTAGTTAGACCAGGGCAGAAAATACCAGTAGATGGCCGTATCACAGAAGGGACTACTTCGGTGGATGAATCTATGATCACAGGAGAGGTATTATCTAGACGGAAAGAGGCGGGCGACAAAGTTATTGGAGGCACTACTAATGTAGACGGGGCTATCCAATTTTGCGCCGATTCCGTGGGTGAAGAAATGGTCCTTTCGCGTATTTTGGAATTAGTAAGGAAGGCACAAGCCTCTAAACCTTCTATCCAAAAATCAGTGGATATAGTTGCTAGTTATTTTGTGCCTTCTGTGATGATTTTGTCAGTCCTGACATTCACTGCTTGGTACAATTTTGGTCCAGACCAGGCTTTGAATTATGGAGTGGTGGCTGCCGTTTCTGTGTTGGTGATAGCGTGTCCTTGTGCTTTAGGCTTGGCCACTCCTTTTTCGGTGATGATTGCCCTAGGGAAAGCCTCGGAGCGAGGCCTTTTGATTCGTAATGGCGATGTTATTGAAACAGCCTGTAAAATAGATACGGTAATCTTCGATAAAACGGGTACTTTGACTCAAGGATACCCAGTAGTTGCTGCTGTAAAACCAACTAATAATATTTCTGAGGAAGGCCTTTTACGCTTAGCTTCTTCTGTTGAAATTGGATCTGAGCATTTGTTAGGGAAGGCTATTGTCAAAATAGCTTCGGATAGGGCAATTCAGTTGAGCGAAACAACTGACTTTGTCTCAATCCCTGGTATGGGGGTCAGTGCCAAGGTAGAAAATATGACTGTACGTGTTGGAACGCTCGGATTCCTGACCGATTCTGGCATGAGCTTGACTCAAGAAGTTTCGCAGATTGATAACACAGCCGAAATAGGGCAGACCCCGGTCTTGGTTTCTGCAAATAATGAATATGTTGGAACATTCATGATTTCAGATCCAGTAAGGACTGGTTCAAAAGAAGTGATCGATAGGCTAAAAGGTGTGAATGTGAGAGTTATTATGCTGACTGGAGATCATGAAAGGACAGCTAATGCAGTAGCACGAGAGGTTGGGATTTCAGAGGTAAGTGCTAGGATGCTTCCAGGGGACAAGGTGGCAAATGTCCGTAAACTGCAGGAAGAGGGAAGAATAGTGGCTATGGTCGGAGACGGCATAAACGACGCGGCTGCTCTTAGTCAGGCGGACATCGGAATTGCTATGGGTGATGCATCAGACGTTGCCTTAGAATCTTCGGATGTGGTGTTAGTATCTCAATCCCTTAAAGGTGTCTATGAACTGAGGGATATTTCTCGATTAGCTGTAGCGAATGTGAGGCAAAACCTTTTTGGAGCTTTTATTTATAATGTTTTGGGGATTCCTGTGGCAGCTGGAGTTTTGTACCCGATCTTTGGGATTCTACTTTCTCCTATGATTGCTGGCGCAGCCATGGCCTTTAGCTCCTTGACTGTGGTGACAAATGCGAATCGTTTACATTCCTCCATTGCGCATAGTGTGGCAAGCCAATGGGTAGGATCATCTGGGTAATTCGGAGAAAGGTTCTGTGTAAATATGGATGTACTCTTGGTCAATATAGGGGCTTGTTTTCTTGTTCTTCTGATAATCTGGTATTTTTGGTTTTCTCGGAATAACTGATGTCAGCCCTGCCCGACACAAATTTTATGATATGAAGATTTCGAGTGTAGCAACGAATGATATCGAAGAAGTAGAAGATACCCCTCTGATGAGGCAATGGAGAGAGGTAAAATCTAAACACCAAGATTCTCTTGTTTTCTTTCGAGTCGGGGATTTCTACGAACTTTTCTGTGAGGATGCAGAGAGAGGTTCTCAGCTACTAGGACTCACACTGACTTCTCGTAATAACGGTGCTGCAAGAAAGGTGCCTTTAGCTGGTGTCCCAGCAAAGGCCCTAGAGGGTTATTTGGAGCGTTTGATTAAGATGGGCCTGAAAGTAGCTATCTGTGATCAGGTTGAAGATCCAAGCGTTGCAAAGGGAATAGTCAGGAGAGAGGTCACGGAGACTGTAACGCCAGGAACTGTTTTAACAGATGGGCTCCTTAACTCAAAAAGGAATAATTTTCTAGTAGCTATTACTGATCCATTATTAGGCTTCATAGGCTTGGCTAGTCTGGATCTGTCTACTGGTGAAATTTCCGTGAAGAAAATTCCTGTCTCAGAGATCCAAGGAGAGTTGGGGTGCTTGGATCCCAAGGAAATTCTGTTGCCTGTATCGTTTGAAAAAGGGTTGTCTAGGTCTTACTCGGCCCTGCAGTTAGAAGAGATTATTCCAGTCCATTTGAGAACTTATCGAAACAGCTATCTGTTCGAATATGGATCTGCATGCGGTGCTCTTAAATCTAACTATAATGTAAGAGATGTTAAGACATTAGGCTTTGAAGACTCTGACGATCAGATGGTAGTGGCTATAGGGGCCCTGTTGACGTACGTGGAAGAAATTAGACCTCAAGGGGTTCTTCACTTGCAAGATCCTCGAGTTGTAAAAGATGGAGTGACGATGTTGCTGGACGAGATGACTAGAAGAAATCTCGAACTAGTGGATCCTTTGAGGCCAGGTCAGGAAGAAGCCACCTTAATCTCAGTTCTAGACGAGACACTTACTCCGATGGGAGCTAGGACGTTGAGGAAATGGTTGCTTAGACCTCTGCTTGGACTGGAGCGAATACTGGAGCGCCAGGCTGGAATAAAAGAACTTTATGAACGTAGGGGCCTCAGGGTAGGGTTTCGTAGAGCTTTGGCTCAAATAAACGATTTGGAACGTCTAGCTGCAAGGTTGGGCTCTACCAGGATGAATCCTAGGGATTTGTTGGTTCTTAATAGCTCCTTCAAAAAACTTCCACAGATACGAGAAAACGGAACACTTTTACAGAGTAATATCCTCTGTCGTTTGATAGAAAATGTTGATCTCATGGAAGATCTTGTCGAGCTCATAGAAATCTCGATAGATGTGGACACTCCGACAAAATTAAGTGATGGCCAGGTAATCAGAGAAGGCTATTCTAAGGAACTAGATGAGCTTCGACGGGTTCGTAATGAAGCCAAGAGCCTAATTGCAAACTTGCAGGCTAGCGAAAGGGAAAGGACTGGCATTAATTCTTTGAAAGTCGGTTTCAATAAAGTTTTTGGGTACTATTTGGAGGTTACAAAGTCTAACCTCAGTAAAGTTCCTGAGGATTATGTTAGGAAGCAGACATTAGCCAATGCTGAAAGGTATTTCACTCCAGAGCTGAAGGAATGGGAGGAAAGAGTCTTCGTCGCAGAAGAAAGTATTATGGATCTAGAGTTAGATATATATAAGATTGTTCGTTCAACTGTAGAATTAGAAGTTGAAAGAATCCAGAGGACAGCGCAGCAGCTAGCACGGTTGGACGTCCTAAATGCTTTGGCACATGTGGCTACCCGTCAAGGTTACGTTCTCCCTGAAATCAATGAGGACTTCATGCTTGAGATTGAAGGAGGACGTCATCCAGTTGTCGAAGCAATGATGTCAGAGGGATCGTTTATCCCCAATGACATTGAGCTAAACCAATCTGCGAGGATTATAATACTAACTGGACCTAATATGGCTGGAAAATCGACTGTACTAAGGCAAATTGGCCTAATCACCCTAATGGCTCACATGGGCTCCTATGTTCCAGCGAAAAGTGCGAAAGTTCCTCTAGTAGATCGCATTTTTACTCGTGTAGGCGCTTCGGATAATTTAGCACAAGCCCAGTCTACTTTTATGCTGGAAATGAACGAAACAGCCTCTATTGTCCGCAACGCCACAAATAGAAGTTTAGTTTTACTAGACGAAATAGGCAGGGGCACTTCAACTTACGACGGGGTTTCAATAGCCTGGGCAGTTACGGAATATATCCATGAAAAGATAGGCTCTAAGACGATATTCGCGACACACTACCACGAATTGACGGAACTTAGTCAACTGCTTGATGCCGTCAAAAATATGACCATGGAAATACGGGAGATTGGAGAAGAGATAATCTTTTTAAGACTTTTAAAAGAGGGGGCCTCTGACAGATCTTATGGGATTCACGTAGCTCGCTTGGCCGGCCTTCCGAGTGAAGTGATTGGTCGTTCCCAAGAACTTTTGAAGAAAATGGAAGAAAATGTTTCTGGCCCTGATTTGGATGATCACATGGGGATCGAAGCCGAATTGTCCAAGCCAGTTCCAAATGACAATGAATCAGGAATTGATGAACTTTGCGAGGCATTGATAAGTTTGGATCTTGATACGATGACTCCCAGGGAAGCCCTAAACTGGTTGTTCGAAATACGACAGAACTTAAGAATGGATAAAGAAAATTGAGGAGTATAATTCGATTAGTAAGTATTGCAGCCTTATTCTTACTAGGATGTGTTGATGAAGGAGATGTTATTGATCCAACGCCACTAGAAGGCACTATGGATGTGGAGTATCCGCTAGACTTGTGGGATAAGGACGTGGAAGGTAGTTCCCTTCTAAGGTTGCGTATAAATCAAGAGGGTGCAGTCGACAGTGTTTCAATTCTAGAATCTAGTGGATACTCAGCTTTTGATTCATCTGCTGTTCGGGCTGCTAAAGAAATGAGGTTTAATCCAGCATCCAGGGATGGAGAGGCTGTTCCTGTTTGGGTTCAAGTCCCCATTATATTCACTAAAACAGACAGGTCTCAAGGTAGATGAATAGTTATGTGTCGCAGAACAATATACTAGGAGCAGTTGGAAGAACCCCTGTGGTTAAGCTAAATAGAGTAACGGACGGAATTGATGGACTTGTCTACGGTAAGTGTGAGTTCATGAATCCAGGGGGTTCTGTCAAAGATCGTATTGGACTTGCTATGGTGGAAGCTGCTGAGAAAGAGGGAGGCCTAAAAGCAGGAGGGGTTATTGTCGAAGCAACTAGTGGTAATACAGGCGTAGCCCTGGCTCTAGTGGCAGCTATCAAAGGGTATAAATGTATTTTCACCATGCCAGATAAGATGAGTCGAGAAAAAGTGCAACTTTTAGAATCATTTGGAGCAAAAGTTGTCATCACTCCAACAGATGTTTCTCCAGATCATCCAGATCACTACACAGTAATGGCACAAACTATCGTTGATCAAACTCCAGGGGCGGTTCTAGCAAACCAATTCTACAATCAAGCGAATCCAAAAGCTCACTACAAATCTACAGGTCCTGAAATTTGGGAGCAGACTGAAGGTAGGATAACTCATTTTCTTGCAGGAGCGGGAACTGGAGGGACGATTAGCGGTGTCGGTCGTTATCTAAAAGAACAAAACCCATCTGTGAAAATTATCGGGGTAGATCCAAAGGGATCCGTATTGAAGAATTATTATGACACAGGAGAGATTGTAGAAGGACATCCTTATAAAGTTGAAGGTTTAGGGAGTGATAAGGTGCCAGGAGCATTGGATATGGAAGTCGTTGATGGATGGATTACTGTCGATGACTCTCAGGCTTTTCAGATGACCAGGAGACTGGCTCGTGAGGAGGGACTTTTCGTTGGAGGTTCCTCAGGACTTTTAGTGCATGCTGCCGTTGAATTGGCTAGAGATCTGGATTCCGATGCAGTTGTTGTCACAATACTATGTGATTGGGGGGAACACTATATGACAAAAGTTCATGATAATGAATGGATGCTTCTCAATGGTTTTTCTATTGAAGACGAAGCTTCTGAGAAGCAATGAAGGTAGTCGTACTGTTAGGGGGAGAATCTAAAGAAAGAGATGTATCTTTGGCTTCGGGGGCACAAGTTGCAGAGGGTTTGCGAGCAATGGGGCACGATGTGGTATCGGTGGATCCAGCCTGTGGCTTGTTAGAGGTATCCCAAGAGAAAAATCATTTGAGGGACTCTATTCCCCGAATTCCCGCATCTGAAGTCGAGGACTTTAGTTCATTCCAGGGGCTACTTCAAAACCTAGAGGAGTTAAATAAGGCGGATATTGTTTTCCCAGTACTTCATGGTGGCATGGGGGAGAACGGAACTATTCAAGCTGTACTTGATCTCTTAGAAGTCCCTTATGTAGGAAGTGATATGCTTGGATGCGCCTTGGCAATGAACAAAGATTTGACAAAGAGGCTATTGCGAGCAGCTGATATCTCGACTCCCGATTGGATTTTGGCCAGTACTGTAGAGGAAGTCATAGAAACCTTGGATTTTCCTTTGATATGTAAGCCAGTCGATGGGGGGTCATCAGTAGGTCTGACACTAGTTAGAAACAAAGAGTCTTTGGATCACTGTTTTTCATCTGCAAAAGTAGGTGACCCACCTTTGATGTACGAAAATTTCATATCAGGGCGTGAACTTACTGTTGGAGTTGTGGGGAAGGGTACTCTTCCGATTGGGGAGATTATTTCGAAGCATGAGTTGTTTGATTTCGAATGTAAATATAGACCAGAGATGGCCGATGAAATCTTCCCTGCGGCCATTGAGGAACAGACAGCTTCTGCCGTTTCTAAAATAGCATTAGAGGTGCACGACTTGTTAGGATTGAGAGACTTATCTCGGATTGATTTTATCCTTGATGGACAAGGAATACCTTGGTGCCTAGAGGCTAACACTCTTCCAGGAATGACGACTAACAGCTTGCTTCCGAAAGCTGCTGAAGCGGCGGGGTTTTCTTTTCAGGTGTTTTGCGAAAAACTTTTGAAACTGGCAGAAAAACGTGTATTAAGGAACATGGACTCTATCGACTAAATTCCTTGTGGAAGCTTCAGTCTAAATGGGAATATCAGAGGTTCATTCTATTTCGGGGAATTGATGAGGGATCAACTATTCGGTGTTGGCATGTTTAACGGTAGGCTGACCCCGTGTGTCAAAAAATTGATTTGGCTTAACATGTCTGTGTGGATCCTCGGATTTGTTGTGGGGAATATGTCGATTAACGAATGGTTTTCTTTTCAGCCTTACAAGATTTTGATTCGTCCATGGGGAATAGTGACATACATGTTTGTGCACGGAGGATTTTGGCACGTTTTTGTGAACATGTTTCTTCTTTTCTTTCTAGGCCCTCCTCTAGAGAGAAGGTGGGGCTCCAGGACTTTTCTTAGGTACTTTGTTGGCTGTGGGTTGGGTGGTGCGGTCCTCAGCTATGCTTTCGTCACTAATTCGATCGTAGGTGCATCTGCGGGAGTGTATGGTGTCATGTTAGCTTTTGCCATTATATGGCCTAATGTCCCGATGTATGTTTGGGGGATTTTCCCTATCAAAGTGAAGTGGCTAATGAGCTACATGTTTGCATTCACTTTTTTAAATGCGGTGGGACAAGCGGGAGACGGAGTTGCCCATTATGCACATTTGGGGGGATTCCTTGCGGGTTTTGTCCTTCTTCCTGACGATAGGAAGTTTTCCAGTAGAATTTGGAATTTGTTTATGGCTATCCGAAATTCCAGCATTGGCATGATATTCAGAAAATGGAAGTTGAAGCTTGTTGTAGAGAGGCCTTCAATAAGAACCAAGAAAAAAGAAAATCTCAACCTCGATGCAGTTGACGTGATCCTAGACAAAATTGCAGATAGTGGGATGAGCTCTCTGACCAAGGAAGAGAAACGGCTTCTAGATAAAGTTGCAAAGAAATACCAATCTCATTGAACACAACTGGATCGTCCGTAGGGCTTCAGTTTTCAGGCTGTGCAAAAAAGTGGACGCATCGTCTTATTGGTCCTAGAATCATACTCCCAGGCTGATCGCCACAAACAACGAGACTTCATCAGAAGCTTAACGAAAGAGGGAATCATGTCTGGACATAGTAAATGGGCAACAATCAAGAGGAAGAAAGCTGCTACAGATGCCAAAAGGGGTAAAATATTTACTAAGCTCATCAGGGAGATCACCGTTGCAGCTCGAGATGGGGGCGGGGATCCTAATTTTAATCCTCGTTTGCGATTGGCTGTGGAAACTGCTAAAGCTGGCAATATGCCGTCTGATAATATCACTAGGGCTATCAAGAAAGGCACGGGGGACCTGGAAGGTGTAAGTTATGAAGAAATCATTTACGAAGGATATGGGCCAGGAGGAGTCGCCTTGTATATCGAGGCTCTTACTGATAACCAAAATAGGACCGTTGCAGACATTAGACATATATTAACCAAACATTCGGGAAGTTTAGGCACTGCGGGATCGGTGGGCTGGCAGTTTGACAGAAAGGGAATGATCTACTTGGATGGTACTTACTCGGATGAAGAAACTGTGTTTGATCTGGCTATTGAAGCCGGTGCTGATGACGTTGTCTTAGAGGATGGACAAATAGCAGTTATCACTGATGTAGAGCAATTTCACGGAGTACAGGAGCATTTGAAAGAATCGAGTATTGGAATAGGCAAGGCAGAGTTGAGTTGGGTGCCAAAGAATGAGATTCTAGTGAATGCAGATGATGCAAAAAGGCTTTTGAGAATCATAGAGGATTTAGAGGACAGTGATGACGTCCAACAGGTATCTTCGAACGCCGATTTTGACGAGAATATTTTAGACCAGGTGATTTAGTTTGAGTCCAGAGTTGATCTTAGGAATTGACCCAGGTACGATGGTGACCGGTTATGGAGTGATCCAACGCACCTCCTCCGGGGAGTTTTCGTTGAGGGAATGTGGGGTTTTTCGTACTTCCTCGAAGCAGTTGCTGGGAGTCCGCGTGAGGGAAATATACGAGGAAGTAAAGATCGTCATCAATAGATTTGATCCAGATGTTGTTGTAGTTGAAGATGTATTTGTAGGGAAGAATGCTCGAAGTGCGCTGATGCTTGGGCATGCAAGAGGGGTTATTCTTCTGGCCGCGGAAGTTTGTGGTGTATCAGTTGCTCAGTATACTCCCCGGGAGATAAAAAAAGCCGTTTCTGGAAATGGAAATGCTACTAAGGATCAGGTGGCATTTATGGTTCAAAAAAGGTTGCGGCTGAAGAAAGCTCCAAGCCCGTCCGATGCATCTGATGCGGTAGCCGCAGCTCTGTCACATAGTATTTTAGGGGGTTGAAGTGATTAGTCGATTGAAGGGGAGTTTAGTCACTCGTCAAGTTGATCAAATAGAGATAGAAACAGCTAGTGGTGTAGTCTATGAAGTGTATGTTCCCTTAAGTGTTTTGGAGAGGATTCCAGAGCATCTGATTACAGAATGTGAAATTTACACTCTTCAAGTAGTCAGGGAGGACTCTATCAAGCTCTATGGGTTCTTAGAATCTAAAGAGCGGGAACTCTTTAAAAGGCTGCTCGGTGCTTCTGGTGTTGGGCCTAAAATGGCCTTAGCTATGCTTTCGACATATTCATCCTTACGTCTGGTTAAAGCATTAAGGGAGAGGGACATTGGGGCCCTTACTCAGGTGAGTGGTGTGGGGAAAAAGACAGCAGAACGCATTGTATTAGAACTGGCCGACAAAGTAGAAGACTTGGCAGATGGTTCTGACTTGACTTCTGGTTCATTGGAATCAAGTTCTCAGGAGGCTGTGGCTGCATTGGTAGCGCTTGGATACTCCTTTTTTGATGCTGATGCGGCGGTCCGCTCGGTTTTGGAAGATGATGACATTAGGAACACAGACGATTTGATTCGGTTGGCTTTATCTAGAAAATGACACTGATTTTGAAGTCCAGGAATTTAAGTCTATGAAAGACAGGCATGAGGTAACCACTCCAGAAACTCTCGATAAAGAAGTATCATTGGAACCAGCGTTACGCCCCAGCACTCTGGATGAGTTCATTGGACAAGAGAAAGTAAAAGAAGCGCTCAAGGTGTCAATTGAGTCAGCTATACTTCGCAAAGAACCTCTGGATCATTTGTTGATTCACGGTCCCCCTGGACTGGGGAAAACAACGCTAGCATCGCTGCTAGCCAAGGAAATGGGTGTAGGTTTTAAGGCTACCTCTGGACCCGTCCTTGAAAAACCTGCCGACCTTGTTGGTCCACTAAGCAATCAAGAAGAAAGGGATATCCTCTTTATTGATGAAATTCACAGATTGCGACCGATCATGGAAGAGTACCTGTACCCTGCCATGGAAGACTTTCGTGTCGAAATTCGTCTGGCAGACGGGCCTAAAGCTCAGACCATGACGATGGATGTTGAAAGATTCACTCTGGTGGGTGCGACCACTCGGTTCGGTCTACTCACATCACCCATGCGTTCGCGTTTCGGGATCATCCAACGGGTGAATTTCTACCCTCCTGATGAGTTAACAAAAATAATAGTTCGAAGCTCGATGATAATGAATGTGGACTGCGCTCTAGAGGGAGCAGAGGTTTTAGCTACACGTTCAAGGGGAACTCCAAGAATTGCCAATCGACTACTGCGTCGAGTCAGAGATTTTGCTTTGGTGCGGGCTAACGGTAGTATAACGAAAAAAGTGGCTGAGGAAGCTTTGTGTATGCTTGAGGTTGATGAATACGGATTAGACGAAATGGATGATAGGGTTCTGAGGACGATAATTGAAAAATTTGATGGAGGTCCTGTTGGGGCTCAAACATTAGCAGTAGCGATTAGTGAGGACCTTTCGACGCTAACAGATGTTTACGAACCTTTCTTAATACAGGAAGGTTTTCTTATGAGGACTCCTAGGGGCAGGCTAGCTACTACTCGAGCATATGTCAGATGTGGATTCGAACCACCTAAAAGAGAGAAAAGTGAGGGCGAAGAACAGCTGGACCTAGTTGACTGACAAGGGCGTAGTAAGAGGCACACAGCTTTCAGATTATGATTATGATCTCCCTGGGGAACTTGTTGCTAGTTATCCGACAGAACGTAGAGATCAGAGCAAACTTCTTGTAGTCTCCAAATCGGGAAAGACTCAGAGACATTTGATGTTTCGGGATTTGGTTAGTTTATTCCGATCGGGAGATGTTCTCGTAGTCAATGAAACCAAAGTCATTCCCTCCAGACTTATGGGACGTAAATCGACAGGTGCTCGTTGTGAAGTTTTGTTGCTAAAGCCTTGGGTTGAGTCGCGTATCTCTTCCTTGTCTGATTCAAGTCTAGGCGAGGCTGAATCTTTCTCTGAGGCAAAAGTTTGGGAGGCCCTGGTCCGTCCTGGGAAAAAGTTGAAAATAGGCCAAATTGTCCAAGTAGGCGATGATCTCCGTGTAG
>CAWWAX010000032.1:0-16135 GCA_963935005.1 uncultured bacterium | reverse complement strand
CATCGGTTTTGAGGACTCTTGGTCAGTAGACCTGGGCGGCATAATAGTAGAGATGTATTGGTTTGGCCCAGGCATGTCACCTAACGACAGTGTGGTTTATCTGCCTGCAGAGAAAATTGCCTGGACTGCGAACCTGGTCTTTGGCAAAGGCACAATCCCGTGGGCACGCTCCGGTGACATAAGCATTTATCAAACCACCCTAGATAACTTCGCCGACACCATTAAACCCACTATCATCGTTCCAGGTCATGGTGACATCGTAAGCGGCGATTTACTCAACAGCTATCGACAATATTTGGCCGAAGTCGTCGCTCAAGCGAGCACAGCAGCAGCTGATGGACGGACCGTTGACGATCTGGTCAACAATGCAGAAATCAATAAGGAATATGAAATCACAGCATCGCTAAAACAACTGATGACTGGGTTTCACCGCTGGAACTTAAAAGCCGCCTATAAAGAAGCTCAGCAATCATCCATTCCTGATTGAACGCCGTGTGGGGCCTCTGAACATGGAGCTCATGTTCGTGACGCTGCTGACGTTCCAGAAACCGATCCTCGACGAAGCAGGAATGGCACGATACGCCGCAGTCCAGCAGTTTACGCATGGCCCCTCCCCCACCTCTCGCAATGAGGTGCCCGATGCGTCTCTCTCTGATTCTGCCCCGCCCCACTCATGCCCGCAACTCAGGACACGCAAAACAGTGCTGGATAGCTGGGTGTAGACACCGCTAGGACTTTTCACCGCTAGGACTTTTCACCGCAAGTTTAGTGGAATCGGCATTCTCAACGATTAGTATAGGCCCAACAGGGTTGGGAACAATTATCACTAGTACTGGAAGAATGGGAGGAACCCAAACTAAAACTCACTGCTTAGAGTATGCTACTTTTAAATTCTCTTGATGTATTGTAGAATACTTGAGAGTGATTTTCATTCTCACTATTCCAGTTTTAGCATACCAGTTGGTTATTAAGGAGACTGACAGACACAATGGAACCAGGGGAAACGGCCATCAAGGATACTTCAAATGATCTCAGGCTTGGTCAAGTCCAATTACATCAAGAAGTCGAACTCATCTCAATAGATCTCCCAGATGACCAGGCTGAGCCATTTTTCGAACGTGGCTTCCTGCCAGGGTGTCGCATCTGCCCTGTACGCTCTTCCCCCAGTGGCGATCCAATCGTCAATATCGATGGTTCCCAGATGGCCATTCGACGTGAAACTGCCAATTGCCTTTGTGTTCGCACTCTTAGCGACCTGTAAAGGCAACTAGAGCTCCTCAACCACAGTCTTCTGACTTGAGTACTTCCGACGAGAACGCACACCTAGAAAAGGTTGCCGAAACTACGGGTAAAATCCCTTTAGTTGCTCTGGCAGGTGCCCCGAACTCTGGAAAGACAACTCTCTTCAATCGATTAACTGGCCTACGTCAAAAAGTAGCCAACTATCCTGGTGTCACGGTAGAAAAACATATTGGAGAACTGCGTTCGAATGGCCAGGTTGTAGCAGATCTAGTCGACCTTCCAGGAATACATGGATTCTCAGCCCGAACGCTGGATGAAAAAATAACCAAAGATGTACTAGAAGGGCATGTCGAAGGCATAAGAAAACCGGACGCGATCGTAATGGTCACTGACTCTACACGTTTAGAAAGTCAGCTAATGTTAGTTGAGCAAATACTCGAACTTAATCTGCCTACGCTGCTGGTCCTAAATATGTCCGACGAACTTCAAGAACGTGGTGGGAGCGTAAACGCAGAGGCACTGGCAGAACGTTTAGGGATAAGGGTTGTATGGACGAATGGGAGGACGGGTGAGGGGACAGAGAAAATCATGGCTTACATTTCTGAGATTAAGAGTGGCAATTCCACTTCTGCAACAGTGAGTGGCCGACTAAAAAGATCAACACACCCCAAGAAACTCCCAGTACTGGAACGTTTTTCAGAAAGAAAGAAAGCAGTCAAAGAAGTCGTTTCCGAAGCTAAATTTATTCCCCCTGAACCATCTGCGACCAGCGGATATCTGGACTCACTGGTTCTCCACAGAATCTGGGGACCAATCATTTTCTTCACAGTTGTTCTGTTCGTATTTCAATCCATTTTCACATGGGCCGCCCCACTGATGGACGGAATCGAGCTTCTCATTGAAACTTCAGGTGTTTGGCTGTCCCGAGTTCTACCTGACACTTGGTTAAAGTCTCTATTGGTCAATGGTATCTGGGCCGGAGTAGGTTCTGTCGTGGTCTTTCTCCCACAAATTCTCATCCTCTTCCTCTTCATCGGTATCCTTGAAGATTCTGGATATATGGCTCGCGCTGCAGTAATTGCTGATCGACTTATGTATCGTATAGGGCTTCAGGGAAAAGCCTTTCTCCCACTTTTGTCTGGATATGCCTGTGCGGTCCCTGCAATCCTATCAGCCAGAACTATTGAAGATGATCGTGATCGACTAGCCACTATCTTTGTGACCCCTTTTATGACCTGTTCGGCCAGATTGCCCGTATATGTTTTGTTGATAGCAGCATTTATCCCTAATGAACCTTTCTTAGGGACATTCCTAAATCAAAGAGCAGGGGTGCTGATTTTACTTTATGCTTTGGGTATTGTTGCTGCAATCATGACGGCGTTCATCCTCAAACGTACGCTCCTCAAGGCAGAACCGTCAGCATTCATAATGGAGTTGCCCCCCTATCGTCTTCCGTCTCTACAAACCCTGGGCCTCAGGTTGCTCGACAGAAGCCGAATTTTCTTGCTGCGAGTTGGAAAAATAATCTTCAGTGTGACAATCATTCTTTGGATTTTAACTCAATTTCCTAGAACCGAATTTGGCCCACCAGATATAGAGGAAAGTGCTTTAGGTCAGATTGGTCATATCATTGAACCTGCTATCGAGCCGCTCGGTTTTGACTGGCGAATTGGTATCGGTCTAATAACATCGCTGGCCGCTCGGGAAGTGATCGTCGGAACACTTGGTACCATATACGGCATCGAAACTGCCGACGAAGAATCCCTCGATCTTCAGAGTGCTCTTCAAGAGAGTCTCTCCTTTCCAGCCGCCATAGGCCTCCTCGTATTTTTCGCTTTTGCGCTTCAGTGTATGGCAACAGTAGCAACAGTAAGGCGGGAAACTGGGGGATGGAAATGGGCTTCATTTCAATTTTTCTATATGCTAGCACTAGGATATTTCGGTGCCCTGGTAGCCTTTAATATATTCTAGAACTACTGGCCTTTACTTTAACTGATTAAACACTCTCGGAAACCACTAAATGTTCAGCCTACAAATCTTGAAGCTCTACGCTTCTACCGCAATTGTATTCCTAGCTATAGACGTCGTATGGCTCGGCGTGGTAGCATCTGGCTTCTATCAAAAACACTTGGGTCATTTGATGCGTTCCGACGTCATCTTACCAGCAGCGCTTCTCTTCTACTTACTCTACGTCGCAGCAATTTTGGTATTCGCCGTACTTCCTGGCTTAGACAGCCAATCTATAAATCGAACTCTAGCCCTAGGAGCATTTCTAGGTTTAGTCGCCTACAGCACATTTGACCTCACCTGTCTAGCGTTATTTAAAAACTTCCCTGTCAAAGTTGTCGTCATAGACTTGATCTGGGGCACTGTATTGACCGCCACAGTAGCAGGAATATCCCACAAAATAGGTGAGCTCCTGAGTTTCTGAGTTTCTGAGTTTCTGATCTAGGCAAGAGTCAAAATTGGATCTGACTTCAGACCTATCCTGAGCCTCTAAAAAGTTACCCAAAATCCAATCCTCAGAAAAAGACCGTCACCCAGTAAATCACAATCAGGATTCCAGTGGCCAAAAATAGTAACTTAACGATGCCATTGTTTTCTTTTGCTATTTTGGAGCCAAAGCGGGGAGCATAGTGCTTGCTGGTATTGAAATGGGTGTCCCATTCCTCAAGGGCTGTAAGGCCCTCCTGCAACTCCTCTTCAGGCATTCCCTCCAAGGTGTCTGCAACCGACCGCATGCCCCCCTGCTCTACTTGATCGGAATTCTTCATGAATCAGCATCAAAATCTGGGCAAGGATCGTATTCGTTCCTATTACCATAGTCGAACCATGTCCCACACCTTTCACCTCGATTATAGGAGCCACTTCTGAGTATTTCATCGTTCAGCCAATAGCTTTCGAAGAAGCCATGCATTTCATTATTTATGAAATTGGCCTGCAACGTCAATTCCCCGTTCTCCCTATATTCGCTCAGGGGACCATGCCACTTGCCTCCCAAGTATGTCACTGAACGAAACAAGGTCCCGTCTCCGTAGTAAATCATCACCACACCGGTCTTTGTGCCTCGGTGAAAATCGCCCCTTTCATACATATTTTCTTCGATGACGCTCGCTCCACGGTCGGCCCTCAAAGGACCAGCAATATAATACAGTTCCGGATTATGAATTGTGTAGGACCCGTGAAACACACCATCCAGAATATTTAGCTCCATAGCTATTCGAGCCTCATCGTCTGGAGCCATCTTAAGCGCCGAACCTGTATAAAACTCCCCTGTTCTTGGATCCAGGTAGCGACCCTCCTCTAGAATAAGGTCATCCAAATTCCTAGGAGGCTCCTGGGAGGCAGCGGTACAACCCCCGGCCAGAATCACAGTCAGGAGTACAATATTCTTGTTAATGCGTAACTTTTCCATCCATGAGTCTCCCCCATTTTCCTACAGTACACAAGCCTCTGCATGCTTACTCGAATAGCGTACTAAGGGTCACAGGACCAAGAGAAAGTCACCTGCTTTAAACGAATCCCACCATTCGAGCTATCTTTAGTTTGAAGGCATTAACTGATTTTAAAATACAAAAACATGAACATACCTAGTAATTTCTTTAATTTTGAAGAGTTTACATGATGATTCATCGAATAATTTACAAGAAGGAACGCCCGCACGGTCCCGAGGTATTCAGTGAGTAAACGCATAGGCTTTGACCGTTCGATTGTAGAAGGGCCACTCCGCAGCGCCGTCTGGAAACTCGCGTGGCCGACCATGTTGCAGAACATGATCGGCGGATTTCAGGGTGTCATCGACCATGTTATGGTCGGCAAATACGTTGGCTACGTCGGAAATGCCGCTATTGGAGTCTCTTGGCAAATCTTTCTGGTGATCATTGTCTTTATTAGTTCCCTCTTCACTGGCATGGGTGTGCTGGTAGCGCGATTCGCAGGTGCAAACGACCACGACAAAGTCAACAGAACGGTATATCAGGCCTTTCTGACTTGTTTAATGATCGTTTTATTTATCATGGCCCCTCTTGGTTATCTAGCATCTCCGACTCTATTGAATTGGGTCAACACTACCCCCGAAGTGCAGGCGGAGGCGCTACCTTATCTACGCACCATGTTCATTTTTTCCATTGGTCTACTCATGTTTTTTATGCTGGGCGGAGCTCTTCGTTCAGCTGGAGATGCCCGTACGCCCCTGAAGCTGGGGATTGCCATTACTGTCCTCAACATCACTCTGAGTGTCATCCTAATAAGAGGCCTAGGTCCTATACCTGCCTTTGGGACTGTTGGGGCAGCTATCGGGACCGTGGCCTCTGCTGCCATCGTCAGTATCTACGCCTTCACCAAACTGTTCGATGGTAGCTGGGTGGTCCAATTTCAACGCGGCATGAATAGACGACCGGATTACACTATCATCAGACAGCTTTTTAAATTTGGCCTCCCGACTGGTTTACAAGGTGTAGCCATGAATCTCGGAGGTGTTTTCCTCCTAGGATTCGTTGGGTCGCTTGCTATGAGCGCACAGGCACAGGCAGCATATACAGTCGGTTATAACCAAATATTTTCTTTCATCACTTGGACTTCTATCGGGATCATGGGTGCGACGGCCGCAGTCTCGGGTCAGAACTTGGGGGCTGGAAATCCGGAACGTACTGCCCAGGCTGTCAATGTGGCCGCTGGTTTCGGGCTACTGTTGGCTTTAGTAATCGGTTCTCTGTTTCTACTGATCCCAAACTTGCTGCTAGGAGTATTTTCTATCGAAGAGCCTGGCGTATTGGAACTCGGTGTAGAATTACTGCGGTACCTAGCTGTGTCTGGATTATTTATTACGGTCGCACTGGCTTTTACAGGTGGCCTACAGGGCACTGGTGACACTAAAAGTCCCTTATATATTTCCATTGTTTCCCAAGTTGTCCTGCCACTAGGGCTGTGTTTCACATTGCAAACATTTGGCACACTGGAAGCTAAAGGCATTTGGCTAGCCATAGTGCTTGGGCATCTCTCCAGAGCGGTACTCAGTGTGATAGTATTCAAGAGAGAAAAATGGAGAGATATCAAAGTAGACCTCGGAGACACTTCCACTAGTCCATCCTGAATTATGCTGTGAAGAAATAACCGTACTAACCAGTGACACCCGATTAGTACGGTTATTTCTTCTCCTCAACTCTCATCCAACTTCTCAGTATTTTCCTAGCTTCCAGGTATCATGAGGTGAGCAGCACTTGTCCCAGCTGCCATTATAAAACTTCCGCCTTCTCTACCATTCTCAGGGAAACCTGTGGAAGCCCCTGTAGCGTGAGGCATCGCTATAGTCGTGTGTATACGGGCACTAGCCTGATCCTCACCTCGCATTGCAATCCACAGCGAACCAAAAACAGCCTCCACTCGGGTACCAGCTGCTTCGGCCGAAGCAATTGCTTCATTTTCCTCTTCTCTGTTAGAAGTCTCTACCCGGAAACGCCGATTTTGTGCAACTCTGTCTAGATTACCAAGGTTGGTGCACTGTACATCGAAAGCTCCACGTCGATCCTCGCTAGACCTATCATAGCAAACCAACTGGTTACTGCCTTCCTGCAGCACTTCGTATGTATAATCGTCATTCCATGAAACAACTGTAGCCCCTTCCTGACTCCTAGCCGGGGCAGCAGCTAGAGCCATAGAGATAGTTGAAGCTTGAGCGGAAATTCCCACCGAAGGCCAAAACATCATTGACACTAAGACTACAGATAATAATAGTATCTTCCTCATATCGTTCTCCATGATAAAGTTGGATCAATTTATATATTCAGCAATAATAAAGATACCAACAGCACTGGACCCCGAGAGATCTACCTATTTCTGTGCTGAAAGGTCTGTCTTCCAGTACAGACCTCCAAATTAACCATGGCAGAGACCTTGCGTAGTCACCATTTTCAGGTAGTATGTGCTCATTACTAACATAATAGGGTGGGTTCTACGGAAACTGGTGTAAATCTAGTACGGCCCCGCCACTGTGAGAGGTCCACCATTAAGTGAGTGGAACGACTGTTGAGAACGACCACTGAGGGCAACTCCTTGGGAAGGTCAACCGTCGACCTCAAGTCAGGAGACGCAGCCCACCCTACGTACGCTCGACCCTCCGCGGGGAGGAGACGGAGTCTGATTTAATTTTCGGAAGTTCCGTTCTTTCTCTTGCGAACAAGGACGGATTGAAATGGTTACAACTAAAATGTTTCCCCTGTTGAGATGCAGGATCGGAACCATCGCCACTTTCATTTTAGTGCTGACACTAACGGTTCCATTGGGCTTATCTCCATCTACAAATAAGGCCTCTGCTCAAGAGACAGTTTTCCCTATAGAAGGACTAGTCGTAACTGCGAGTCCCCTGCCTCGCGAAACAACCTCTATCGCTAATCACCTGACAATCCTGGAAGGATCTGAAATTCAAGCCCGCGGCAAGAGGACACTTGCTGAAGCCCTGAGAGAATTAGCTGGTGTTACCGTCGTGCGAGGAGGGTCATTCGGAGCCGTTACTTCTGTCTTTCTTAGGGGAGGTGAAAGTGACTATGCTCTGGTACTAGTTGACGGAATTCAAGTCAATGAAGCTGGAGGTCATTTCGATTTTTCCTCACTGACTACCGACAATATCGAACGGATAGAAATCTTGCGAGGACCAGCTAGTGCGCTATACGGTTCTGATGCAGTCGCAGGTGTGATCCACGTCATAACTAAACTAGGACGTGGAACGCCCTCAGCCACTTTGTCTTATGATACAGGAACTTTTGGAAAGCAGGATCTGATTGGCCAATTTAGTGCGGGCACTGAACGAGCAGCCTACTCTATGTCGATCGCTAACTATAAAATTGCTGGTATCCTTCCCTTCAATAATCAAAGCTTAAATAGATCTTTGTCTGGTAATGCCCGACTACGACCAGACAATGTGACAGACCTAGCCATGGGCTTTCGACTTACAAGCCGACAATATCATTTTCCAACCGATGGGTCAGGAGCCATTGTTGATCATAATGCATTCACTTTCAGTGATAACATTAACGCACATGCCAATTTGACCCGGACAATAACTCCAAACCTTTCTCTCCAAACACTAATAGGACTAAACCAAACAGATGGAGGGACAGATGACGCACAAGATAATAGGGTTGATACAATCGGATTTTACGGATACACAAGTTCTGATCAATTTCGTCGTGCCAGTGGTGAGATCAAAGCCCACGTGAATATCCGATCCGCAACCGCCTCAGTCGGATTTGAGTATGAACACGAATCACAACGTTCCTTCACGGAATCAATGAGTGAATACGGAACCAGTTACGGTAAAAGCAAAAACCACAGAGAAAACCGAGCATATTTTGTCGCACTCACAAATTCACATAGCCACCTTTCTTATAATCTCGGTGGACGCCTCGAAGACAACGAACGATTTGGGAATAATCAATCTTGGCAAGCCGGCGCAAGCTGGGCACCTCTAGGTACTACAAATACGCTACTCAAAGCGGCGGCCGGAACTGCTATAAAGGAGCCTACCTTCTATGAGAATTTTGCCACTGGCTTTGCAAAAGGAAATCCAGACCTTAAGCCCGAAAAGGCAACGTCTTGGGAATTGGGGTTAGGACAGAATTTCTCCGAAAACAGTCTCCGGTTCTCCGCCACATACTTCAATCAACGATTCAAAGATGTCATTCAGTACATCTCCGGCCGGCCGAATCCTTCAGATCCGAGTTTTTTAAATGTCGCAAAGGCAGCATCTAGGGGTTTCGAATTGGACGCTAAAATGGATATCCAACCCTTCAGTGTTGGAGTTTCATGGACCTCGATGAAGACAGAAGTCACTGATTCGGGTTTCGAAAAAGATGAAGGAGCAACATTCGTGGAAGGTCAGTCACTATTAAGAAGACCTGATCAGAAATCTTCATTTTGGATTAGCCTGACCAAAAAGCATACCGATATCTCCGCTCATTTTTCACATATCGGAGCACGTGCCGATCGAGATTTCTCCACTTATCCAGCCACGCGCATCATACTGCCTGCGTACAGCCTACTTTCAATTGAAAATACCTGGAGAATAATGGTGAATAGTAACGATCATCCGACTCTGACATTACGGATAAAAGGAGAAAATATGTTGGCGGAGCACTATCAAGAAGTCTTTGGATTCCAGACTCCTGGAAGGAGTCTGACAATTGGAGCCACAGCACATATCAACTGACATAGGATCACACTGAGGACAAGAAAACGTCACCCCCATAAAACTAAGGCTTATTAAAAACCGAAGCTGGTCCTCCATAAGTACCATCAGGAAGAACGGTAGGTTGGCTGTACTGAGAGTTCGTCATGAGTTGAAATACATTTACATCTTTAGTCTCTACCAATTCTCGAGTGCACAGCGGCCACTCATGAGATATCCGCTCGCAACGCTCTGCACCTTGATTCGCTCCTAACATCGAAGTTAGCGCCCAAAAATAATATTCGGTGATCATGCAGGAATAATCACAACTTTGATCTTGGTAGGTATACCAAGCTCCAGCCGGATACTGCCCTCCGGGTGGCTGTGCACATTGTCCACTTGAATCTCTACAGGAATCAGGACTACTCTGTTCAAAATGACCACCTCGAGCTAAGTCCATAGCGAGAGCAATCTTCGATCCAGCCTCTTCCTTAAGGTCTGAATAAACTCTGCTGTATCCTTGCTGAGTCACTAGATGCAGGATTTCTTCTATCGTCGGGTCGAAGGAAGCCGATGGAGGGTTTATCTCCGTGGACCACAACACCCCCCCACTTCTCATTAATTCCTGTGCTGCATCAGTATCAAGATCACCAATGGCTTGTAAAACGGGATCCACGTCCTGCTCGTTCTTTACGATACCATTCCAAGCTTTAACAGATTTTAGTTTATTAACTACTTCAGGGTTATTAGGAGTCCCGTCTTGATCGGAATCAAGCCACTGTGCCAAGACATGGGCAAGATGTAAATGTTTCTCAACCGGCGTGTCGAGGCTAGAAACCGTGTGGACCCCAAAGACACTAATATACTTATGAAAAAATGGTCGAAGTACAGCCAATTCTTCTGGAATCTCAAGAAATCCATCAGGGATTGGAGTCGTCAGGTGTTCTTCGGGGATTGTCAGTGAAGACTCCTCGCTACAACCGACTAGCGAGATAAACACTGAGAAGATACAGACTTTTTTAACCAAGTTTACTGTGTTAGAAAAAGCTACATTCTGAACAAGCTGTTTCATGATTGGAATGACGCTCCTACATTTTTATGACAATCCGCTATTAACGTGAATCAGCTTAAAATTAATCATTCAACAATCGTCATCCAAGGGTTGAGTAGCAATGGCAAAATTAAAAAGGATTCGTATTTTTTTCTGTGCAAAACTTCAGGCCACCCTCATGGCCATCCTAGGACTCATCGCTGGAATGATCTACTCGGTGGGAGGACTTATTTGGGAATTATCCGTGGGAATCCCTCTGAACCTGGGAACGATCTTTGCTTTCGCAGCCCTTCTCGGTATGCCTGTCCTATTTGCCATGGTGGGATTTACAACCGGAAGCATCTCAGCGTTGCTCTATAACCGTGCCACTATATGGATCGAAGGGATGGAAATAGATCTAGATCATGACCTCACATTGAAAAACGAAGGAAATGATCTAAACATAGATTGAACTTTCAATAAACTGTGCGATCCCTACAAAAATCATCTAAATCATTAGGTGGATTTACCGGAAATAAACCCCTGACCCGAACAGAAAAGAGGGTTCGATTCCATACTCTTCGGATAATAGACCATAAAACCAGCCATTCATCTGGCTTCTAGCGAAAACAGATATCCCCCAAGAAGAAGTCACTGGAAATTGTCCTTCTAAGCCCAGTACAAACATCTCTGCTCCATTCGCACTACTTCTGAAATCCATATCTGTTTCATTGGCATCATCGAATAAGGAGATGCCAAGACCCAAGGACAATGCCAATCTTGCCCTGTCTCCATCTGTCATCATCCTAAGATCTAGGCTCATAGAGGCAAAATTTCGGTGCATTGAGTCATCACCAACTTGAAAATCTGTTCTAGCCAAGTTGGCAAACACACCATAGGCGAATCGCCCTTCGGGTGATAGGAGCGAGGAGAAAGAAATGCCAGGACCGATTTCTTGGTAAGGCTCATTCAGTTCATCCAAGATTACACTGGGTTGCACTGCCCATTCAAGAGATTGACCAGCACTTTTTAAAGGATTCAATAGCGAGAACAGCAAGACCCACAAGATCGATCTAAAATCGACCATAACTTTATAGCCAGACATCCATAGGAGCAGTCAGGTCACTTCTCTCATCTCCGGTATTCACAACACCTCTCGGTTCAATCAACAACACCTTGCACTCCTCTTCAGCAAATGGACGATGTCTCTCACCTTTTTTAACAACCATCATCTCACCGTCCTTCAAGGCTACGACCCTATCCTCAAACTCAATATTCATAGATCCATCGATGACCAGGAACACCTCATCAGTATCCTCGTGAGAATGCCAAACAAACTCGCCCTTTATCTTTACTACCTTGAATTGATAGTCGTTCATTTCCGCAATGACTTTGGGTGACCAGTGATCTTTGAATAAGTCAAATTTGGACTGAAAATTAATAGGATTTTCCATGTTTCTATCCCAGATTTACCATGTCGACAAAATTATCACCAACATAATAATAGCGTACGCCACTACCAGTATTGCACCTAAGCCAAAAATCTTATACGCGGCACCTTGTTTGCCCATTCTAACTCTCCATTGAGATTGTGATTCCTAAAAATAGCATGGAATAGTCAATAAATTAAATGCCATTCGCGCACTTGTTTTCACCCAAAGCGCTATCTTAACTTTATCCCTAAAGGAATGGCTTCTTACAGAGGGCCTACATTCTAAAGTAGAAATTGTTATTACAACCGAGACTCTCACAAGAAGTTCATAAATTGGCCAAGACAATCTTTCTCCTGTGTTTCCTAGCCATCACTGTGCTGACCAGTCGACCTGTTGTAGCCCAGATCCTCCCAACACCTTCTTCTCCTGGCCAAGCCGGTGCAAAGTATAAAGTGCCAGAGCAAAACTCAGTGAAAACATCAGGACCTATCCTGGCCTCGCAGACAACCAAAAAAGAACAAATGGTTTTAAGGGCCTACAGAATCAGTCAGCCACTCAACATAGATGGAGTTATCGATGAGCCCTTTTATGAGCAAATTGATCCCATCTCCGATTTCACACAAACTCTACCAGAGGAAAACGGAAGACCCAGTGAGCTAACAGAACTATGGATCGGATTCGATGATCAAAATGTTTATGTTTCTGCCAAAATATGGGATTCTTCGGGGCCAGATGGTTGGATAGCAAATGAAATGCGAAGGGATGAAGGTGAACTGAGAAACAACGACCATTTTGGTATTTGGTTTGACACCTTTTATGATCGTCGGAATGGGGTAGGAGTGTACGTAAATCCTCTGGGCGGAATCGCAGACTATCAAATCACTAATGAAACCAACGTCAATAAGAATTGGAACCCAATCCACGACACCCGTACTGCCCTCTTCGACGGCGGATGGTCCCTTGAAATTGCTATCCCTTTCAGGTCGCTACGATATAGGCCAGGCAAAGATCAAACCTGGGGAGTTCAAACGCGACGGTCAATCATGCGTAATAACGAATGGATTTTCCTCAGTCCTGTCCCGCGTGCTGTAGCAAGAGGTGGAGCTGCGGGAAGTAATCGTGTGTCTCTGTATGCAACGCTAGAGGGAATCGAAGCCCCACCTGCTGGAAACAACTTAGAACTGAAACCCTATGCAATTTCTGGAATCAGAACAGACTTGGCAGCTGATCCAATTATATCCAATGACAGGTACGCTGACGCAGGGCTAGATATCAAGTATAGCATTACGGAAAACCTTACTGCTGATTTCACATATAACACTGACTTTGCACAGGTTGAGATTGATGAACAACAAGTAAACTTGACCCGATTTTCTCTCAGATTGCCTGAGAAAAGAGAATTTTTCGTAGAAAATTCTGGCCTTTTCAATTTTGGCCCTAGAGGCATGAGTAGTGGAAGTCGAGGTCAGGGTCGGGGTCAGGGGGCCGTTCCCACTCTCTTCTATAGTCGAAATATCGGTTTAAAGAACGGAACACCGATCCCGATTTTAGGCGGTGGACGTGTCACCGGAAAAATCGCTTCCTTCGACGTCGGATTAGTAACTATTCAGACTGACGACCATGAATCTGTTGATGCCATGTCCACAAATTTTTCCGTACTGCGTTTAAGGAGGGATATCTTCAGTCGAAGTAACATCGGGATGCTTTTTGAAAACCGTTCCCGGTCCCTTTCTTCCTTAGGTTCCAATCAAGGATGGGGGATAGATGGTTCGTTCGGATTCTCGGACAACTTAAGCCTGACAACATACTACGCTAAAACAGCTACTGAGGGCTTGAACGGTATGGACGGCAGCTATAACGGAAAAATCGACTACGCTGGTGACAAGTGGGGAGGAAGCCTAGACCATTTAGTGGTAGGTTCTGACTTCAATCCAGAAATGGGGTTTGTTCGAAGAAAAGACTTCAGGCAAACAGCCGCCATGGGGCGTTTCAGTCCTCGCCCGACATCGATTTCATGGATCCGTCAGGTCAGCCTTCAATTTGACTTGGGACACCTCGAAAACGAACGGACTGGAATACTAGAAAATCAAAATCGTGCTGGCGAATTCAAAGTCGAATTGGAAAATAGTGATCAATTCAAAATCACTTACATCGATACTTACGAAAATCTATTAGAAGACGCTCATATTTCAGGCGCCACCATTACCAAAGGGGACTACTCTTTTCCTGATGTTAAAATGGATTATACCTTTGGTCCGCAGCGTCCGTATTCAGGAAATTTATCCGTCCGAAGAGGCGAATATTACGGAGGTACTGTCACTTCTCTAGGGATGAGTCGTGCCCGTATGGAAATCACTCCTCAATTCTCCCTTCAACCTAGTATTTCTTTTAATTGGCTCTCTCTTCCACAGGGACAGTTCGATCAACATGTCGCAATCACTAGGTTGAACTATACCCTCACTCCTAGGGCATACGTGAGCACCTTGGTCCAATATAATTCGCGAAGCAATACCTTGAGTGGAAATTTCAGATTGCGTTGGGAGTGGGCGCCTGGCAGCGAAGTATTTATCGTTTATACCGAAGACCGCGGAACCGACATTTTCGACCGATGGTCCCAAATGGAAAACCGTGGCCTCATCATCAAGGTGAATCGACTCTTCCAGGTTTAGCGAAACACCTTCCCAGCTAGATCAGGATTTTCTTCCAAAAGAAATAAAAAGAAAAGCCGGGAGAAACGAAATAAAGCCATTCGTCCAGCTGATATATCCCAACAGACTCATTATCAGCGAACCGGTGAGCAATGCATAGCCGATTTTATTCATACGACCTTAGTTGGTGAAAGTGGTAAACAAAAATACGTAGCTAATCGTCTATACAAAACCTATTATAGCAAACAGAGGTTCAAATCCGATTAACCCAGAAACAATCCACAAAAGAACATCCAAACAATCGGGAGAGACTGATGGCAGATCCCAAGAATAGTAAATCATCGAATCTAAGCCGAAGAGAACTAATCCTAGGAGCGGGTAGTGCCGGGCTCTTTTTAAAAAGCAAGCGACTCCATGCAGAATCAGTAGCACCGAGAAATGGCCAGCAGGGTTCCGCGTTAGTGTTTGCCAACACAACTGTAGTTAACCCAGATACAGTCCATAACAACGTAGCCCTAGCCGTTGAAGGATCGGAAATTGTCGCTATCGGCTCGACAGAAGAGGTCCTGGAACTGTATCCCCAAGCCGAAGTTTATGACGGTACACATAAAGCCCTCCTTCCAGGCCTGATAAACTGTCATGCTCATATGGGCGCAGTCATCGCTAGAGGCTTCAATGAAGATTTTGGTTTCCCTAACACTGCCAATCTATCTATTTCTCCCAACAGTCTCCTCGAAGGAGAGGAAGATATCCTGATGGTGAAAGTGGCTGCTCTCGAGGCGATAAAAACGGGAACCACGACCATTGTAGAAAATACTGGCAACATCCTTCGGGATGCTGCTGCATTGGCCGCAACAGGATTGCGTTGTGTGTTCGCTGAATCTGTTCGAGACGCTGAAAATGTTCGCGGCCCAATGACTCCGGAAGCTTTTTCACAGGCCGAACCTCCAAAGTTTTCTGCCAGGCTAAGAGATGAGGGAATGCAGCGAATTCATGACCTCTTCAGCACTTGGCATGGAGCCGAACAGGGTCGGATCAGCGTATTCCCTGCTGCCGGACTCACCGAAACATCCTCTCCAGAACTCCTGAGGGCCATTAGGAATTTCGCTGAAGAAAATGATGTAGGATATACGATCCACTTAAACCAAAGTCGGGCAGAATTCGAGTTTATGGTCAAATACCACGGGGTTCGACCAACACACTACCTGGACCAGCATGATTTCTTGGGTCCTCGTTTATTCGCCGCACATGCCCGATATGTCAACGAATCGGAAGTTGCTTTACTCGGAAAATCGAACACAATTATTTCCCATCAAGCCGGGATGGCCGCCAATCGTGGGGTGAGTCCACCGATCCCTGCACTTAGGGCTGCCGGATGTCCCATAGCTCTGGGCACAGACAACAACACCAATGACGTATTTGAAGTCATGCGAATCGCCCTACTCACCGAGCGAATCAGACGAAATCGTGATGGCGATGAAGTCCCTGGGCTCCAACCCCAACCCGAAGACATACTCGCCGACACTACCCAAGGCGGCGCCCGAGCTGTTCAACAATCGGACCAGTTAGGCACACTCGAAGTCGGGAAAAAAGCAGATCTGCTGATCATAGACACCCAAAA
>CAWWAX010000031.1:0-16370 GCA_963935005.1 uncultured bacterium | reverse complement strand
TAAAAGTCGGATTCGCCTCAACTATCCTCTCTTTCCATGAACCCGCTACGGTTGAGACGGTAGGTGTCCAATCGCTTATCGACAAGTCACCAGTTCCAGAACAACTGCCAACTGCCTCTTGCCTTATAATGATCCCGTCATGGTCTCCAACTAATTTTCTTAGCCACAGATTGACCAATGGTTGTGGCTCTATTGAGATTACTTTTGCTCCTATAGAAGCAAAAGCCAGGGACCTGTCTCCGAGGTGAGAGCCCACATCGAAGACTAAGTCTCCTGGAGAAAGGAGCGTGGAATAGAAGTCACGTAAACCCTTCTGTCGTCCGGGCCTCCAGTAAATCAAAAATGACCTGGCTAAACCTAGGAAGCTAGCTACTCTAGATAACAGAATCATCTACCCTCTTGCAGGGAAAGGATTGAATCGCTGTACGCTTCCAAGAGCATCCCCCTAAAAGAATCCATTCCTGGAACATCTGCTGTGTTTTTTGGGACTACACCCGGGATGAAACCCCATTCCAAAAAGGGTTCCAATAAGTTTTGATTCTTACTGATCACATGTACTGGAACTGCCTTGCTGGCATCATCACCAGTAATTAAAGGAGCTGCTTGGTGATCGCCTAAGACAATGAGCAAATCCCTCTCTTTTATATACTGTTCGGCGAACCCCGTCATAGCGTTGATGGCATAATCCACGGACAAACCATAATGCTTCTTCACCTCATCATGATCCATCCAAAGTTCTTTGGGGGTTGGCCCCGTATCCCTCCATTCCATAAATATTTTACCATCTGCAATTGAATTCCAATCATCATATATTTCGAGGATAGGAGTCCAAGGAGCATGACTACTAATCAAACCTAATTCCACAAATAAGGGTGCACCATCACTACCCTGACGGATATTATTTTGGAGGAATGACCACGTGAATTGATCTGGCATAGTAACCCAGTTCAGAGGGGGGCCAGCGTAGTCTATATTTTCATGTGTAAAAATCTGGTCATACCCAAATCGCTGACCCTCCGGCCATGATCTAGTAATAGCCGGCATTAACGCAATTGTCTTGTGCCCAATATTTTTAAAGTCATCTATCAATGTCTCAGGTTTTTCTGCTAGAAGTAAATCGTAACGCAATTGATTATCTACCCACAGTCCACTCAAAATCGCTGCGTGCCCATACCATGACTGACCTCCCTGGCTGGGAGCTACAAGGGATCCGCTCACAACCCCTATATCCGCTCTCTCCATTCTTCTCTCAAAATCAATCATACGAGGACCCATCACCGATTGAAAACGATCATCGGAAATCACTGACATTCCATATGATTCAACAAAAGCCAGAAATACGTTGGTTCCTTTAAGTTTGTTCAGATTCAGCCGACGTGTCTCTTCTCTTTCTTGGTTATCCTTAATCTCTGCAGTGAACCTTTCACGCTCCTTGAGCATTCTGAAGAAATGTTGGGTTTGCTGTATTCCCACTCGGATTAACGGAGTAGCAATTCTTTCCTGTGGAACTGGGAGTTCCAAACCATAAATTCCAGATCCTCCAAATACTGCAAAAGCCAGACAAACTACTTTCACTAATCCTCGTTTCCTTGAGGCTCGATTGGGATTTATTAGATTTCCTAAAAGCAACGTGCAAAAGCCAATACCAATTGGCAGTAATACGAGAACCATCCCCGTTGCCACTCCGCCAATATTCCCTACTAATAACTCATAAACGGGTCGAAGGAGAAAAACGTCGAGATAAAGATTCAGTAGCCTGCCTAAAGCTATCTGCAGAATAGCATCTGCCACGGCCAATACCAACAGAAGTACTGTAAATACAGCTACTCCGTAGGACAATCTACGAGCCAGTACACCCCTGGGAACTAGGCCCAAGATACCTACAATAGTCAGGGCTTCTAAAGACACTACTACAATGTCTTCAAACCCAGATAATATCCAATGTGGAAAGGTCACTAAACCATTGACAAGAACAACAACTAACAACAACCTCAGCAACGCTTATAACCTCCCCCAACTATGTCTTTATGAAAATCTTTTGGAAATCAGTCCTAGTCCGTATCCCGAAGGATAGACCCATGAAACCCATTCCGGCCACCTTATTGCTAGGACTGTTAATCATTTTTTTGATTTCCTGCAATGACACAATCCCAAACGAAGCCGCCACAATTCAGTCTAAGGGGGACAATCCCTCTTCACCCAGGCTGATCTCTGGTAGCCCATGGGAAAACATGCAAAGTCTAGCCGAATCTCTCTCCAGGGAACCAGAAAGACAAGACGCTTTAGATATTCCTCAGATTCTAAATGAACTCAACTACGAGCAATATCGATCCATACGATACCGTCCCGAAAAAGCACTTTGGAAGGGTGAGAGCCCATTTGAAATCCAGATGTTTCACCTTGGGTTTTTGTACAAAAAACCGATACAGATCTTTGTCCTGGACCAGACGAAAGAGACCCTGCATCCACTATTGTTTGATGAATCTTTGTTTCAGTATGACTATCCTGCCCCAGCGACCATCAAGGGTTCCTCGATTCCTGGCTACGCTGGATTTCGCATCCATTACCCTCTGAACCAGCCAAATATCGCCGACGAACTAGCCGTCTTTTTAGGCGCTTCATATTTTAGGTTGCTAGGACCTGGTCAAGCCCATGGCCTCTCATCTCGCGGTCTTGCTATAGACTCTGGTCTTAATAGGCCTGAGGAATTCCCAATCTTCACTGAGTTTTGGCTTGTGCAACCAGATCACAACACAGAAACACTGGAATTCTATGCGCTGCTCGAAAGCCCCTCTATTACTGGAGCATATAAATTCGAATTAGCTGCCAGAGAGACTACTTCACTCAAAGTTACATCCTACCTTTACCCAAGAAAAAACATAGAGAAATTAGGAGTGGCTCCCTTGACAAGCATGTTCTTGTACGGACCCGAACAAGCCTCGCAATTTGACGACTACCGCCCTCAAATCCATGACTCAGACGGACTCCTCGTAGGGACCAATGACAAAGCTTGGGAATGGCGTCCCCTTAGAAATCGGCAAAGAGTTCGGCTCAATTCCTTCGTGACAACAAATCTCAGTGGATTCGGCCTGGTACAAAGATCCAGAGAATTTTCTCAATTCTTGGATCTTGAAGCACAGTATCATCGAAGGCCAAGTCAGTGGGTCTCTCTAAACAATGCTGACTGGGGGCCTGGAAAGGTAGAACTCCTAGAAATTCCTTCTTCTCAAGAATTCAACGATAATATCGTTTCCTACTGGGTTCCCGAAGAAAAAATAAACAAAGGCGATACATTACATTACTCCTATGTTCTGGACACCTTTAACGATCGACATCCGTCTCAAACCTTGGGCCAAGTCAAGCGCACAATAACAGGATCAGCTGGTCTACCTGGAGAAATCCCTGCATCTCCTGTAGAAAATCGACGGTTCGTTATTGATTTCGAAGACATCCCTAACCTTGATGCTACCAATGAAGTAGCGATACTTCCCGATTTACATTTAACTTCAGGTGAATTTTCAGAACTTGTGCTTATCAAACTCCCCCTTGAAAATGAATGGAGAGCGACTTTTAAATTCATTCCAGATACTGAAAGTGTTTCTGTTTTGACATTATCCCTCAAAAAAAACGAAACACCGATAACTGAAACCTGGAGTTATGTATGGTATCCAGAAATACCCTAAGAGACCTGCACTCATGCGCTTTCCCCTTCTCTCGAATTTATCGTTCTTGAAATCGACTAAAAGCTGGCGCACAACATTTTTTTTCGCACTGGTGTTTGCCACGAACCTAGCCTTTTTCTATCTGACAGGCCGTGTTTTATTTTCGAATGGAATCACACCCTTAGAAATAGTAATATTTTTACTTTTCTCTCTAACATTTTGCTGGATATCGATCTCTTTCTGGAATGCTGTACTTGGTTTTTTCTTAATCTGCCTAAAAATCGACATCACTTCTATGCAAGGGCTGAAAACTTCGAACATCACCCCTCCAGCAATAAAAAGCAGGACAGCACTAGTGATGCCTGTCCGTAACGAAGATCCAGATAGAGCGATGGCTTGCCTGGCAACCACCCTGAATTCCCTAGCTCTCACGAGTTCCTCTTCTTTCGACGCATATATCCTGAGTGATACCGACCAAGTCGACCTCCTACAATCCGAAAAATCCCGATGTCAGGAACTGAAACAAACCCTGCCAATAGCCATTAACCTCTACTATCGACACAGAGTGTTAAATGTCGGACACAAAGCTGGGAATATAGCTGAATTTTGTCAGCGTTGGGGTAGCAACTACGACTTTATGGTTGTACTTGATTCGGACAGCATCATGGAGGGCGCAACCTTGGTCGAACTAGTGTCACTGATGGAGTTGAATCCTCAGGCAGGTTTAATCCAGACCGCGCCCATCCCTACGAACCAAACAACACTATTCGGTCGCATTCTGCAGTTTAGCAGTTCTCTATATGGCCCTCTAATTAGTTGGGGTCAAAGTTTCTGGTATTCAAATAGTGCAAACTACTGGGGCCACAACGCTATTATACGAATGAGTGCATTCATTGAAACATGTGGATTGCCATCTCTCCCTGGAAAACCCCCTTTTGGCGGGGAAATACTTAGTCACGATTTCGTAGAAGCATCTTTTTTAAAGAGAGCGGGATGGGATCTTTTTCTGTTACCACATCTCAAGGGAACATATGAAATGGTCCCGGGAGATCTTCTTTCTTATGTAAAAAGAGAGCGCCGTTGGGCCCAAGGAAGCCTGCAACATCTTCATTTAGTGGTGTCCAAGGATATACACTTTATGAACCGGATACATTTCTTAATGGGTGCAATGGGCTACCTTTCTTCCTTACTATGGCTTGGTCTGTTACTCGCCAGCACCACCTATATTTTATCCCTTCAAACTGGCACCACCTTTTTCTTTCTCGAACCCTACTTTCCTTCAATCAAACTTACTAGTGGATCTTGGGACCCGATGCTGTCACCTCTCCTCATAACTGGTTGCATTCTTTTCCTGCCCAAACTGCTATCCCTGACTGTTTACCTTATTACGACCCTAAAGAATCCAAGGGAAGCCCCGCTGTTAGTGCTGAGCTTTCTCCTTGAAATTATATTTGCAATTTTACTGTCACCGATACTGATGTTTTATCACACTGCATTCGTTTTCAGATTTCTCACTGGTGGAACAACCAACTGGGAGCCTTCAGAAGACAGAGACACAGAAGTTTCATGGAGCAGAGCGTTTAGGAGCACCTTATTTATTTCCACAACTTGTCTAATCTGGGCGTCACTAATTATCTGGTACAGCCCTCTCTTTTTCCTTTGGATGCTACCAATATTCATGGGGCTAGCACTAGCCAATCCGATCATATGCCTAACAACTGACAGGGTGCTACTTGAATGGAGCGAAAGATTGAAATTATTTTCGATACTCGAAGGGGATGTTTCACCAGACGTGGACATCTCGTTTGGTGATTATCTAACGCAAATGAAGGACCCTAAACAACATTCAAGTGTTTCACTAGAACCACCAATGGAAAACCCCCGTAAAATGTTAAAACAAAACTTGACCTGGTAGTGCGCCACAGGACACTTAAACTTACACTAGGTGCTGCGAGGTCCTAGGAAAGCTTTCTTCTTGGAGGACTTAAGTTACATGTATAGTGCAGAAAGAGCACTTTTTGAAATACGGCAAGGACGCCCCATCTGGATCAGGCCAGAAGAAGGCCTTGAAACTGGGGATTCGTCTATACTTGCCCCTGTCGAAAATCTGACTGAATCATACTTGGATGATCTGAAAGGTTTATCGAATACCGGCCTGAAACTCATCATCACCAGTAATAGAGCAAAATCCCTGGGACTTCAAACCCCTGCAATGTCTGACGAGAAACCCCAAGCAATATCCATTGCACTCGAACCGAACTGCGATTTAGATCAATTAACACTCTTGGCTTTCGGTATCTATCAATCCAAAGACATAGAATTGGGACCAGCCAGCCGTGCTGAATCAGAATCTCTGTCACTTCTTCGTCTTCTTAGGCTCATCCCTGCTGTTGTAAGCTGTCGAATGGAGGACAACCTAAAACAAACAGCATTGGACTTCACTAAAGAACATGACATCCTAACTACCACTGCTTCCGAAATCGTTAAACTCACCGATGCTGGTAATTCAAAAATAACTAGAATCAGCGAGGCAACCGTTCCACTGAAAGGCTCGATAGATACCAGTTTTATACTATTCCGTGAATCCAACACACTCCTCGAACACTTGGCAGTATTAGTAGGAAGTCCAGAACAATGGGAGGATCCTGTCCCTATCCGGATCCATTCCGCTTGTCTCACGGGCGATCTTTTCAACAGTCTCAAGTGTGATTGTGGAGAACAACTCCACAAGAGCTTAGACTATTTTAGTGAAAACAACGGAGGGATTTTCCTCTACTTAAACCAAGAAGGCAGAGGAATAGGGCTCAGTAACAAACTTAGAGCTTACCAGTTCCAACAATTAGGCCTAGACACGATCGATGCCGACTGTGCCTTAGGATTTCAATCTGACGAAAGAGATTACAACGTAGGGATGAAAATTCTCAACGAATTGGGAGTCAATCGTATACTGATCCTGACCAACAATCCGGATAAACTGAGCTGGGCAGAAAATGCGGGGTTAGAAGTCGTGGGCAGAATGCCCCTTTATGGTGAAGCCAACGAGTACAACCTTCCATACGTGCACACTAAAATAGAAAGAGCAGGCCATTTTTTAGAAGAAATGATAGCTAAAAAACCAAATAGACCTGCCGCCACACTACCGGAACGTAACTCTTAAATTAGACAAACTAAAACTCCTATAGAGGCTACTCATTGAGACTGCAAGGAAAACGAGCACTCGTGACTGGTGCATCACGTGGAATCGGAAAATCGGTCGCACTGAAGCTAGCAGAAGAAGGTGCTGAAGTCGTTGTCAATTACCTATCACAAGAGACAGCAGCACACCAGGTAGTCGAGCAAATTAGAAGTATGGGTTCTCGTTCACTAGCGGTACAAGGAGCCACTCACATACCCAGCAATGTAGAAACAATCGTTCAGACCTCACTGGATTTTCTAGGAGAAATTGACATCCTGGTAAACAATGCTGGCGTTTTGACTAGAACTCCATTCCTGGAAATCCCAGAAGCTGAATGGACGGCCATAATGGAAACGAATTTAAAAGGTTATTTCCTGATGGGTCAAGCAGTAGCGTCCAAGATGGTGGACAATGCAGTGCAGGGTTCTATAGTAAATATTTCATCCGTGCTGCAGAGTGTCACCGCTCCCAATCTGACTCACTACTCTGTCTCCAAGGCTGGAGTAGGCATGTTGACCAAGCAAATGGCCTTAGAGCTTGCTCCTAACAAGATCAGGGTTAATGCTGTTGCACCTGGATTGATTTCTACTGACATGAATTCAAAGGACTTAGAAAAACCCGAATTCGAGAACTCGATCCTGAGTGACATACCCCTTAAAATCATAGGCGAACCAGACGACATTGTGGGATCTATTATTTTCCTCTGTTCCGACCAAGAATCCAGACTCATCACTGGAACTACAATCTTCATTGATGGCGGACGCAGCTTGAAGTGAAAACCACGTGAATTCCTGGAGATTCACTCTCCTTCCATCCCTGGAGCCGCTACTTCATACATCAGGCTCTTTGTGATCGGCTTCCTGGTGATTACCTTAGACAGTCAGGCTGGATGTATTAACATTACTCCAAATAAATCAGTCTTATTGAAGGTTACAGTCATACCGTGATTAATGTCAGGTTTTTGAGGAAAAATTTGCGAAATTCAGTATTCCAATTGCTTTTTTCTCCTTATTACACAGGAGGAATTATTTGTTTCTTCCTCCTGTCCTTCGGATTTTCTTCCCTACTCGGACAAGACACAGGTCAGACTTCTGAAAGCAATCGATTGCCGAGAATTTTCTTCGATTGTGAAGGACAAACCTGTAGGCTCTCTAATGAAATCCGTATCCAGATACCCTGGGTCTCCTGGGTACGAGATCAGAGTGATGCAGACCTGCATGTAATCACAACATCTACCTCGACTGGATCTGGAGGTGTCGTGATGCAGGTCGACTATATCGGCCTGGGATCTTTTTCTGACTATACCGATCAAATGCAATTTTTTGCATCCCCAACGGATACATCTAGAGAATGGACTGATTCTGGTGTCCACACACTGGGAATAGGGCTAGCCAGGTTTGCCGATGTTGCCGGTTATAGAGGGATCGTAAATCTCATCGGGACTGAACTCAACGAAAACTTAGCAAGCGAGAGAATAGTGTCCAGAGACGAAGTTGAAGATCCTTGGAATCTCTGGGTTTTCCGGTTGAATACCAGTGGAGAATTTGATGGTGAATCGTCTCGAGAGACACTGAGAACTAACGGGAGTTTTAATGCTTCTAAGGTCACCCCTACCTGGAAACACAATTTCAGAGTCAGCGTGAATTCAAACCGTATCGAACAGGAATTGACCTCCGGCACCTTTAAAGACACCCGAGTCGATTGGTCGGTCAATCAATACTCTGCTTATGCTCTAACGGACCATTGGTCCATAGGTACCCGTTTTGAGAGTCGCCGAATGGAACGATATAATCAAAAAATAAGATTTGAATTAACACCGGCAATTGAATACAGCGTATTCCCATACCCAGAAGCCACTAGAAGAGCCTTCACTTTTTCATATCTCATCGGGCCAGCCTATCGAGAATATTTCGAAGAAACTATCTGGGGCAAACTCGAAGAAACTCGCTGGGAACAAGCCGCCGAAATTGAATTTTCGCAAAGACAGACCTGGGGGGATGCTTCTTTGGAAGCAAAGGCTTCACATTTCCTGCACGATATAGACCGGCATAATGTGTCACTAAGTGCCAATGCCGATGTTCGAATCACTAGAGGGCTGAGCTTGAATTTGAGAGGCAATGTTTCTTGGGTCGACGATCAGATATGGCTAGCGGGGGGAGGAATCACTGACGAAGAAGCCTTGCTAAACCTTCAAGCTCAAGCAACAAACTATAGATATGGTTTCGACGTTGGCCTTTCCTTTCAGTTTGGATCGATCTTCAACAATGTTGTTAATAATCGCTTCAGGGGAACAGAAGGATTCGGTGGCCGAGGTAGATAGTGTCCTGCCTCATGCTACTAAGCAATCTTCAACCTGAACTGTTGCCTGCCTAGCAAGGAACGAAGCATTATAGACTTTTAGTTTCTACACTATGATTTCCAGTGGGGATTACTACTATGTCACCAATTGTCTTGTTGTTAGGTATTTTCTTTGTTGTTTCTCCAATGGAAAGCTCATCGCAGGAACCACCAAGTTGGTCAGGAGAAGAGCTACTGTTTGAGACATTCTCTATTGCGGGAGTCGATCCTTCCACGGGCGAATCTGGAGTAGCAGTGACTACTCGTAGACCTTGTGTCGGAAATGGTGTTCCTTGGGTGAAAGCTGGTGTAGGGGCAGTTGCAACACAGGCCTCTACAAGAGTGGCCTATGGTGAAGAGTTGCTAGCTATGATCGAAGACGGACTGGATCCAGCAAATGCTCTAAACATAGCCCTGGCAGAAGATACCCTTGCACATAGAAGGCAGGTGGCACTCATAAGCATTGATGGACAAAGTGCTCAGCACACAGGATCTTCTACTAATCCTTGGACTGGACACCGGTCAGGCCCGGACTATGTAACTCAAGGAAACGGCCTAGTTGGAGCTGAGGTTTTAGCTGCTGTTTCTGCTTCATTTGAATCTACAATTCACAGTGGAAGACATCTGGGTGACCGATTGATCGAGGCCCTCTATGCGGGCCAACTAGCTGGTGGTGATCAACGGAAAGGACGAATCCAATCAGCCGCCGTAAAGGTCGCTGACCCAAGACCCGGGTTTTCTAGAAGGCCAGATGGTATCACAACCTTCATTAGTGTCTGTGAAGGATCCAAGCCTGTGGTTGAGCTGCGAAGGATTTACAACAATGTCTCTGAAACTTTAGGTTATCGGCAACTGCAAAGATTTGACGGAGCGGACGTTCGTCAACTCGGTATCATTCTAAATGCTTTGGGTTTCCTTTCTCTTCCTGAAGATCTGTCTGCTGAAGTGGGTATATTTTACGACCATGACATGATACAAGCCGTAGAACAATTCAGAGCCTCTAGAGGTTTGGCAGTTTTTCCTAGATCCCCAGCTGGATTGGTGGACGAAGAGACTGTTCAACATTTATGGTCTGCCATAGAAGAAACCGGAAGGAGCGAGGAAATACGGAACCTTGTCAAGGACATCGCTAGAGTGCGACGCTAATCTTCCAGAAGACATCCGACCCTATCAGACAGGGTTGCCATGTCAGCTTCTGTGTTATAGAAATGTGGTGAAACTCTGATTCGTCCCCTTCTCATTGACACTATTATCTTTGACTCGGCTAGTTTTTCTAAAACCCATTCAGTATCAAGTGAATCATGTTTGAATGTGAGAATATGCTTGCGAACAGATGGATCAGGGCCAACGATACAACCCAGTCGAGAAAGATTCATAGCCAAGAGTTCCAATAATTCATTCACTCGCCTTTCTATTACTTCAACACCAATTTCACTAATCAGCTTTAGACTATGGCTAAACCCCGCTATTAATGGATATGGTAGGCTTCCCTCTTCAAATTTTCCAGAATGTTGTATCAGATCAAAGATCGGAGTATCGAAATCCCATCGGTTCGTGGTACTCCTCCACCCCAATAAAGGGGGGTGCACCTGCTCGACGATAGCCGAATCCACATATAGGCATCCTATGCCCATGATCCCCAGCATCCACTTATGGGAGTCGGCTGATAAAAAATGGATGCCTATCTTTTTGACATCGATCGGAAGCACCCCAATTGTTTGGATTCCATCAACGCAAAAAAGTATTCCATGATCGCGACAAAGGCCCCCTAATTCTTCCAAATCGATGACTTCTCCAGTAGCGTAGTTGGCCGAGCTTATCGCAAGCATTCTGGTCTTTTTATGAATGGTTTTCAGAACTGACTTGGTGTCCAGGAGACCATCTGGCGTATCAATCATGTCGACCTTGGCAACACCCCGTTTGTCCAGATCCAGCCATGGATAGACATTAGATGGGTACTCCAAATCGGTCGCTACCATTATCCTATCGTCTTCTCGCCAGCTTAGACCGGCCGCTACAATAGACAGGCCGTGGGAGGTATTTCGGACGAAAGCTACTTCCTCTTGATCACTTCCTATTAAACTAGCAAATCGTTGTCTACACAGATCAGCTACCAGCTCTAAGTCGTCAAAACTGTGCATTCCCCTTGAATGTTCCCACATGAATTTCTGCACAGCTCCTACGCATGCCTGCGAAGGCGGCCCAACACCAGCGTGATTTAGACAAACGTGTTCCTCGGAGATCGGAAACTCATCCAAATATTGACCCTCACTCATCGATCCTTTCATCGGTAATTCAAAGCAGTGCTCTGGCTCAGTCCGGTTAAGGGATCAATCTTGGGATAAACTTTGTCAGCCCAGTAACACTCCCTACTTCCCCACCGTAAATATTTCCATCCGCATCTACTGCAACTCCTTCACCCATTGCTCCAAAGCCACCTCCACCGGATGGAACAGATGCATCATGTTGTTGTATAAAGTACCAAACATCTCCAGACCTAGCACTTCCTATCCTTAGCCCTTTTCTCCACCCACTATTTCTTGCTGGAGCAGACTCCGAATCGATGGCATAGAGAGTGTTGTCCTCACTAATATGTAATCCGCTTATCCGACTGAACTGTTTCCACTCATCCAAGAACACACCTTCTTGGTCGAAAATTTGAATCCGGTTATTGCCTCGGTCAGAAACAAAAAGCCTCCCTTCAGAATCGAAAGCTAATGCATGAGGCGTCCGAAACTCACCTGGTCCATCTCCAAAGGTTCCCCAGGTTTTAAGAAACGTCCCATCTGCTGAATATTTGACTATACGAGCAGGCGTGTCGTCGCTTGCATTTCTACCTTGACCAGTATGAGCTTCTGCTACAAAAATATCCCCGTTATCTGAAACTATGACATCATTAGGCTCCGTATGACGCATTGGAGGCCCCCCCGGTTCTCCGGCCACTCCTAGTACCAGCAACACCTCCCCTTCGGGACTAAACTTAATAACCCGGTGTCCCAAACCTACAGCTGACGGAAATTCTTCTAGTTCTCTTTGGTTTGCAGATCTAGCATCGGTGATCCAGATATTACCTTCTGTATCCACGTCCATCCCATGAGGCCATATAAACAACCCTGCTCCAAAGCTTGTCACCACATTCCCAGATGAATCTAACTTCAACACTGGATCCACAGTCGCTCCAGCACAGGAATTTCTTCCACATCTTTCTGCAACCCAAAGTGATTCTCCATCCACATCTACATGGAGCGCACTCACGGAGCCCCACTCGCGGCCTTCTGGAAGGTTTCCCCAGTTTCGAACGGTCTCATAAGGATTCGGCAAATGATTGACCGGTTGAACTATTCCATTTTCGATACCATAACCTGGACCGGATGTTCCCATGTCTATTGGGCTTTCCACGGTACATGCAAGCATACTGGGCAATACTACTGCTACTAAGTAAGAACCTGCCTTCATGATGTACTCGTGTAACATCGAACGCTCTCCAGGAGATGAGTCTCAATACTCATAGTTTGCTTAAATCTTTTCATCCTAATCAATTTTTTGATGGCTCGCGAGAGGTTGAGGCTCTCCATACTGAAAAATCCACGCATTAACAAAAGCGGTACAGAATAGAAACGAATTGCAGGATTTGATGGCCCATCATCAAGCTCACTATTAAAATCATTCTTTTGATCTAAATAACCCTGCCATCTATCTATGATTAAAAATGTTTTTGGGGATAAATCCTGACACCACTTGAGTAAGGTCAACCACTTCACTGATTCGAAGATCGAGTGCAATACTAGATAAAGACACGGCATCATCAGGCGTCAAACCCATTTCTTCCACCAAAAAGATGACAGCCTCATTCGTAGCATTCACTGCAGCTCTATCCAAATCCAAATCTATGCCCATAACAATATAGTGTGTAGCATTTTCTGCCCTGGGTCCATTGATTTGTTTGTCCTTGTGAAGAACAAACTTGAAAATGCCAGTCAGGGATTGTTCTATAGCTGTGCCACTGACTTCACCATCTCCTTGAACGCCGTGCGGATCACCAACATAAAAGAGGCCTCCAGGTTGTAGCACGGGAAGATAGAGAGTAGCCCCCTTCTTCAAGTCTTTAACGTCAAGATTGCCCCCAAAATTGCCAGGAGGTCTCGATCCCTGAATGCCAGAGTCAGTAACTCCTGGCTGGCCAGGTTGCGGGGCTGGAGCCACCGCAAGAATACCCATAAACGGATCGAGTGGCACTTGAATATTCTCTGAAAATAAAGCCACTTCTCCAGCTTCCGTCTTTGACGTACGAATCAAATGGCGAATCGACCCAGTCATCCCAGAAGGGGTTTGTCCTTGTTGAGCTCCTGGATAAGTGCCTGAAAATATTCCTCCGCTTGGACTAGTACTATTAATCCCCCAGGAAGCACGAGTTGCGATGTCCAGGATCTGAATCTCTAGGACGTCACCAGGCATAGCCTCTTCAATATAAATCGGTCCCGTGATAACATGTGAACTCCGTCCTTCTCTTGGACGTCCTTCCCTTGAATCCCAAAAATCAAGGACATCCTGGTGGATTTCATCTGCGGGTAAGCCCAAATTTTCCAAATAACTAACAGGGTGCTCATCTTGGCTCGCCCCAGCTTGAGAAAGCGCATCTATCTGTACAGTCTCTCCCGTTTTTATCGTGAGTACCGGCTCCTTGTTTATAGGGAACCATCCCCAGCTGACATTTTCTGGGCGAGAAGCAACATAATGATCTATAGCTATTTCTTGAGAGCCACCCTGAATCGGTGTCCTCTCCACCGTACAACTAGTCAGCAGTACTGCAGGCAATAAACCGGTCCACCAAATTGCTTTCATGATCCAACCATCCTCGCGCTAAATTTATCCTTAGTGGTAAATCATTTTCCTAAGGTTAGTTGGCAGCCACTCATGTACCCGGGCCTTCCAAACCAACATCACAATGGGAGAGGTCCAAGTCTGTGGCAAGCTCCTAGTCTGAGTTGCGCCCCTAGACCATTCCCCTTACAGAGCTATCTTTAACAACGACAGACTCAGACTATCTTTACGCAAAAGCTTTTCTTTCCATGTCATTTACCTTCGAACAATTAGAAGGATTCGCCAAGAAACACGGTGTAATCCTAAACACAGTATCTCCGCTAGATTTCAAAGAGAGGAAACATCTCCTTGAGAACCTAGTGCACCAAACAGATGTACCTTTCCCAATCGCTCAGGATCGTGCCACATCTTATGTGGAGCGCTCCCTACAACCCTTTGGTATAGGTACTCTTTCAAAAGCAACAATCGATCTCGGAGCCTTTCAGAATCACCAGGATTACAACTCCTTAACTTTCGAAGACCACCTGAGCTGGGCTTGTTTGATCAATGACCAAAAAGAAACCAAAGAGCTTTACGCCTGCACAGAATACCTTGGAGGAGAGGATACCTTTCCTATCAATGGCTCCGTCATTCCTGATTATCATATGCTCAATGCTAGACTTTACCAACAAACTGGCTGGCAATTGGCCACAGTGAGTACAATCATTCCATCTTCACTTTTTTTTCATTGTCACCGACATAAATTTTTCCCAGTGACGACCTTTATGAGGCCACTGGGGACGGACTATCTAGAGGAGCCCGACATAGGTCATGACTTAGCTGGACACATAGCAACTTTCACCATACCACAGGTTGCTGAAGTAATGAATAACCATGGACTAGCCCATGAGCGCATCTCCAGTAATATGGAGAAAGAATTACTCCATGTTCAGGATGAAAACCAAGCTGCTATGCTGAAGCAAGAAGCTGAGGAATTACTTTTGTACGCAGGAAGGATCTATTGGTACACGGTCGAATTCGGCCTAGTCATGCAGAATGAACGCTTATCGGCCTTCGGGGCTGGAATACTCTCCTCTCCCAGTGAAACGCCTTATAGTATAGAATCGACTGAAGCGACTAGGATACTCATAGATCCGAGATCCGATCGAGATTTACTTCGTTTAGCCACTACAGATTACTCGATCAACGAATACCAAAAAACTTATTTCGTTATGAAAGATTTCAAGAGCCTCTCAAGCCTCACGCCAGAAAGAATTATAGACGTAGTAACAGAGGCAAAGTACCTGCCACATTTGGGATGGAGAGACATTCTTGACAGTGATCATGTTATCAGCCGTGGCACGGATTCAATGCCACCAAACGAAAAATACGAAATGCTCGCCAATGGAATTCCATTGGACGAAGCTAGTACACGAGTAGCTCTACGTAACATTGGAATGCCGGAGTATAATCCTCAACGCTTGGGACCAGCCGCTAAGCTCCTCTTGAATTCCATCTCTCCAACACCTCCGTGCTAAAATAATTCTTCGGAGCTGCTGACAACCTCTCTTTCCTTACAATGGAGAAATTCTATTCCATATCTATCAAAAATTAATTCGTATAGACGGCAACTTTCAAAATTTACAGTCTGGATATGTCACTGAAATCAATTCTTCGATCCATTTCCCGCACTGCGCTCCCTCTTCCATCATACCCCTACTTCTGACTTCACCCTCGGCTGAAAGATTTTCTGTCATTCCATGTTGAATTCCCCGCTGGAAATCAACCCTGACGTTCAACGATCCGTTTTCATGGTACCTCAGCCAGGGACCATCTTGTAGCCCTTCCTCGTAGCCCCCAGAGTAATTTAAGACGTTGTTTCCATAGTATTTTCTGAAAGGGCCGTCGTACACTCCGGCTCTGTAGGTTCTTTCTTCGAAAAGAGAACCAGTCAGAAAGTAGGTTTTTTCTATTCCTTCAGGCTTGCCCAGCAGGTGTACTGCCTCATAGGACAATTCTCCATTATCATGATACATCTTAACCGGACCATCAGTCCTTCCGTCTTTGAGTCGCGCGACCACCCTCAGCTCACCAGATTCCCAGAGACGAACCACGGGCCCGTCAACCGGCTCCATAGATGTTGGATCCATAAATACATCTGCTATCCTCACAAGGCTCTCTAAATCTGTTGGTGCTTGCCCGTGGAGGATCACCGAAGGCAGAAAGTGGGTTATTAGTAGTAAGAGATAGGTTTTTTTCGCCATGTGGACACTCCTTTGTCATTAGCAGAATAGAATGTAGCCCAAAACTAGTTAATGTCCGAATTACCCCCCTATTCAAAGGAACTAAATTTTATCCACATAGAGAGTTTCCGCCTCATCACGGATTTTGTGAAA
>CAWWAX010000030.1:0-17145 GCA_963935005.1 uncultured bacterium | reverse complement strand
AGGGCGACTGCTGCTGAAGCACAGGAGCTGTCACAACTCCAGGAAATGTTGGCTGAAGCGATGACGGATTCCGTAGACGCTCGAGTTCGAGCGGAGCAGCAAGAAAAACTGGAAACCAGAGCAGATGATCTGGGAAATTCGCTAGAAGAACTCGAAGATCAATTGGAAACTGCTGGAGAGATGGACGCCAGAGATGCTATTGCAAGGGCACAGGAGAGAAATGAGAAGGCTCAAAGTGCCATGGAAGAAGCGAGCACTAATCTACGTATGGGAAACCAGTCATCCGCCTCCGCCAGAGCAAAGGATGCAGCTGCCGAGTTAACCGAGATGGCTTCCGAAATGCAAGACGCTCAGCAAGAAATGGCTGGTCAGTCCATGCAAGCAAGCGTTGAGGCTCTCCGTCAAACAGCTACTGATGCTTTGGCCATGGCAAATGAACAAGCCAGCTTGAGGGACGAAATGAGAGAACAAGGAGGAAGGTCTGCCCAACAATTAAGAGGAGATGAGTTAGCTCTTTTGGTGGGCTTGGAGGCAATGGCTGACGGGTTGGGAGAAAGCATTCCTTACGGAACGGAAGAAAACCGGGCTTTGTCCTCCCAAATGGGCCGGGTTATGATGGCTTTACAAGAAACCTTAGAGAGCCTGGGCGCTCAGAGAGGTATTCCTTCTGGTTCGCCACCAGCTGTAGAGCAGGTAATAGACGCCTTGAACCAGCTGGCCCTTACGGCTATGGCTGCCGGAAAAGAAGCAGGCCAGAATGGCCAACAGGGTTCCGGCGAGCAAACTATGGAAGAATTACAGCAACTCGCTGAACAGCAAGGGTCTGTGAATAGCCAAACAGGCCAATTGAAGCCTATGCAACTGGGAGACCAAACAATGGAAAGCCAACTACAAGAGCTTTCTGGATTACAGGAAGAGATCGCCGAGCAGTTATCGGAATTGTCGAATTCACCTGAAGAAGGGAGTGCCCTAGGGGACATTGACGAGCTAGCTTCAGAAGCTTTGGGGTTAGCAGAGCTTCTCGCTGGCAACCGCCTAAATGCCGAGACTTTGCGAAGGCAGGAAAGGTTGTTCCAAAGACTTCTGGATGCTGGACGGAGCCTGGAACAGGATGAATATTCTGAAGAAAGGGAATCCGAAGAACCTGGGAATGTCTTGAAAATTCAGGCCAATGAATTGAGTGATAGGGACATGGGATACTTGCCTTTCCAAATACCCGATTCTGACGTCATGAATAATCTCTCACCAGCTTTTAGGCAGATGGTTCTAGAATATTTTGATCGTATAAATAGGACGGTCAGTCAACGAGGTCGAACACCTTGAATCAACTTATCATACGCATAAGTGTGCACATATGTGCTGGATTTCTTCTGGTAGCTCATTTTCAATCCACAGAAGTTATAGCCCAACGATATAACCCTAGCCTTGAACGCCAATTAATTCGGGAGGCTTCGAGCTATGAGGGCAGGGGAGACCTGGCAGAAGCAGAAAGGGTTCTTAGAATTGTATTGTCTTCTAATCCGACTTCAGATGTCGGTCTCCTAGCAGCCGAAAGAATATTTAGGGAACAGGGAACCTTGGAGGAGATACTACCCTTGGTGGATAATTATTTAGAAATCAATTCTGGTGGAGCGGTCGCCAGGAATTTAGCCCTGAAGGTCTATCAAGAGTTGGGAGACTTGGACAACCTGAAAAAATCTGCAGAGGATTGGTTGATTGTGGACGGAAACAAACCTGAGCCTTATAGGAAGATAAGTGAAATATTCCTGGAAATTTACGGAGAGGAAGAAGCTTTGGAAATTTTAAAGAGAGGTGAGCGATCCTTAAAAGAACCTTCCCAATTTACATTAAGGATAGGGGATCTTTTGATGGAAATGGGACGTTACGACTCTGCAGCTATTGCTTGGGCCAAAGGGATAGGAGACGACGGATCACAAACATCAGCGGTTATTAGGCGGGTTGTTGCAATTGGCGAAGAAGGCCAGAATTCCATAGAACTATTGCTTGAGGAATTGGTAAAGGAACCAACAACGACACCTCGAGTTCGAGCCGCTACTAGAATTGCCCTAGAAGCAGGTTCGGTGGACAAAGCCCTTGATTTCGCTGAGATGGCCTTGAGAGATTTGGAAGCACAAACGCGTCGTGGATTTTTGACGGTACTTGCAAGAGAAGCAGAGGAGGTCGAAGATGGCGCGAAAGCCTCACTGTGGGCGTATGAAGCCATGCGTGATCAAGCTCTGGATGCAACCGAAATAAAAGCGCTGAATTACAGGATTGTGTCTGCGGCTCTTGAATCAGGTGATACCCTAACGGCTTTGACGGCTCAATACGCTATAGCCAATGCTCTTCCTAAGGGTAATTCAGAAAGACGAAGAGCCCTTGCGGAAGGATTTCGGATGGGCCCAATGAATGGAACGACAGAACGGTTGGACGAATTGAGAGAATTCAAGAGAGAGTTTCCAGATGCAGTAGAAGTTGACGAACTAAGTGTACTGTTAGCGATTACATTGGATTTAGAAGGGGAAGAAGCAATGGCAAAATCTCTACTGGAGGGAGTGGAAGGCCCTCGGAGTGATCTCGAAAGAGGATATCTTCATCTGGTTAATGACGAGATAGCAATGGCTGAGGCTAGCTTGATGGCTGCTTTGTCGGGCCTGCCGCCTCATCAAGCTACAGAGGTGCTCACTCTTCTAGAGATAATGGATCGACTCCAAGGTGCTGATCTTGAAATCGTAGTAAAGGCAGCCGTTTTGAAACATAGAGGGTATTCAAAACAAGCTCTATCGGTATTGGAACTAGGTCTTATGGATGTTGGGGAATTTGGGGAACCAGTACTCCTCTCTTTTGCAGCCTATATCGCCCAGGAAGCGGGGATGAATGATAGGGCGGCTGAATTTAGGGAAGACATTGTTAAGGACCATTCTGAGTCGTACGAATTTCCAGTGGCCGCACTTGAGCTGGCCAGATATAAGGCTACGTCTGAAAATGGACGTATGGAAGCCATGACAATATTGGAAAACCTAATCATTTCCCGTCCGAACAGCGCATTGACGCCTTTAGCTCGACGAGAACTCCAGCGTCTTGGGAGAATGTAACAAATGAGAACAATTATTCTATTAATTCAAGCTTTTCTTTTCTTGCCGGCAAGTTTTGTAGAAAGCCAGTCACTATTGGTGCCTATGGATAGTAGACAGAAGAATCATCTTAAAGCCTACGGGTTGGCCTATTGGGCGTTAGAGCAATATTCAGGTGCAGAGTGGCTTCTGAATTACAGAGGAGGATCGTTTCTCTTGCCAGATGTAGACGGTATCAGACGAAGAGCTACTCTAAGTGGTGTAACCACAGAATCCGTTACTGGATCGGGATTGGCTTTAATTCGGTCTGAGATCGCGGGCTCAAATATGGAAACTGTCTTATTGGAAAAAGCTCCTAAAATTGCCATATATACTCCTCCGAACAGTGCTCCATGGGATGATGCTGTCACCATGGCTCTGGAGTATTCAGGTATTCCCTATGAGACAGTTTGGGATCAAGAAGTTATGAATGGAGAGTTGTCAGATTATGAGTGGCTCCATCTACACCATGAAGATTTTACTGGGCAATATTCCAAATTTTTTATCACCTACGCTGGAGCTTCATGGCTACAAGAGGAAGTCGAGAGAAACCAAGAGGTCTCAGATCGCTTGGGATTTACTGATGTGCCGGCTCTTAAAAAAGCAGTAGCTCGCAGGATCCGGGATTATGTGGAAGAAGGTGGGTTTCTTTTGGCGATGTGCTCAGCAACAGAAACTCTGGAGTTAGCGCTAGGTGCTGAGGATGTAGATATAGCTGCAGCATTTTCTGATGGAAGCCCTCCAGATCCAGATGCTACAAGAAAGATGGATTGGTCGGCATCGATGGCTTTTTCAGATGCTAACTTGCAGATAGGAACTTCCATAAATTCATTCAGTGACATTGATGGACATCAAGTGAACACTCCTTGGAGGTTACAACTAGGAGCTTTTTCTCTTTTTGAATTCTCTGCTAAATTCGATCCAGTACCAACAATGTTAACACAAAATCACACATCAGTGATCTCGGATTTTTATGGCCTGACAACTTCGTTCAGGATAGATCGGTTAAAAGTGGGCACTTTGGTGTTAGCTCAAGAAGGTAACATTGCTAAGTACATTCACGGGAATTTTGGAGAAGGGACTTGGACTTATTTTGGTGGGCACGATCCCGAAGATCCCGAACATCAGATTGGTGACCCTCAGACCGATCTAGATCTGCATCCAGACTCACCTGGTTATAGATTGATACTTAATAATGTTCTTTTCCCAGCTGCAAAGAAGAAAAGACTTAAGACTTGAATGAGGAACGTTGTTTTTACTTGCCAGAAGTTTCCAGGCAACTCATTGCAGTAGGTATACAGGAGGCACGAGGTCAGTCTGTAGCTTTTTTGGTTGAATTAGATCCAAGAGATAACCTTGTCCAGCCTAAGGTCGTAGCTCGTTCCAACTACGAGGCGATGGTCCAAGTAGCTAGAGACACCACGGAACTGGGTGTGCTTCTCATTAGTCATCAATCTAAAGAATTTTTTCCATCTGAGGCTGAAGTTTCGCTGGGGAACCGCATAGAAAAACACGGGCTTGGTTTTGGGATTGTGTCTAGTGATGGTCAGCGGATGAAGATCTTAAATAGTCCTGCGAAAGCAAGTGAAGAAAAGTTGTTAGAAATCAATCGGATTGAAGAGCTCATTTCACCTTCCGGAATGATGAAAAAACTGCTCAATAATTATGAAGATCGTTGTGGTCAGAGAAAAATGCTAGGACTGGTAGCTCGTACATATAACAGAAGAGGCTTGGCTTTAGTTGAGGCGGGAACAGGAACTGGAAAATCTTTGGCATATCTAATCCCCTCGGTCTTGTGGGCACAGCAAAATCAGGAAGTGAGTGTCATTTCTACAAGTACGATCAATCTTCAGCAGCAACTTGTCACGAGAGATATTCCTCTAGTGGAGGGATTGCTCGGGGAAAAGATAAGATGGGCACTAGTGAAGGGAAGAAATAATTATCTATCTATCCGCCGATTGCGTTTAGCAATGTCTAGCGATCCCCTTCTGTTCAACACAACTCATTCCGAAGAATTGAGTGAGATAGCTTCATGGTCAGAAGAAACCGTGGACGGATCTCTTTCAGATATGTCTTTTGTGCCTAGTCAGAACGTATGGAACGAAGTCAAAAGCGATTCTGAAGTTTGTCTAGGCAGAGCCTGTCCTTCTTACCAGGAGTGCCACTACCAAAATGCGAGAAAGACCGCGTCCAATGCTCATTTGTTGATAGCTAATCATCATATTCTTTTGTCGGACGCATCGGCTAAAGATGGGAATCTGAATAACAAAGAAAGATTTATTCTACCTGATTACAAACGTTTGGTTATAGATGAGGCTCACAATATTGAGGATGTGGCAACTACACATTTTGGTTCAAGAGTGACTAGCGATGGGATATTAAGATTACTTCAACGGGTTAGTTCCAGAGGTTTAGGATTAGTTCCTGCTATAAAAAATTCAATTGAAAAGGGTGGTAGTAATCATGAACTGGTGCAGGAGAAAGGGGGATTGGGGAAGGAGCTTAGTTCCAGCCTACGTTTTGTAAAAGAAAATCTAGAACGATTCTTGGACAGTATTGAAAGCGAGGTCCATGTATTTTCTCCGGGATCGCACTATCGTATTCCTCTTTTCACAATTGAAGTGCCTACAGTCAACATCATTTCTAGTGCTTTAGAAAAGTTGGTTTCTAGCCTAGAAGTCCTTAGAAATCAAACTATGGACATTAGGTGGAAATTAGAGTTGGAAACGGTAGGTATAGATGGAATGAATGGACGCATTCTAGAATTTGTGAATTTGGAAGCTAGGCTTAAAGAAATAACGACCTGCCTCCGTAAGGTTTTTTCAGCTGACCACCAAGACGAATCCCATGTTAGATGGATCGAATGGAAAAAGGGTACAGTGAGCACAGATAGAGATTTGTGTGTGTATTCTGTACCTGTGGAATCCGGCAAGATTCTAATGGATACTCTATTCTCGAAAATGACTACGTTGGTGTTAACATCCGCTACCCTCACTACACAAGGATCTTTTGAGTTTATTCGGGGAAGAATTGGACTTGGAGTAAGAGAGTTGGAATCCTTACCTGAAGAACTCTTGCCTACTGAAATGGCATTGACCTCGGAGTTTAATTTTAACCGTCAAGTCATGCTCGCGATCCCCACCGATTTTCCGGATGTTAGGACATCGGGAGACTTGTACCACGAGAAAACTGCAGAGGTTATCCAGGAAGTGGTTTCATTTGCAAAGGGAGGGGTGCTGGTTTTGTTCACTTCTTGGGAATCGCTAAAAACAGTTAGCGGCATTCTTAGAGAAACTTCAACCTTGGAAGTGCCTCTTTTAGTCCAAGGCGAAGATACAAGATCTAGGCTATTAAGAAGATTAGTACAGGCACAGCAAGGCGTCCTTTTAGGTGTAGGATCTTTTTGGGAAGGGATTGATGTGCCTGGTCCTGCACTTCAAACTGTGATAATCCCAAGATTGCCATTTAGTGTACCTACCACACCTGTAAATGCAGCACGTATCGAACAAACCCTGTTAAATGGAGGAGATCCTTTCAAAGATTTGTTGTTGCCCGTTGCAACGTTGAAATTAAAGCAGGGATTTGGTCGATTGATTCGGTCTTCTAGTGATAGGGGAGTCGTGGTCATACTGGACAAAAGAATTGCACTCAAATCCTATGGTCGCCATATGAGAGATTCACTGCCACCGGCAGAAGTGCTATCGGGTACTTGGGAGTCTATTAAAAAGCATCTAAAAAGTTTTTATCGATTGGATGAATAAGGTGTAGGGCACTATCTTGTAGGACTGGGTATTTTAGTGGTTGAACGTATTCTGCTGTTTTATAGAAAACAGACTTTGAATAGGCTAAGAGAGAGAGGCGAAAGAACATGACACGCGTTTTAGGAATGCTGATGGGGTTAGGGATCCTAGGCCTAGCATTTGTGATGCTAGGAGACTCTTTGGAAGGATGGAATAATGGATATGCTGATATTGGATTTTGGTGGGGAATTATCGCTTTATTCCTGGCCATAGCGGGAGTTTCGGCTATTGTAGGCACTTATATACATACTAATAGCAATCAGCCTGTTCCTATTTTAGGCGGGCTGAAGGAAAGCCTAATTCTATTCTATCGCGGAGTGGAAAAGCCTGCTATGACAGATGAAAAGTGAATCAACTTCGAACGGAGATTTCTACCGACCCTCGAAGATAGTTTGTGTCGGTAGAAACTACCTTGCCCACGCTGAAGAATTGGGGAATGAAGTACCTGAAGAACCGCTACTTTTTCTTAAGCCACCCTCGAGCATCATTCGCAATGGTGATCCGATTATCATTCCGAAAGGGGTCAAAGACGTCCACTATGAAGGCGAGATAGGTGTCAGAATAGGTTGTTCTGGGCGTCATATTTCCTCAGCTGAAGCCTGGTCATTTATTGATGGTGTTATGCCTGTGAACGATGTTACGGCCCGCAAGATCCAACGTGCTGAAAATCAGTGGTTCAAAGGAAAAGGATTCGACACTTTTTGTCCCATCGGGAATGTTGCTCCAATCACCCCAGATGAGTTTAAGGAGTTAGTTGTAGTAACAAGGGTAAATGGAATTGAACGTCAGAGAGGGGCTGTCTCAGATATGATTTTTTCCGTCTCATTCCTGATATCTTACATCTCCAAAGTAGTGACCCTTGAAAGAGGAGATATAGTAGTGACTGGAACGCCAGCTGGGGTGGGCAGCCTCTCATCGGGAGACATGGTAGAGGTTGAAGTGGTGGGCAAGAGCATTTTGAATAATAGAGTTGCTATGGAATCTGTGCATGGGTAAACGGAGCCAGAAATTTTTGAGGTTGCCAGAGTACCCTTTATCCGATTTATCGGATACAAAAAAACAACTGGCTTCAAGAGGTGTAGAAATCATTGATCTAGGGGCTGGAGATGTAGACTTAAGCCCACCGATTGAAGTAATCCAAACTCTTTCAGAAGCTTGTCGTCAAATCGAAATGTCCCGGTATTCATTTCAAATAGGGCTACCTTCTTTCAGGGAAGAAATAGCTAAATGGATGAAAAATAGGTTTGGGATTGAATTGGATCCGTATCGAGAGATACTACCTCTCCTAGGTTCCAAAGAGGGCATCGCAAAACTTCCATTAGCTTTCATGGATCCTGGAGAAGTAGCTGTGATACCTGACCCAGGTTATCAGTCCTATCTAGGTGGTGTCATTTTGGCGGGTGGTCGACCGTTTCTATCACCATTATTGCCAGAACACAACTTCCTAATCCCCTTAGATGGATTCCAGTCAGACATTCTCTCTAAAATCCAATTACTTTATTTGAACTATCCGAACAATCCCACTACTGCAGTGGCCCCTTCTGAATATTTTCGAGAGGCTGTTGAATTCTGTCAAAAGACTAAGTCAGTCCTAATTCATGATCATGCTTACAGTGAGATTTCGTTCGATGGTTACCAGCCGTCTAGTATCTTGGAAATGGACGGAGCTAAAGATGTCTCATTGGAATTCCACTCTTTTTCTAAGACTTATAATATGACGGGCTGGCGCCTCGGCTGGGTGGCAGGAAGTGCTGACTTAATCTCGGCATTGACTAAAGTGAAAACATTTATGGATACGGGCCCTTTCAAGGCTATTCAGGCTGCTGGTGTAACAGCTTTGAAGATTCATGAAAATTGGATGCCAAGGAATGTGGCAATGTTTCAGTCTCGGAGAGATGTGGCTGTGGAGAGTTTTACCAAAGCGGGCTTCTCTGTTACTAAACCAAAAGCTACTATGTATTTGTGGGTGCCAATTCCAGGAAAGGGAAATTCGATCAACTTTGGAAAGAAAGCTTTAGAACAAGAGGGAGTCGTTGTTTTGCCTGGTGCTGCCTTGGGTGTGGGCGGGGAGGGTTACTTTCGCATAGCGTTGACTGTTGAGGATAGACTGATGAGAGCTGCTGCGAGAAGGCTGGGACGATTGATAGACAGATAGAGTTGTTACTCTCTTGCGGATAGATGTTCGAGGATGTGTGGTTCATCAAGTAAAATCGGAAGATCAAAGAGTGCGATGAAGAATCTGAGGAAGACAATGTTCACTGAGGACGGAAGCAGTAGAACGAATGTCCGCCGGACCAAACTCAACCATCGGCCGATGGTTGGAGGCCTGTTGGTGTCTGCCGTTTTCCATGGAATTCTTATTTTCATCTATTCGCTAAGTGTGGAAGACTGGTATCTTGGGGAAACAATTTCAGTTAGGGAAACGATTTCCGGTTCGATCGAGGGAATCAGGGTAGTCAGAATAGTTGAAACCGATTTGTCTGAAACCGAGTCCGAGCGTCCAGAGGAAATCGAAGAAGACCCCGTGTTAGAAATAGATCTGGCGCCACAAGAACCAATTCAAGAAGGAAATATGGACATTGAGAATATCGAGTTACGTCTAAGAGCATCGGAAATATTGAGAATAAAAAATTCCGATGATCGATTGTGGAGAAAAGCACAACCTGAAGTTTTCCAACTTGATGAGACTGAAATCATGGAGCTTATGTTGGCGGGTCGTCTGGAAATATGGGTGGATTCAGTCTTCAGGGCCATGGAGGCAGAAAGTGCTCTTACTGATTGGACAAAAACTGACTCCGAAGGAAAAAGGTGGGGCCTGAGTCCTGGCAAGTTACATATGGGTGATATTTCAATTCCTCTCCCTATTTATTTTGGCGGAAATAGTTGGCAACGTGAGCGAAGCACTAGAAGGGCTTGGGAGGATAGAGATATTATGAACTCAAGCAGAGATGCGGCAATCAGGAGTAGTTGGAAGGAAAGAGCCGAAGCTATAAGAAGAAGAAAGGATCGAGAGAGAGCAGGAACATTGGTGCGCCCTGACACAATAGGTAATTGGTAGTTGTCTCGGAATCTAATGCCAATGAAACATCTCATCTGAAACTGTTCGATGATGTTACATTTCTACCAGTTATTTAATTGTGATGAAAAATCTCAAAAGTTTTGGAAGATAAAATTATGATAGGGTGGAATTATAGTGGCTGAATCACTTTCACCCAGGTTCGAGCCTGGGAATGTAGAAGAAAACTGGATTCAGTTTTGGAATGAGACTGGCTGTTTCATGGTTGAGCCAGGTACAGTCCTTAATTCAGGTGGGGATCCATATGTGATAGTTATACCTCCTCCGAACGTTACTGCTGTACTTCACATAGGACATAGTCTTAATAATACCATACAAGACGTACTGATACGCTGGCGACGAATGCAGGGGAGGGTGTCCCTTTGGATACCGGGAACCGACCACGCTGGGATAGCCACCCAGAATATGGTAGAAAAACAACTGGCTAAAGAGGGTTTAACCAGGGATGATCTAGGCCGTGACGATTTTGAATCAAGAGTGTGGGATTATGTAGGCACAACAGGGGGAAAGATACTGGAACAATTGAGGACCATTGGCTCCAGTTGTGATTTTGATAGAACCAGGTTTACCCTGGACGCTGGATTGAGCGATGCCGTACGGGAAGTCTTCGTGCAACTTTATGAGAAAGATCTTGTCTATAGAAGTGAGTATATAATCAATTGGTGTCCCAGATGCTTGACTGCCCTGGCTAACGAGGAAGCGGAGAGTAGTGAGGTTCAGGGAAAACTGTATGAGTTGAGGTATCCATTGGCGAAAGAAGCCTGGAGTGCCGCCAGTGAAGCTCACGCCAGAGGAGTTGATACAGTTGGTCGTTTGTCCGAGGGGGGTTGGTATATCACTTTATCGACTACTCGCCCTGAAACTATGTTGGGAGACACCGCTGTAGCTGTCAATCCTAAAGATTTACGCTACAAAGATTTGGTCGGCGCTAATATAGACGTTCCCCTCACTGGCAGAACTATAACTGTTGTGGCAGACGATTTTGTAGATCCAGAATTTGGGTCTGGTGCAGTGAAAGTAACCCCAGCTCACGATCCCAATGATTTCGAAATTGCACAACGCGCTGACTTGCAAATGGTAGATATTTTTACTCCAGAAGCTAAGCTCAACGAAAATGTTCCTGAAGAATTTAGAGGTTTAAGTCCCGTGGAAGGAAGAGAGAAAGTATTGGATTCTCTGGATAGACTGAACCTGTTGGGTCAAGTTTCCAGTCATGTGCATGCCGTTCCTCACTGCTACAGATGTAACACGGTTGTGCAACCTCGCTTGAGTTTACAATGGTTCGTCAGGATGAAACCGCTGGCGAAACCTGCACTGGAAGCTTCAAGGAATGGTACAATAACATTCACTCCTGACCACTGGAAAAAAGTCTACGAGAGATGGATGGAAGAAATTAGAGACTGGTGCATTTCTCGACAGTTATGGTGGGGGCATAGGATCCCAGTTTGGTACTGTGATGATTGTGCAGAGACGATTGTAACTCGAGAGGATCCAAAGGATTGTACGTCCTGCGGTAGTGAAAAGCTGACACAAGACCCTGATGTATTAGATACGTGGTTTTCTTCCTGGCTCTGGCCTTTTTCAGTTTTTGGATGGCCACAGAAGACCAGGGATCTTAAGGCATTCTATCCGACCAATGATCTGGTTACAGCTCCTGAGATCTTGTTTTTTTGGGTAGCTCGAATGGTTATGGCTGGGTATGAGTTTATGGGAGAAGCTCCATTCACTCGAGTCTATTTACATGGCACTGTCCGTGACAAACATGGCCGCAAGATGTCTAAATCTCTGGGGAATGGGGTAGACCCAATGGAGATAGTGGATTTATTCGGAGCAGATGCGTTGCGATTCACTTTACTCTCTAGCAGTGGTATCGGAGGAGATATCAGACTGGACCATGAAGATTTAGAATCTTCTTTTTCGCCAGGTCGAAATTTTGCCAACAAGCTTTGGAATGCAGGACGTTTTGCATTAATGCGCTTGGGAGACGATGAGGTAAAAAAGCTCTCAGATGTGTTTGACTCCCTTGAAGTCGAGGACAAATGGATTTTATCTAGGCTGCAGGAAACAGTCACGGAAGTGACTCGAGGCCTTGATGACTTCAGGTTCCACGAGATTTCCGACCGTCTGTATCATTTTATATGGGGAGATTTTGCTGATTGGTATTTGGAGCTGGCAAAAGTACGGTTAGGGAAGGGAGATGACCTATCCTGCCAAGCTGCTCGCTCTACTTTAGTCACCGTACTGGATGGAATCTTGCGATTACTTCACCCGATAATGCCGTTCGTGACATCTGAGCTCTGGAGTCAATTGCCCACCCCTCAGGACACTGAAAAACCTGAAACACTGGCTATTGCTGACTGGCCTCAAGCGAGACAAGATTTAGTTGATGAAAAGGCGGTGATAGACTTAAACCAAATCCAGGAATTGGTCACTCAAATAAGAAGCTTACGGAAAGAATATGGTGTAGGAGTAAAAACCATGGTCGATCTGCAATTGATTGGTGCGAGAACCAGATTATCCGAGCTGTTGATTGTCAGGCCTGAGATTTTGGATAAAATGGCAGGCGTAGGAAAAATTCAACTTAATACAGTAACTAAAAGTTCTGGGGCCAATGCTGTACTCAAAGATGGAACAGAGGTAATCATTCCCCTGGAGGGAGTTATTGATCTCGCCAAGGAAAGCGAGAAACTGAATGCAGAGATTTTACGATTAAATCGTTTAGTTGAGGGCGTACGGAAGAAATTATCGAATGAAAAATTTCTTTCTGCAGCACCAACAGAGGTTGTCGAAAGGGAAAAATTGAAAGAAGACAGTTTTCTCCAGCAACTTTCTGCACTCAGTAAAAAGAGGAGGAATTTGAGTGGGATCTGAGGAATTGACAGTGTTTCAGGAGATGTTCCGATCTTTAGAGTCGTGACTAGGAGCATTTCCCTAGGGGTCTTAACCTGGGTCTGGATTGGCTGTGCTAGGCCAGGAGCACCGGTTGGAGGTCCTGTGGACAATGTCGGGCCACAAGTGGTAGTTACTAAACCAGATACTTTTGCAGTCTTGGACCATTTCGATGGACCAATCGAATTACTTTTCGATGAACGAATCAGCGAAACGGTCAGTACTGGGACCCTTCAAGAGGTTGTTACGATATCACCTATGTTAGGTGAAATAAAAGTGCGTCACGGTAGTCGAAGCCTAGAGGTTGAAATGGAAGGCGGTTTTCCTAGTGATATGGTATATAGGGTGACTGTCCTTCCTAGGGTAAGGGATTTGTTTCGGAATGCGATGCCGTATCCATTCGAATTCTTATTTTCGACTGGTGCAGAAATGATGCCCAATGTTGCGGCAGGACTGGTGACAGATGGCATAACCTTGAGACCTGTTGGTGGAACTATAGTTTTGGCGACTACTCGCTTTGATACTGAGTTGGATCCAGTCGAAGAATCAGGGCTGACGCATATTGCAGTTACTGATAGTAGTGGAGTCTATGCCTTTCGCTACTTGCCTGTGGGAGACTATTCCGTCACTGCTTTCATAGACGAAAACAGGAACAATAATCCGGAACTAACAGAACCTATAGCACGGAGTTACTTAATCGTCAGTGCGAATGACACTGTATTTTCAGATATGCGAGTATTACGACCCGATAGTACTCCTCCTGAATTGAGTGCTGTGGGAATAGTCGATTCATTGTCATTATTGATCGAATTTGACGACTATTTGGATCCCGAACAAAATTTGTCTGAAAAGGTCAGTGCGACTTTCTCTCCTGATTCTTCTGCTGCTTTAGGAATAGTAGAAATCTTGGGTGAATATGAATACAATTTACGAAAGGCGATGCTCAGTGACACTTTGTCCAATATGGATATTACCGATAGAAGGTCGTCGGCCGATTCCGTCGAAAAATCTATTGCTATAGAATCCAAGGTTCCTAGTCGAAATATTTATCTTATTTTAGCTGAACCGATAAACTCCGGAATTACTTATGAAGTTACGATATCTGGCGTTGAAAATGTGAATCGTACAGGGGGTCCTGGAGGGGGTACTGAAAGGGTTATGCATAGTCCGTCCGAAATACCAGAAGATACTCTTAGAGTGTTAGGCAGATTTGATTATGAGTGAGAGGCTTCGTCAGATTCCGTCGATTGAATTGATCATGCAGTCTGATGTTTTTCGAGAAATTGTGCGAAAACATTCTCGTCCTCTGGTGGTAAGAGCCCTACAAGAAGAAATAGAACTCTTACGGGCTCGAATAATTAGTGGAGAATGTCAAGGCGATGTTGGACGAATAGAGGCCTTCTCTGATTTGGTTCGGACAAGGCTGCGAGATTCTACCAAACCATCTCTGCACAAGGTCTTGAATGGGACTGGTGTGATTTTACACACAAATCTTGGCAGGGCTATTCTTTCTCAAGATGCAGTGGAAGCGATGGCCTCTATTTCATGTAGTTACTCCAATCTGGAATATGATGTAAACAAGGGTGTTAGAGGATCTAGATATGGTCACTGTTCTCGACTTCTTAAGGAACTGACAGGAGGGAAATCTGCATTAGTTCTTAATAATGGGGCAGCTGCACTCGTTATGGCTCTACGCAGTATGGCCTCGGGAAGGGAAGTTCTAGTGTCCCGGGGAGAACTTGTAGAAATAGGAGGGGGATTTAGAATTCCAGAGATATTGGAATGCTCGGGAGCTCGATTAACTGAAGTAGGCAGTACGAACAGGACTCGGATAGAAGATTACAGGAAAGTGGCGGAGAACGGTGATCCTGGTCTGATTCTCAAGGTTCATCGTTCCAATTTTAATATTACGGGCTTCACCGAGGAAGCCTCCTTGTCGTCGTTGATCGATCTGGGCAAAGAGATGGAAGTACCGGTTGTTCATGATTTGGGTTCTGGCTTGCTTCTAGACCACGCACTTCTCGGTTTGCCATATGAGCCGACACCCAAGGAAAGCCTAGATCTGGGTGCAGACATTGTGATATTTTCTGGAGACAAACTTCTTGGTGGTCCTCAGGCGGGCATTTTGGTTGGCAGGGGAGAAGACTTGATCGAAAGCATGCAAAAGGATCCGCTTTGTAGAGCTTTGAGAGTTGATAAAACCACTCTGGCAAGTCTTGAAGCCACTCTTCTCTTACATAGGGATCCGGAATTAGCTATGGTGAAGATTCCTATCTTAAGAATGTTAACAGCCTCTTTGGATCGACTGACTGAACGAGCAGTTTTACTGAACGAAGCGTTGACTGATGCCCTAGTAAACGTCAAGACTCAGGATTGCTTTTCTGTTATGGGTGGTGGAACCTTCCCTGATTTTGAAATGCCCAGTATCGGATTAGTGCTAGATCTTCCTGGTTACACACCCAATGGATTGTCGGAGAAACTTAGAAACTTGCCAGTCCCTCTAGTGGGCCGGATAGAGAATGACAACTTTTTGATCGATCTTCGTACGATTTTAGAGGAGCAAGATCAGCAGATAATAGAGTGTTTGTCCAATTGTTTTACCTAGGAGTTCTGGAGCCGTTTGGAACTATACCAGCAATGTGTTTTGAATGCAGAATATGGATAAGTTGATGACTAGTGCCGTTGACCTGTCTCAATCAGGTCTGTATTTTTCATCATCCTTAAAGCAACCCTCAAGTGAGCTGAGATAAAATGGAAAGCACTAAAACGTTACTGGCATTGACAACCGGAGCGGTAGAGAAAGTAGACGAATTCATAAGGGATCATGGAGGTGCTGATACCACTGGTTTAAGGGTGGCTGTTTTGCCAGGCGGTTGTTCAGGATTTCAGTATAGTTTGAACATTGAAGACGCTCCCGAATCAGATGATGAGGTTTTGGATATATCGGGCGTGAGAATTTTTGTCGACCCGTTCAGTGCACAATATTTGGACGGCATAGAAATCGACTACGTTTCCAGTATGATGGGTTCGGGCTTTACTTTCTCTAATCCAAACGCCACTGGTGGATGTGGATGTGGAAGTTCTTTCACCGCTTAGCGGACGTTTTGAGGGTGACTTTTGCCCCTCATTTTATTGATTTGAAAACCAAATATTCAGTACTTACTTAATTGACGCTATTGGTTTCCTCAATGCTTATAGAAACATTCACCGGAGGTTCATTTCTCCAGAACGGTTACCTTGTGTCGTGCGAAGAGACAGGGGAAAATGTGGTCATTGACCCAGGAGCGGCGACCCCACAAATCGTAGAGAACTTAAGGAATTCCGGGAGCTCGGTCACTGCGATTATCTTAACGCATGGCCATTTTGATCATATCGAAGGTTTAGGCCAATTGAGAGCATTTACTGACGCTGCAGTGTACATGCATCCGCTAGACACAGAACTTTTTGAAAATTTTCCTATTCAAGCGGCACAGTTTGGTGTCAAAGGAGAATCTTTGCCCCTTCCGGACAGGGAACTCAAGGAGGGTGGAATTGTCAATTTTGGAAAATTCAGGTTAGATGTGCTTCATACCCCTGGTCATTCTCCAGGACACGTCATTTTGGTTAACAAAGCCGAAAGCATTGCCTTTGTTGGGGATTTAATTTTTAGAGGATCGGTAGGACGAACAGATCTTCCAGGTGGTGATTCCAAAAGTTTGTTCGGAAGTATTCAAAGGTGCATCCTGCCAATGACCGACCAATTCAAGCTTTTCACTGGACATGGCCCGGCCACTACAGTTGGTCAAGAGCGCGAGACCAACCCGTTTTTAACGGGAAAGTTTATGGATAATATCTTGTGAAAGAAGCTCTACCGATTGCTGTGTTTGCGTCTGGTGGAGGTACAAACTTTCAGTCATTGTTGGATTACGAACACAAGTCATCCTACAATATTGTGCTGTTAATAACGGACCAGCAAAATGTCGGTGCGCTGGAAAGAGCTGAGAAGTCGGGAAAGCAAACAAAAGTGATAAAACAGAGTGGACGATCAGACCAGAAAATAGGTTTGGAAATACAGTCTGTTTTGGAAGAATCTGGAATAGAATTTATTGTCCTTGCAGGTTATCTGAAGAAAATTCCTGATTTGGTGGTGTCACTTTATCATCGGCGGATTGTAAATATTCATCCAGCTTTACTGCCTTCCTTCGGAGGAAAGGGTATGTATGGAAAATATGTCCATGAAGCAGTGCTTGAGTCAGAAGAAAAATTCACGGGTCCTACTGTGCACTAC
>CAWWAX010000029.1:0-17160 GCA_963935005.1 uncultured bacterium | reverse complement strand
TTTTTCACTGTGGAACGAGGAACTCAGTGTGGAAATGGGACTACGAAAAGTCAAAAATTTAAAAGCATGTGGTGCTGAGCTAGTGGCGGTCAACGATGTCGGATGCATGACCCATATCAATGGGATTCTCATCAAACAAGGCAGTTCCTGCCGGGCAGTTCACATAGCAGAGCTTCTCATCAAAAATGAGACCAAGTAGATGACAATCGATATTGATGCGCCTTATAAATCTAGAATCCGAGAAGCCCTATCCGATTCTGGGGTTCGCAAAGCCGTGGACAGAGCCATGGGTCAACTGGCTCAGCGAAGAGAGAGGGCACTAGATGCAATTGACAATGACACCATGCGAGACGAAGCACGTGAAATTCGTGAACACGCAGTCCGTAACCTCCCAGCTCTATTAGTAGAGCTAGAGACGAATCTGATCCGCAATGGCTGTGAAGTACACTGGGCAAGAACTGGCGATGAAGCCAATGACATTTTAAAAGAAATTGCTAGAACACGGAAAGTCAAAACTGCCATAAAATCAAAGTCTATGGTCACAGAAGAAATTCACCTTAATACATCTCTCGAAGAAATCGGCGTGAAAGTAGTCGAGACAGATTTAGGTGAGTACATAATTCAGCTTGCTAACGAACCTCCTAGTCACATTGTAGCTCCAGTAATCCATAAACGCGTTGAAGAAATCTCGGAATTATTCCAAAATGAACTAGGGATGGAACCAACTCTGGATCCTTCAATAATGTGTGATGCTGCCCGAAAAGAACTTCGAAAACACTTCTTAGCCGCAGATATGGGCATTAGCGGTTGTAATTTTGCAATAGCAGAAACTGGAACCGTCTGCATCATCACCAATGAAGGGAATGGAAGGATGGTAAGCTCTCTCCCTCCCGTACATGTAGTGGTAGCGGGCATAGAAAAAATTGTCCCTAAAGTGGAGGATGCAATTCTCCTCTGGCAAGCAACTACTCGAAATGCAACTGGCCAAGATGCATCAGTGTATTTTTCGATGACAAGTGGCCCCAAGAAATCCGACCACGCTGATGGCCCCAAAGAGGTTCACGTCATATTGGTAGACAATGCACGAACCAACGTCATGGAAAAAGGTTATGCCGATGCCCTAATGTGTATTAGGTGTGGTGCGTGCATGGACGTCTGCCCCGTATATCGTGAAATAGGTGGACATGCATACGGAAGAACAGCATATCCAGGTCCCATCGGATCGATCCTGACACCATTAATGAATGAAAATATAGATATCGGCAAAGATCTTCCCTTCGCCAGCTCCCTTTGTGGGGCTTGTAAAGACGCTTGTCCAGTAAAAATTGACTTGCCACGGTTACTCTTAGAGCTCCGTAACGATCTATCAAAGGAAAAAATTACCAGCCCATTTCAACGTTTCCTGGTGAAAAGCTTTGCATGGATCTTGAAGCGACCAAAAAGGTATCTGATAGCGACCAAAATAGCCGGATTGACTCAGAAATTTCCTGTAAGATCAACACAAACTTTTTCCAACTTACCTAGCCCTTTCAACCATTGGACAAAGTCTCGTGTCCTGCAGAAACCTTCGAGTAAAACCTTCAAAGAGATCTGGAAGAATTCGAGTGCAGATTTGCCAGTATGGAACACTCCGTCCCCTGAATGGAAAGACCGTGGATTCATCAACGATGACGAAAATCAAGAATCCAATCGATGAAAACTAAAACCACTACGCAATTCTCATCCAAAGCGGCTCGAAAAAAAATACTAGAGACTCTCGAAAGAACCCTTAAAAAAACCAAGGACCCTTTTAAAGCTCCTGAAACCATGGGCATCAGAAGAGCACATCTGACTCCTCTTACTAAAGTTTCAGGAATTTCTCCAGAAAAACTTGCCACCCTTTTTGGAAAGCAACTTGATTCTGTATCAGGTAGTCATCACATAGTCCAGCAAGGAGAAACGCTAGCTGAAGCTATACTCGAACACATAGCTCGACTCCAAAAGACTGCACGAAGTCCTAATCGGGTACAGAAAGTTTTGTCATGGAACCTAAAAATACTTAATGTCACTGGTCTGTTAGAAACTCTGAATGAAAACCATATCAAACTTGTGGTCCCTCAAGACCTCCACGACGATATGTGCCGGATTGAAGCTTCCAGCATCTCCATCGGAATAACAGGAGTTGAAGCAGCTATGGCAAGCACAGCAACTGTGTCTCTAAGCAATGGCCCAGGCATGAGCCGGGTAGCCAGTCTTCTGCCACTTCACCATATACTCTTGATTGCACAAGACCAATTATATCCGAATGTAGAAGCATGGTTCGAGGAACTAAGAAATCAGAACAGGATTGAGGAAGTTCTATGTGACAATTCACAGTTGTCACTTGTAACGGGACCTAGCAAGTCTGCAGACATAGAGCTCACACTGACCCTAGGAGTTCATGGGCCTAGAACAGTACATGCAATCATTTACAAAAACCCTTAAAGCTATCAATCTACACAAGTTGATCTTTCTATGGTATTATCTGAATAGACTGTGCAATCATGGAACGCTTATGATATTTAAAAAATCCAAAAGAAGAAATTTCTTCATATCCCTAGGTTTTTGCTATTCCCGATGAAACACAAACATTTCGTCACATTCAGCCAATTAATAGGTCTCCTCCTCTTTTCAAACCTGCACTCACAGTCCTTGCCACCTGCAACAGACATTTATGTTGTAGACCTCTCCGTATTTGACGGGGTCTACTATTTAGGAGAACCGGAGAACATTACAAACCGAAAAGGTGCTTACGACAATCAGCCTTCTTTCACACTCGATAGTCGCTCCATTCTTTATACTGCCACTTATGGAAGTGGCGACGACAATCAAACGGAAATACGAAGGCATTATTTGTCCTCTGGAAGAACTACACGAATCACCCGCACTGCTGAGAGCGAATACTCTCCCAGACCCATCCCTGATGATAGAGCTTTATCCGTTATTCGGGTTGAAGAAGACGCCACTCAACGACTTTGGCGATTTACGATGGGAGGAATGGACCCAGAATTAGTTTTGCAAAACATCGCACCTGTCGGCTACCACGCATGGGGAAACTCCGAAAAAGTCCTATTGTTCGTTCTGGGGAATCCAGCAACACTCCAAACGGCCAATATCCTGACAGGCAATTCCGAAATATTGGCCGAAAATATCGGACGATCTTTAAAGAAAATACCTAATCGGGATTCCTGGAGCTTCGTTCAGAAAAGCGACCAGGGTGGCGGCTGGATCTCTGAACTCACCATAGAGGGAGGTCAGATAGAACCACTCATTGCGATCCTGGATGAGGAAGGTTTCCACGACTGGACTGCCGAAGGTGTTTTATTAAGCAGTTCGGGAACTGCAATTTTCCAGTGGAACCCAGAACTTCAAGAGAACTGGCGGAGAGTAGCCGACTTTAACTATCTGGAGGGCCCCATAAGTCGAATCTCAGTCAGCCCAGATGGGACCAAGATAGCAATTGTTGTTGCTATAGAGTATTCCAACTAGTCGGAATACTTAGTTGTTGTAGCTATCAAGAATCCCGTATTGCACGCTTCACAAGGTTTTTCATTAGAGGGACTTTAAAGTGGTTCTTGTTAAGCACTTGAGCTCCTGAAACTGAAATATCCGCAGCCAGTTCGGCTGTTCTCTCACTTTTAGGCCTACCCCTGACCAAGTCTTCGACATTTCGAAGACGACGAGGCACACATTGAACACCTCCACAAGCCATTCTCAGGTCGTTGATCACACCTCCTTCAAGGACAAAAGCCGCAGCAACACTTACAAGAGCAAAATCCCAAGTATTCCTATCCGTGGCTTTCTCAAAATAGAAAGATTGCTCAGCCCAAGTGTCCGGGATTCGAATAGCTGTCAACAAATCACCTGGCTCCAATACTGTCATCCTTGTCAAATCCACTGCAGGATCCATGAAAAAATCTTCGGCTCTAATAATACGCTCACCCTCTGCATTTCTGACAATCATTTCAGCATCTAGCACCACTAGGACTGGTGCTGTATCGGAAGGAGTCACCGCCATACACCGATTGGCACCAAACAGAGCATGTTCTCTATTCAACGCATCGGGACCGCTAGCATAACAAGTATTACCTTCAGCTCTATAGCAATTCAGTCCGTAACGGTAGTACCAACATCTCGTATCCTGACATAAGTTGCCACCCAAAGTTGCAGCATTACGAATCTGTGGACTAGCGACTTTACCTGCTGCTTCAGCCAATAGACTGAAGCGTTCTTTAATCAGAGGATGTCGCTCAATCTCCGTCAGAGTAGTTAACGCACCAATCTCCAACTTCCCCTCATGCTCACGAACTCCTTGAAGTTCTTCGATTCCAGCCAAATCAATGATTATTTCTGGATTTTTACCTCTGTTTTTAAACCAATCCAGACTGTCATATCCCCCAGCTAACATCCAACTATTCTTACCAAATCGATCTAACAAAGCCATTACATGATCCACATCGGTAGCCTGATAAAGCTCAAATCCAGAAATAGTATCTTTCAGCATGACAGCTTCCTCACTGAGTATTGACTTGCAGTGGACTATGCGATTGTTCTTGTCCAGAAGCTGCATTTACAATCATATCAGAAACCACTGGAGTCCTATTGAAATAATGCCCCCCCAAAGCATCAGAGATAGCACACAAAAGTGCGGCCGTAGCGCACCCCATTAGAGGCTCCCCAATTCCTTTGGCACCAACCGGATTCTGTGGATCTGAAATATTGACCGCATCCCAGCCTAATTCCGAAGGAACGTCCAAATAAGATGGAGGTTTTGCTTGATAAAATCCAACGCCACCAGGAATACCCCACTGGCTATCATAGAAATGACGTTCTGTACAGGCCATTCCAAAGCCCATTACTGCACCACTTTTAACCTGAGCTGCCAAACCCTGAGGGTGAAGAACCGTACCGCAGTCAGCTACCCCTAAGTAATCCAATATTCTGATTGCTCCAGTCTCGACGTCCAATTCTATCTTGATGAATCCGGCAGCCAAGGCTGGAACTGTCCCAGTCCGTTCCAAGTTATCACGAGCGACTCCGATTAACCCAGTACCAGCTAATCCTTTCACTGCCCTGACAGTCATTTCATTTAAGTCATCGCTATCTAACTCTTCCCCACTATACCTTCCGCCAACCTCGATCGCTCGTAAAGCCAAGTCGGCATAACTCATATGAAGACTTGAATCTCTCCTATTCACGACGGTTTCATTCTCGATATCATAATCTTCCGATGAACCCCCTAAACTCATGGATGCTAGCTCTTTCAGTTTCTGCAGAGCATCCTTAGCTGCGACATAGTTAGTTCTAGTCATGGTGAACGAAGTGTTGCTGCCGAATTGTCCATTATTCCAAGGCAGATGCTTACTGGAGTCTCCACGGACTATTTGACAATTCTCCCAGCGGTAATCCAAAACTTCAGCTGCAACTCGAGAGGTCGAAGCATATGAATAAGTGCCCAGATTACCAATTCCAGTATGAATATAAAGCTTTCCGTCTGTCGCAATTCTCACTAATCCATCAAAGCCACTGGATCCAGCAGAATGAAAAGCCTGACCAACTCCCACTCCAATTACCTTAGAACCAATCCGTCTACCACTTTCTGACTTCTTTTCATGCCATCCAAATTTTTCGGCACCCTTATCCAAAGCCTCCCTCAGATGAGCACTCGTAACAGAATTCCGACTTCCTCCGTAAAGAGACCTGCTGTCGGGCGCATTGAGTCGTCTGATCTTGACCGGGTCGATTCCCAGTCTCTTAGCGGCTTTGTCAATCAATGGTTCAATCGCTGCTGCGATTTGGTTCTGCCCAGGGCCTCTCTGTGCACCCCTCGGAGGTGTATTAGTAAGAATCGAGATGCCACGGTACCGCATAGCGAGGGGTGTGTACACCAAAGACACAGCATCTGCTGCACTCCCCATATCTCCGAACCCTGTGTTCGGTCCATTTTCTTGAACAATATAAAGGTCAACAGCAGCGATTCGTCCATTATCGCGAAACCCAAGTTTTACCCTTCCCTGAAAACCAATCCGTGCAGACCCAAGAAAATACTCTTCTGCCCTGCTAATCCTCATCAAAACTGGCCTATTAGTTTTCTTAGAAAGATGAGCGGGAATGGCCATTAAGGGATAGGCGCTTCCTTTGGATCCAAATCCACCACCACAGTATTGACCTATAAACACCAAATCCTCTGGTTCAATACCAATATATCTGGCCAAACCAGGCACCACTATGGCTTGACTCTGACTCGATCCATAAACATGACATTTCCCGTTTTGCCAGAAAGCCATGGCTGACCGGGGTTCCATAGAGTGATGCGCATTACTCGCTGTGACAAAACTCTCATCCAAAATCAAAGAGGCCCCGTCAAAACCTTTTTCCAGGTCTCCGTAAGACCATTCTGCACCAGGCTCACCCATCGGGAGTTCACCAGCTGCAGCTTGTAGGAAATCTTCCTCTTTCCATTTGATTTCTTGGACCCCTTCACGAGACACTATTGTATTGCCATCCGTTCTTGCATTAGCCCCTTCTTGCCTTAAGCTTTCCAGTGGATCCAGGCAAAAAGGCAAAGGCTCCAAATCAATCTTTATTCGATCAATAGCATCTTGTGCGATTTTCTCACTGACTGCCGCTACAGCAAGTATTGGCTCTCCGACAAAATGTGGTTCATTTGTTAATATGTTGTTTGAAGGTCCAGGAGTGACAGGAACTTCATCGGCGGTCAAAACAGCAACAACTCCTTCCATGCTCAGAGCTTCAGAAGTGTCTAGACCTCTGACCCGAGCATGAGGCATCGGACTTTTTAAGAGCCTGCAGAAAAGCATTCCATCCATCCGGATATCTTCCGCGTACTTAGCTCTACCTGTCACCTTGCTGTAAATGTCACTCGGTATGAAATCTCTGCCAATTAGGTTAGCCACGGTTGATCTCCTGGGCAGCTGACATGACTCCGTTAAGATAATGGTCATAGGCTCCACACCGACAGAGATTCCCCGACAAGGCTTTTCTAGCTTCTTCCCGAGTAGGATTCTGATTTTCCTTAAGCAAAGCTACTGCCGACATCACCTGTCCAGGTGTGCAAAAACCGCACTGTGGAGCTAACTCCTTTACGAAAGCAGATTGAACGGGATGCAAATCACCTTGGGGGGTTTCTATGCCTTCTATGGTTGTGATTTGTCGATTACGAACTCGATGAGTCAGGGTGGAGCAAGCGTAGTGATTAATATCGTCAATCAAAACGGTACAAGCGCCACACTCACCACGATCACAGCCAAGCTTCGTTCCAGTTAGACCAAGTTTATAGCGAAGAGTCATTACTAAGGTTTCACTGGGAAGGACATCCACTCTGCGAACCTGATCATTCACATTCAGAGAAATCAATCTTCCTACAGATCCTAGTGACGAAGAGGGACGAGCTTGTCCACTCACCATATATGGGATGCCGGATACAGCTACTCCCGAAGCTATGATCCCTTTTATAAAATCTCTGCGAGAATATCTTTCAGGTGATGTTGTTTCAGAGAAAAGGTGACCGAAACCACCATCCTCTAATGAACAATCCTGCTGTAATTGCTTAAAATCCTGCTTATCCAGACTTTCTTTTACCATAGTATCCTAACTTCTTTCAGGCCCCCCAATGGACCTGATTCTTTAAAACGGCTTGTCACCTCTGACAGTTACCCTATAACCCGAACGGACTTCAGGCCAGTAGTCCCACATAGCTAAATGCTGCGTGCATCTATTGTCCCAAAAAGCAATAGAATCTTTTTCCCAGCGAAACCGACATTGAAACTCAGGTTTCTTCACATGGTCGAATAAGAACCCCAGGATTAAATCACTTTCAGATTTTTCTAGTCCCACAATATCAGTAGTGAAAATTTCGTTGACAAAAATTCCTCGTCTTCCTGTTTCAGGGTGGGTACGAATCACAGGATGTTCGGCTTGGGGATACTCCTTGCCTCCATCATCTCGACCAATTTTACGATTAACGCTTGTGTAATAGGGAGTGCCGTCATGAATAGCCGTTAGCTCACCCAAAAACTCTTTCATGATCTCAGACAATCCATCGTAAGCCGCATACATACTGGAGAATAAAGTGTCTCCACCATACTCTGGTATTTGAAAAATCCTCAGGATTGATCCCATCGGTGGCTCATCGGTGCAGGAAACGTCAGAATGCCAACGCTCCCCTGCAATTCGCTTAGAGGATTTATCTGCGTGTATGATCATTACTTCGGGATGCCCTTCAAGGCCAGGATCGTTGGGATGTGCCACCAGCTCCCCAAAAATCTCTCCCAGATATTTTTGCGCTTCCACGGTGATATCTTGATCCCTAAAGAAAATCACTTGATAACGATGTAGCACCTCTCTTATTAATTCTACATTGGCTTCACTGAGGCTTCCACCAAGATCTATGTTTTTGATTTCCGCACCGATAACCGGTGTCAGTGGCCGAACAACCATCCCGGAGTGTTTTTTGTCAATCATACCTATGGACCTTGGCTAAGCAAAAAGTCTTCTCTTTGAGCAAGACTAAAAACAGGACGCTCGTTTTGATTCGCAATTTGCCAACTCGTCTGATGCACCAATCTGACGATTCTTTCCATTTTCCCATACTCTATGAGTTCTGGAATATCGTTAGTTGTATGATAGTCGGGATGTAAGCCAGTATGAAACCATAGCGCTGGCACTCCTACCTGAAGAAAAGGCCAGTGATCACTCCGCCGCAACAAATTAGAACGGTTATTGTCATAACGAAACTTGAGATCTAGCCCATAGTTTTGATTCGCAATTTCCACTTGATTTTTCATATCTGCACTATAGGTGTGGCCTAAAATATTTATTGCATTGCTGTTCGACTGACTGGATTGAACACTTAAGCCTCTAAACCTACCTGAGGGGGCATCCTCTAGCGGGACCTCCTCGTTCCTGCCGATCATATCCATGTTAAGAACAGCTACCACGTCACTGAGGCGAACCAAAGGGTTTTCAGCATATTGCCAGGCACCCAATAGCCCTCGTTCTTCAGCATCCCAAGCTGCGAAAAGGACACTTCTCTTTGGATTGATACCATCTCTGCTAGCACTCGTATAAGCTTCCGCAATCTCCAGAAGAGCCACTGTTCCCGAACCATCGTCGTCAGCTCCATTAAACACATCTGCTCCATCAGATCCGTTGTGATCATGATGAGCTGTGATGAGAACAACTTCTTTAGCCAGATCTGGATCGTTACCCCGAATAAGACCCAGAATATTTCTTGCTGGCACCAAATGTCTATCAACCGCTGTATTAAGTGACAACGCAAATCCTGGCAACTCTATTGCTCCCAAGCCAGAAGAAGTCTCAGATGCCATTGCCAGCTCTTGAAAGGTAAACCCAGAACGACTGACCAATCTTTCAGCCATTTGAACCGAAATCTGAACTGCCGGAATGTGAATCTGGTCAGTCCATTTTTCCAAGGAAAAACGTTCAATACGTCGTTGATTTTCTGGCCAATAATTTCTAGATGAAATAGGGTCTTCTGTGGCTAATCTGTTGTGGATATCGCGTACAAAAAGGATCCCGACTGCTCCACGTCGCTGTGCGTTAAGAGCTTTCCGCCAACCCGTAGAGGAATTTGAAGTAACGACCCCATCAAATTTGCTGGATAGATCTTCCACTCCTGGTTCCCTTTCCAAGACCATCACCACCTTGCCTTCCACAGGAACTTGCGCATAATCGTCGTACTCCAGCTGGGAATCAACTATGCCAAACCCTGCAAACATCAACTCTCCTTGCGCACTACCCGTTCCAGAAAAATTCAGTGGATAGAAATGGTCGCCGAGTTCTTCTGAGATAGAGGAAGATCTCCCAGTTTGTATCGAAAAGCTATTGCTCTCACCCAAAGTAAATCGGACTAGGTTGAATGACTGATAGAAAGATCCCGCCTCACCAGCAGGTTCCAACCCTAGACTGTCGAATCGTGCAGCTATGAATTCTGCCGCCTTTGCAATGCCTGGGGTGCCGACCAGCCTTCCCTCCATCGCATCTCCAGAAAGAAAATGAAGATCGCCACTCAATTCGTCTGCAGTGATTGAGCCATTAAGGGGGGCACTATCAGAGGAATCAATACAACCAGTCACCAAAACAACCGCCAGAGTATTAATAATCCACGCCATCCAGTCGCCTTTAGGTCTCATTCTAATTTTCCTGTTACGGTGTCGAAGGAACAGCACTGCGATAGGAACGTTTCTGTTAAAATATCAAGTACCGCCCTCGGACATAGTAAGCATTACGCTGAATGCCGTCCATGTATCCAAAATATTGAATTCGGAATCCACGGTTATGCCAATTCAATCCCATCTGTCAATTCCATACTCAAAGGAATTTAACAGTCGCCAAAGGAGTGCCGACTAGCCAATTAAGAGATGCTTTTCACAGATGAAAACCATCTTACTTGCAGTGGGATCTTCTTTCCCAAACACTAAAATAATTTCTAAAGGCTTGACTCCTACGGGGATTACCCTCCATTTTGTAACATTAGTTTAATTAACTATTTAGAAAGATGAGTAGGCAAGAACCAGTTATCAGGTGTTATAACGCATTGATACGGGGGGCCTCAATGGCAACCCGTTTTTTTATCGTGGCGAATGCCATGTACCCAGCGCGGGGGTGAATACCGCGAGAGTCAACTAGTCGGATGAGTCCGTTGAAGTAGGACAATCCAGACTAGGAGCAAAACAGTGGAGTAGGAAATGAGTAGAGGAACAGTAAAGTGGTTCAACGACCAGAAAGGTTTTGGATTCATCACACCAGAAGATGGTAGCAGAGATCTCTTTGTCCATCATAGTGCAATCCAGAGCGAAGGATTCCGGTCGCTTAGTGAAGGGGAAACAGTTGAGTTTGACGTAGTAGAGGGCGAAAAAGGCCCTGCTGCAGATAATGTCAGGAAGGCGTCTTAACTGTTAAATTCATCAGGTCATTTCAGCGCTTAGCCAATTAGCTAACTGGGCTATAGTGCATTCGATGTAATAATCCTGTAAGACTGTCCTGGGAAATTTTCTGGGTACCAGTCGCCTGTGGTCAATTCACCTGTGGGTCAGTTTTAGGACTGCCCCTACAGGTGAATTGAACCCTTGGGGATTGATTGATCTGAAACTTCAAAAAATGTCGAGGTCTCTTGCAGATACCACTCGGCCAAAGTATCCAGATGCCTCAATTTCATCTGTGAGATTGTCAGGGACACCCCACAGCAATTGATGATATAGGACCAACAACTTGGGGTTGGACTTCTGTGCCATCTCCGCCAGTTCAACGGTGGAAGTATGGTAGCTACGATGATATCGTTGCCATTCGGGAGGACGACTCTCCAAGCCAACTGGTGAGTAAACCTCATGAATTAAAACGTCACAACCATCACAAGCTTCAAAAAGTATTGGGCTTGGAGCAGCGTCTCCAGAAATCACTATCACCCGGTCTGGCGTCTCAAACTTATATCCGTAGGCAGCAGGCCAACTCCCATGCACTACTGGAATCGCATATACTCGAACTAATTCGTCAGAGTATATGAGTCCGGGTCCTTCAATTTCATGAGTTGAAGCCTTATAACCTTCAGTCGAAGAGCGAGGTTCAAGTCCAAACAATCGCATATAAATATCTTCAGACCATGCTTCTTCCAAGTGGTTAGTCATCCGTTTTGTTCCTGGAGGACCATACACCGATATCGACTCGGTCCGGCCCGAAACCCAAGGGGAAAACATAAGATCGGGAAGTCCTAAAGTATGATCGGAATGAAGATGGGTAAGAAAAACCTTGTTAAGGCTATTCGCATTAAATGGTTCTATCCCTTTCAGCCGTGCTGCCTCCACTCTGCGCACAATGCCAGGCCCAGCATCAATTAAATACACTTGTTGGTCTACGACTATCGCGGTTGCAGGCCCAGACTGATCTGGAGTCGGGTTAGGATTGCCTGTACCCAACATCACAACTTGAGTACGAGCTTGTAAAGCTCCGGCGGGCATAGCCATTCCCAAGAGTGAACCACAGACAAAAATCGTCAGGGCAAAAACTACTCGTAACATCTCCGTACATCTCATTGGAACATCTCCATCGCTCTGTGAATAGAAGTTAATTGATAGAACGCACATCCCCTTAATACTCTTATAAGAAGACCCCCTGATCATTTCAAACCATTACCACCATCAATGAAAAAACTCAATAGAAGACAAAATTTATTCTACCAATCTGTTTTAGATCTCAGGGGAGGACAGTCTCTCCAAGTATAGTAGCCTGAAGAATTCTATCCAGCTTTGGAAATCCCTCTTCAAAATATTCATGGCCCCGTGCAATAGCCATCGCCTGATACACACCATCTCCCCTTGGAGGACCATCGCCATAGCCAGCATAAAGATCTTCCAAAACTTCCATACCTCTAGAGACCTCACCAAAAGGCACAAATTGATCATCGAGACTGGAATTATCTTTATAGTTTACAAATACCTGTGTGGTTCTACTGTTCGGTCCGCTCCGAGCGAAAGAAATCCTACCCTTTGTATTCGATTCGAAGGAAGGATCGTCTGGCAACAACTCTTTCTGCCAAAAATAATTTACGTAAGGATCATCATGAATCCCCCAGCCAACGGTGAAATTTTCCAAAACTCTGTGGAACCGAACTCCATCGTACCAGCCTTGTTTCACTAAGTTGTAAAACCTTGCTGACCCTATCGGTGCCCAAGCTGCGTACACTTGAACGATAAAGTCACCTTTTGTAGTGATGAATTGGATTTGGAAACGCTCAGGAGGTTCTTCGGTGAATCGATTGACGTAGAGTAAAGGGTTTAGGTCAGAACCTTGGGATTCATTGACTTGAGATTCTGGGCTACAAACAACTATCACAGCGAAGAACAAACTGAAACTGACAGTCCTGCTCATAGAAGTCATCGAATTCATTGAACCACACCCCTTTAATTTATTTAATACGGTTCCAACTATAACACTGATCCTGGCCCTTGCCCTCCTGATTCGCCTGTCTATGATATTTACTAAGATCATCATCAATATTCATAATTGATTCGGAAAAAACATGAAACTGACAAGTTTTTTATTGCTAACTAACTTAGTTGTAGGCGACGTGCTTAAAGCCCATGACTAATAGATTTTTTTTGAGGAAATTCCTTTGTGGCTTGTCCATTATTTTTAATATCAGTTGTACTAGTATGCGATCAGTAGAGCTTGATTCTGAGCTATCCCCGGAACAACAAAGTAGCCCTTTAGAGTTTAGTCGTAATGTTGATCCCTTCCCCGTACTAGACAAAAATGGAACTGCCTACCACACACCCTTCTCTGGGGGGTTCAATGTTCCCAGGCCACAGTTTGTGGATATTGATGGCGATAGTGACCTAGATCTATTTCTTCAAGAACAAACTGACAAACTGACTTTTTTTGAAAATATTGGCAATTCAAAAGAACCCATATACTCATGGAATACCGACCATTACCATAACATTCCCATAGGTGAATGGAGTCGATTTTTTGATTTTGATAGTGACGGGGACCTGGATTTGCTCGCCGAAGAGCCTTTTAGTTATATCAAATATTTCCGGAACATCGGAACAGCCACGTCCGCAGCTTTCCTCGCAGTCAGTGATTCTCTTAGAGATATACAGGATGCACCTGTTTTTGCAGATAGACAAAATATCCCCAGTATTAATGACCTTGATTGCGACGGCAACTGGGACCTTTTCCTTGGGAGAGTAGAAGGAACCATTACACGGCTTGAAGTTCCTAACAACCAGCAAAAAAACCGTCCTGTATTTCAATTCGTCGAAAACAATTTTCAGGGAATAGAAATTCTGGGTCAATTTGGCACCCTGCACGGTGCAAACTCTATGACTTTTGCGGATATAGATGCAGACGGAGACTTAGATTTTTTCTGGGGCGATTTCTTTGAGCCTGGTGTTTTATATATAGAAAACACTGGTTCGTGCTCTACTCCCTTGTTTCTAACGGAGCCATCTTCAATCGAACCGATCAACACTAAAATCTCCACAAGTGGATACAACGTACCCGTTCTGGAGGATATAGATGCAGACGGAGACCTGGATTTATTCTTAGGGGTACTCGGCGGAGCTTTCAATCCCAACTTAAGCTCAATCGAAAATTTTCATTTTTATGAGAATACAGATGAAGGTTTTGTTCAGCAAACGACCAGATTCATCTATACGCTAGATTTTGGAAGTGAAAGCATACCCACCTTTGCCGATCTGGATGGCGACGGAGATCTAGACATGCTGGCAACAAATAAAATCGACCCCGAAGACAATGCGACTTCTCGAATGTTTTATTTCGAAAATACTGGCACTAAAACACATCCAGTCTTTCACCAACGTAGTCACATCCCTTTATTCGAAAACTACCACTACGCTCCCACGCTTGGAGATCTAGACGGCGATGGAGACCTAGACATGCTTGTAGGAACATGGAATAAAGGGATTGGATTTTTTAGAAACCAAGGTACTAGATCCAAACCCAACTTCGTCCTTGATGAGAATGGTTGGATCACTCTCACTCGAGGAAGCAATAGTGCGCCAACACTCCAAGATATAGATCATGATGGAGATTTAGACCTTTTTGTAGGTGAGTCTTCTGGAGAGTTGAATTTTTATCGTAACGTCGGAACTACTAAAAATCCCTCTTTTGAGCTCGTCAGTGATCGATTCGCAGACATCGATGTCGGTCGTCGAAGTTTTCCGACTTTCGCCGATATTAATGCCGACGGTAAATATGAACTATTCATCGGCAGCGAAACCGGGAAGATTTTAATGTATCGAGAAGAGAATTCTAAAGAGGAGGTTTCTTTCAAACATGACCCAGCCTTCTCTCTATCACTAAACAATTACGCTACACCATCACTCGTCGACATCAACGCGGATGGCAAGCTGGATGTTATCTCCGGAAGTATCAGCGGAGGCTTGATCTTCTATTATGGAAGATGATTCGCTACTAATCCAGCATCATTCTCACAGTATAAAACCAGTTGCGACAAACAATACTAAAGCACCTGAAGCTGCCAATATAGCATAGGGAAGTTGAGTGCGGACATGATCAATATGATCTGTAGCTGAAGCCATTGAAGACACAATAGTGCTGTCGGAAATCGGAGAACAGTGATCCCCAAAAATTCCACCGCCAAGAGCTGCAGCTAAGGTCAAACCTAAGTCCAATTCTAACAACCCTGCCATTGGGACAACAATGGGAATCATGATAGCAAAAGTTCCCCAAGAAGTACCTGTAGAAAAAGCCATTACACATGAAAGTAGAAAAATGATAGCTGGTATAAATCCTGGATTTACAGTCGCTTGAGCAACCTGTGCCAACCACACTCCAGTGCCTAAAGCCTGCTGGGTTCCAGATATTGCAAATGCAAGTGCCAACACAATCACTACTGGAGTTAGACCTTGGACTCCCTTGATGGTGAAAGCTGTGACCTCTCTCAACTCCATAATGCCCTGGGCTTTGTACATGACTGCTGCTAACAAGATTCCAACGATTACACCCCAAAGTACTGCGTCGGCCCCACTCCCGTTTAATATCGATCCGTCTCCTGTGATATACAGAACAGCCGGTACGGTAGTTACCATGGCGATTATTGGAGCTAGCATATTGATGGCTCTGTGAGGAATCCCTTCTTTGGCTTCCAGCATAGACACATCTGAAGAAACCATCGGTTCAGCTCCGTCAGCCAGCACTTTACCTTCTTCTCTCACCCTGCGTTCTGCTTCTTTCATAGGACCTATATTCCAATCCGAAAAAGCCACGAAAAACACGAGAAGAAGTGCCAGTATCGCGTAGAAATTTAGACCAAGTGCAGAGAGTAGGACTTTGTTAGGTTCAGGCACACCTTGAGCTGCCAAGAGGGTGACGATATATGCACCCCAGGCATTAATAGGAATCAAAAGTTGTTTTGGTGCACATGTTGCATCTAGCAAGTAACTCAGTTTTTCTCGCGAAATTTTTGCTCTGTCGAACAATGGCCTAGTCACTGATCCGGATACCAAAAGACCGAAATTAGATTCCAAAAAAAGAAGCATACTCACTCCTATCCCGAACATACTTACTCTTCTTCGACTTTGCCCAAGACGTCTTCCTTCTACCCATTTGACAAAACCTTCCATTCCACCAGAGGCTTGAGTTAGGGTTATAATCCCACCTATCAAAGCGGAAAACATTAGAGTTCTAGCGTTATCAGGAGAGGTGACTGCGTTTAGAAACGTATTCACTCCTTCCACTAGACCCAGTATTGGGTTCATGTCGTTCAAAATCGTCCAACCTAACCAGACAAACAACCCAAGAGATATGTATACTTCCCTTGTCACTATTGCCATTGCTATAGCTACTATCGGCGGGATAATCGAGAGGACGCCAACTGTTTCCATGCTCTATCTTCTCCTAGCGTAATGCTTCAATAATCGAGAGCCTGATGGCCGAGTAATCACCGACTAAGACTAGCCCCACCGTTTGGGAACTATCAGCAATCCCCTAATATCTCGATCTTGTCTGTGCTATTGGGCACCATACAGATAAACTCAAAGTTTTCTGGGCCAAGTGATTCATACCAGTGAGCCACCCCAGCAGGGATAAAAATGACATCGTCCCTGGACACCTCAATTACATCACTGCCAATTCCGATTTTTGCTTTACCGCTCAGTACATACTGCTGATGCTCCACAGTGTTAGTATGTTCAGGCATACCTCCACCAGGTTTCATTATGAAACGACGCATACAAAAATTCGGTGCCTCTTCTGGACCAATCAAAACCTGCAACTCTGTATCCGAACCTGCATCGACTTTCTTGAAAGAGACCTCATCTGCCTTCTTATGTAACATATTATAAACCCCTAAATAATCAGGTCCAGCAACAGGAAATTTATCCAAAACTGGCACTTGAGAGGAGGAAGCTCTTCTCCTACATTGGCCAGTGCTACAATCAAGGATGATCTTAAGTCCTCTGCCGCTTAAAAGACAGAAGGTATCGTGAACAAAATGAACTACTGATGATCTGTTCGCTGAGTCAATTTTCCAGGGTCAAATTGGCACATACACCGACCCCCTTGGAGCCACTAACTAAATTATCGAAACACACAGGGAGACCTCATCTTTATATAAAG
>CAWWAX010000028.1:0-17429 GCA_963935005.1 uncultured bacterium | reverse complement strand
ACCAGACTTGCGGACACTGGATCAGTCCGAAGATTTGAGAAGAGCTGAATTAAGGATTGAGCAAGCACGTTATTTACCAGAGATAGTGCTCTTTGGGTCTTATGGCGTTACGGCCCAGCAAAATGGTAGTCCAGATTTTTTTGCCAATTCTAAACTTAGAGCGTTTTCACAACAGGCTGGGCTCAGGATAACCTGGCCCTTGTTTGGTGGATTTTCCAAGGATGCTCGGATTGATCAGAAACAGGCAGCTCTCAGGCAAGTTAGAGTTCAGAGACGTCTGGCTAACTCAAGAGCAGATGCTGAGATCAAGACAATCTGGGATCAGCTTCAGAAAGCAAGGTTAAGTGCTCAAGGCCAACGGAAAGCGGTAGAACAGGCTGAACGGGGATTTGAAATAGTCAGTGCAGAGTATAGGGAAGGGGTGATGGGACAACTTGAGCTAACTGATGCGGAGGTGGCTCTTAGGCAAAGTGAGTTCAATTATGCGGGAGCGGTATACGATTTTTTAGTGGCGCAAGCCAACTTAGATTTAGCGGTAGGGAAAGTTCCTATGGTGGATTCAACTTCTCAGAATGAATTACTAAAGTGATCGAGAAAATGATAGTTATTAATAGATTTTTAAGGGATTTTCATTTTAAAGTGTTGTCAGTGCTCTGGATTACTATTTCTGGATGTGGCATCGGTGCAGAAGTAGAATCTTCCACCAATGCTTTGGATCGGGATGTTTTGATTCAAGGCTCGGCTAGGCTCGTCAACGTGGAAATTCTGAAGTTGGAATGGCAATCTTTCACAGAAGTAATCAATCTTACCGGTGTCGCGGTCGCTGACCAGGATGTCACCATTTCAGCTCAAGAATCAGGGGTAATTCGAGACATCAGTCGGGAAAAGGGCAGTTTGGTACAAACAGGTCAAGAGTTGTTTAAGATAGACGACCAAATTTTGAAGAGTCAGGTGGCGGAAGCGGAAGCCGCAGCTAATCTGGCTGCGGAAACCTGGGTGAGACGTAAACGGCTTTTTGAGGATGATCAGATAGGATCAGAGTTGTCCTACTTGGAAGCAAAGTATGCTTCTGAGCAAGCTGATGCCCGTTTGGAGATCCTTTTGACTCGCCTTCGGAACACTGTAATACGTGCGCCTATTGATGGTGTCCTAGAAGAGAGAATGGTAGAAGTGGGTACTATGGTGAATGTAGGTAGGGATGTGGGTCGTCTAGTTTCCCTTGATCCGATGAGAGTGGTGGCGGGCGTTCCTGAAAGATATGCGCTAGATGTTTCACTTGGCACTAAGGCGACCGCCCTTTTCGATGTACTGGGGATGAACTCTGAAGGAACGATAAGCTACGTAGGGGCAACTGTAGAGCCGAGTAGCCGAACCTTTAGAATTGAACTGGAAATGGATAATCCTGACGCCATGATCAAGCCTGAGATGATTGCAAATGTTAGTGTGGTCCGAAAGAATTTCGTAGACGTCATTGTTATTCCTCAAGAAGCTTTAGTTAGGACTGAAAATGGGTTTGTTGTATATTTGGTCGATGACATGGGTAGTGATTTTCGTGCCATATCTCAAGCTGTTCAAGTAGGACCGAGTCAAAAAAATAAAGTATTAATCCAAAGCGGTTTGAGTGCAGGAGATCAACTCATCGTTATGGGTCAGACGTTGGTTGCAAATGGGGATATAGTCAATATTGTCGAGGATGAATAAGATGCGACATACATGACCATTACGCATAGTTCTGGGGATGACTCCAGGCCCAAGAAGTCAAGAAATATTCAAGGAGATAGATCTCCTGGTGACTATCAAGAGTTTGCTCCAACCAGCTGGGCTATTGATCATGGGACAAGTGTAGGCGTCCTGCTTTTCTTCATAATTGTTTTAGGTGTTTTTTCCTACAGGATTATACCGAGGGAATCGTTTCCAGAGATCGAAATTCCCACTATAGCTATAAATACGGTTTATCCAGGAGTATCTCCAGCGGATATTGAGAGTCTTTTGACGCGCCCTCTTGAAGAAGAGTTGTCGACGATCTCCGATATAAAAGATTTAACCTCAACTTCAGTTGAGGGCTATTCCAGTATAGTTGCTGAGTTCGAAGCTTCTGTTAATTTAGATGAAGCACTCCAGAAAATTCGAGAAAAAGTGGATCTTGCTAAAGCTGAATTGCCAGCTGAGGCAGAGGATCCCTCCATACTGGAATTCAGTTTTTCCGAGATTCCGATCATGCAGGTTAACCTTGCGGGACAGTATGACTTGGTTCGTCTCAAGGAAGTAGGTGAGGACATTCAGGAAAGAATTGAACAGATACCATCTGTTTTGAGAGTGGGGATTCGTGGTGGATTAGAGAGAGAAGTTCAGGTGGATGTCCAATTAGATCGATTGCAGTTCTACGGACTCTCTATAAACGATGTAATAGAAGCGATTCGTGACGAAAACGTGAATATACCCGGAGGCTCAATCGATGTAGGATCATTTACCTACTTGGTGAGAGTGGATGGTGAATTTGATGATCCGACAGCAATCAATGACCTGGTGATTGAAGCAGATTCTGGTCGCCCAGTTTATGTTCGGGATGTGGCACGGGTGGAATTTGGGTTTCAAGATAGGACAAGCTTTGCTCGTCTAGATGATTTTCCAGTCGTCACATTAGATGTGATAAAACGTTCTGGCTACAGCATCATCGAAACATCGGACTTGGTGAAGGCTGCAGTTCTCGATTTGGAGGCGGTTTTACCTCCGACAACCGTTGTCAAAATTACGTCTGATCAATCTACTCAAGTCGCTGACATGGTAAGCAATTTAGAGAATAATATTATCTCTGGACTAATTCTCATAATTATTATCCTCTTGTTTTTCTTAGGCGTCGGCAACTCACTTTTTGTGGCAATTTCAATACCCTTATCCATGCTACTTACTTTTGTAGTATTAAATGCTCTAGAGATCACTCTCAATATGGTTGTGCTTTTTTCATTGATTTTGGCATTGGGAATGTTAGTAGACAATGCGATTGTAGTTGTAGAAAACATATACCGTTATGTAGAAGAAGGTTGGGATAAGCGGGAAGCAGCGAAGAAAGCGACTGGAGAAGTAGCAGGGCCTGTTATAGCAGCTACGTTAACCACACTGGCTGCATTTGCACCACTTATGTTCTGGCCTGGAGAGGTCGGAAAATTCATGGGTTTTATGCCTATCACTTTGATAATTGCCCTTTCAAGTTCTCTATTTGTTGCCTTGGTGATAGTTCCCACTCTTTGTGCCACATTTCTTCGCCTTGATCATGAACCCAAGTCAGTGTTAACTCCTGTAGCTAGGCGAATTTGTATTGCAATGTTAGTATTAAGTTTCACTGCTATAGCGAGTATTAACCCTGTGACTGCGATGGTCGGATTGGCGTTGGTTGTAGTGGCCTTTGTGACTTACCGATTTTTTGTCAGAAACATTTCCAGGAAATTTCAGGACATATGGGTACCCAAAGTTATTACAGTGTACGGCAGGCAACTGGAATCTGCTCTCAACCACAGTAAATCGGTAGTTGCCGGATCTGTTTTGGGACTAGTATTTACCTTGTTCCTATTCAGTCGAGCTAATTCTGGCGTAGAGTTTTTCCCGGAAGACATGCCTCCAGAAGACATCATGGTGGATGTTCAGCTTCCAGTGGGAAGTCGAGCGGAAGCGACGGATGAGGTGGCTCGACAGATGGAAATTGCGATTGCTAGTGCTAATGGAATCGTTGATGCTGCGTCTGTCGTTGCCACAGTCGGAGGGTCAGGCGGGGGCGGCAATCCCATGGGTGGTGGCGCTTCTGGACCTAATACAGGTCGTGTAACGGTAAGCCTGGTTGAGTTCGGCTCTCGCCAATTTGACGCCACGAATCTTTTGGCTGATATGCAAAATGCCCTAGGAACTAATGTGGCGGGAGCTGAAGTCACGGTGGATCAAACAAGTGAAGGCCCTTCACAAGGATTGCCGATTAATATTGAGGTAACTGGCGAAAATCCTCAAATATTGAAAGAACTTTCCGATAAAATATTGAGTATTTTACAGAATAATTCTGTTTATGGGAAATTGGTTGGCTTGGAAAGTGATTTAGATCAGGCCCGCCCAGAACTTTCCGTATATGTGGACAGAGAAAAGGCAGCTATCTATGGTATATCAAGTAGAGAGGTGGGCCTTGCTATTCGAAGTGCTATTCAAGGAGTAGAAGCAGCTAAGTATCGGACGGGTAGTGATGAGTATGATATTGTCGTCAGACTCGGCCAACAATACAGAGATGAACTTGAGAGTCTGAGAGAATTGACTGTCGTAAGCGAGGGCAATCAGATACCACTTTTATCTGTGGCCGATTGGGAGGTAGGAGAGGGGCTGGGGAGTATACGTCGCAAGAATCAAGTTCGGATGGCTACGATCAGCGCAGACACTAGGACGGGCTTGAACAGCAATGCTGTTTTGGAAGAAGTAATGAGCGTGCTAACTAATTTCGCTGAAACAGGCATGCCCGTAGGCTATCAGCTTCGTTATACAGGTCAGGCAGAAGATCAGAAAGAGGCTATGGATTTTCTGGTTGTAGCTTTTCTTTTGGGTTTGGGATTGATAGCCTTGATTCTAGTCACTCAATTTAATTCAGTCATCAAACCAGTGATAATCCTTGCCTCTGTATTGCTGTCTACGGCTGGAGTCTTCTTGGGTCTTATAATCTTCCGTATGCCTTTTGTTATTATAATGACTGGCGTTGGCCTTATTTCCTTAGCTGGGATAGTGGTAAACAACGCCATTGTGCTGATTGATTATATTGATGTTCTTCGGTCTAGAGACGGTTTGGGAATACGTGAGGCACTTATACGAGGTGGTCAGGTTCGTTTTCGTCCAGTGATTCTAACTGCAGTAACTACTGCCTTGGGATTGGTTCCTCTGGCAATCGGACTAAATTTTGACTTTGTTGGTCTGTTCACCACATTGAATCCAGATTTATACTGGGGTGGAATGCAAGCGGCTTGGTGGGGTCCAATGGCCATTGCTGTAATCGTTGGGATTTTATTTGCAACTTTTTTGACTTTGGTTCTTGTACCAGTGCTGTATTATCTGTTCGACAACACTGTGAGATTGATTCGGAGGAAATTTACCATTTCAGAACAAGTTCTGTGATTAGGCTGACTAAGGAAAAATGAGCGTGATTGGAGACCAGGAAACTGTGAATTCGAACGATACGAGCCCCGTTTGGGCCAAGGTGTTGGATCACACAAGATGTATAGGTTGTCATGCATGTACTACCGCATGTAAATCTGAGAATGATGTTCCCCTGTCAGTTACGAGAACCTATGTCAAGTATGTAGACGTCGGCCTTTATCCCCAGACGAGAAGATCTTTTCAGGTGACCAGGTGTAACCAATGCTCCAGTGCACCATGTGTTCCGGCATGTCCAACTTCTGCGATGTACGCTCGTCATGATGGGATTATCGACTTTGACAAAGCTTCTTGTATCGGTTGTAAAGCATGTATAGCCGCATGCCCCTATGATGCTATTTTTATAAATCCAGAGGACAACTCGGCTGAAAAATGTAATTTTTGTGCCCACCGCATTGATGTGGGCCTTGAGCCGGCGTGTGTCGTTGTATGTCCAACCCAAGCAATTCTGGTTGGCGATATGACTGATCCCTTGTCAAAGGTTAATCAAATTATATCGAGAGAACCTGTTGCAGTTAGAAAGCCAGAGAAGGAGACCCGCCCCAAGGTACATTACAAAGGGGTCAGCAGTATGACCCTGGATCCTCTGGCTGCTAAACGTCCAGAAGGTGGCCTATTTATGTGGAGTGAACAGGGGAGTGATTCTCATAAAGTCACCTCAGGTCATCCCAGGTCACCGAATAGTTCCGCTGCCGCTGTTTTATCTTACGATGTTCCTCATAACATTCCTTGGGATTGGAGGGTTGGTCTGTATACATGGACTAAATCAATTGCTGCGGGTGCATACATAGTACCAGTACTACTGATGTTATTAGGATTTATGTCTGTGAATAGTCCAACATGGATCATTGGGACTCCCCTTTTTGGGATTACCTTGTTAGCTGTTACTGGTGGCCTTCTTATTTGGGATTTGGAGCATCCAGAAAGGTTTTATATGATCTTTACCAGGCCCCAGTGGAGCAGCTGGTTAGTGCGAGGCGGAGTTGTAATAGGATCTTACGGGATTGTCCTCGGAATCCATGGACTTTTGTCTTGGTCGGGCGACCAGATCCTAATGCAGAAACTTGCCTGGATAGGGTTCCCTTTGGCAGTAATGACTGCTGTGTATACAGCATACCTATTTGCCCAGGCAAAAGCTCGAGACTTATGGCAAAACCCTCTTCTACCAGTTCACCTTTTAGTTCAATCTATTCTAGCTGGTGCAGGAGTTTTAGCGTTAGTAGCTGCTTTAGTCGATGTCGAATCAGTGGAGATTTTGACCAAGAGTTTTTGGATTGCATCAGTGGTGCATCTTTTCATGACGTTTGGGGAACTTACTTTACCCCATGCATCTGCTCACGGACGGTTGGCAGTTGATGAGATTATCAGAGGACGATTGAAGGAGTTGTTCTGGATAAGCATGGTCCTATCACTGGCTGGTTTATTGGCCCCATGGCTGGGTGGAGTAGCTGTGATTTGTGGTTTACTAGGTCTGGCAATTTATGAGCATGTTTATGTACAAGCAGGACAAATTGTACCCTTGGCTTAGAGAAATGACTCGAAGGAATACTTTATTGTGAGCAAGTTAGATCATATAAGCAGGCGTGTTTCAGCCGCCCGTAAGGATGTGGAGGAACGGGGGGAAACTTTTTACCCTGGACCGAGCAGGGTGCATTTATCTGCATTTCCACCCAAGGAGCGATGGGATGATTGGATAGAACTCGAATCGACTGAATGGCCTAAAAAGGTTGAGCGACGTTATATGTTGGTACCCACCACTTGCTTTAATTGTGAATCTGCTTGCGGGCTACTGGCTTATGTAGATCGTGACACCCTGGAGGTGAGAAAATTTGAGGGAAACCCTGAACATCCAGGGTCAAGGGGCAGAAATTGTGGCAAAGGACCAGCTACTCTAAACCAGATTAAGGATCCAGAGAGAATTTTGCATCCATTGAAACGAATAGGCAAAAGGGGTGAAGGAAAATGGGAAAGAGTTAGTTGGGATCAAGCTCTCGACGAACTTGCTGAACGACTCCAAAAAGCGCTGACAGAGGATCGCAAGAATGAGATAATGTATCATGTAGGCCGTCCAGGAGAGGACGGATTCGCTAATAGAGTCCTTGCTGCATGGGGCGTGGATGGTCACAACTCCCACACCAATATTTGTTCATCTAGTGCAAGGGTTGGCTTCCAGTTGTGGGTTGGATCTGATAGGCCTAGCCCAGATTTCGGTAATGCAGAGGTGATATTTTTAATCTCGAGCCATCTGGAAGCAGGACATTATTTTAATCCACACGCACAGCGAATTATTGAAGCCCGTAAGCGTGGAGCCAAGGTCATAGTTTTTGATACCCGTTTGTCTAACACTGCAACTCACGCAGACCATTATATTTCGCCATACCCTGGTTCAGAAGCGGCTATTAACTTGGCGATTGCAAATCACTTGATCCAGAACGATCTATACGATAGTGAGTTCGTCCACTCCTGGTGGAATTGGGAAGAGTATATGCGCTCCTGCCACCCCGATGAGTCATGTACATTTGACGGGTTTGAAAAGATTCTCAAAGATCTCTATTCAGAGTTCACCTTCGAGTATGCTGGTTCAGAAGCTGGAGTTGATCCAGAAGCTTTAAAGTCAGTAGCGGAAACAGTTGCAATGGCCGGAAATAAGCTTTCCGCTCATAACTGGAGGAGTGCTGCTTCTGGGAATCTGGGTGGCTGGCAGGTTGCCAGAAGTATGTATTTGCTCTGTGCACTGACGGGGTCAGTAGCTACAAAAGGTGGTACTCATTTGGCGGCCTGGAATAGATTTTCTCCCAAGCCTATATATACTCCAGAAGGTCCAGACCAATGGAACGAGTTGTTATGGCCCAGAGAGTATCCTCTCTCTCATCACGAGATGTCCATCTTGTTGCCTCATTTTCTTCTGGAAGGAAGGGGTAAGCTGGATACATATTTCACTCGGGTATATAATCCCGTTTGGACCAACCCAGATGGATTCTCTTGGATAGAGGCCCTCACTAACGAAAGCCTTGTGGGAATGCACGTCGCTCTCACCCCCACCTGGAATGAGACGGCTCAGTATGCCGATTATGTGCTTCCTATGGGTTTGGGATCGGAACGTCATGACGTCCATTCATATGAGCAATATGACGGTCAGTGGATCGGCTTTCGACAGCCTGTTTTAAGGACGGCTCGTGAAAGGATGGATGAAGATGTAGCGGATACTAGGGAAGCCAATCCTGGTGAAGTTTGGGAAGAAAATGAATTCTGGATGGAGTTATCCTGGAGGATAGATCCAGAAGGTGAACTCGGTATCCGAAGATACTTTGAGTCCAAAGAAAATCCTGGAACTAAACTTTCTGTAGATGAATATTATGGTTGGATGTTTGAAAACTCGGTTCCAGGGCTTCCAGAAGCAGCTGCAAAGGAAGATCTAACACCGTTAGAGTATATGCGAAGATATGGTGCTTTTGAGATTAGGAATAAGGTGGGTGCACTGTATACGGAAACTGTCCCTGCTGAAGAGCTTGCTGATGTAGAAGTCGACAACTACGGTAGAGTATATACCAGTGCGCCTAAGATGAATCAGCCACACACTGTTAGCGCTCCCAATGCTCCGTCACGTGAAGGTTTGAGGTGTGCGGGGTTGCTAATTGGCGATGAAGTTAAAAGAGGTTTTCCTACTCCTTCGGGAAAGCTAGAGTTTTTTTCAAACACAATGGTCGATTGGGGATGGCCAGAGCTAGCTATGCCAGGCTATATCAAGAGTCACATACATAGAGAGAAATTGGCCGAAGGACAACTTGTGCTGCTGCCTACCTTTAGAGTGCCAGTCCAAATCCATACACGTAGCGGGAACTCCAAATGGCTGGATGAAATCGCTCACACAAACCCATTATGGATACATCCAATAGATGCTGATCCATTGAGTGTCGGAACGGGAGATCTCTTAAGGGTTGAGACTGATTTAGGATATTTTGTACTCAAAGCTTGGGTCACGGAATCCATTAAGCCTGGAGTAGTGGCTTGTAGCCACCATATGGGTCGGTGGAAGATACAGCCAGAGAGCCAGCGCCAGGTAACGGCGGCCGTCAATCTTGATCGACAAGGCACCAATTGGAATATGAGGCGTATTTCGAATGGAGTTGCTTATGAATCTTCTGATCCTGACACACAACGTATTTGGTGGTCTGACTTAGGAGTCAATCAGAATCTGACTTTCCCGGTACATCCTGATCCTGTTTCCGGGATGCATTGTTGGCACCAAGCAGTTCGTATTACAAGTTCTCATCCTGAGGATAGGCCTGGAGATATATCTGTCGATACAGAAAGATCGTCTAGTATTTATAGAGAGTGGCTAGCACTCACTCGCCCTGTGGATAGTGTTAGTCCAGATGGCACTAGAAGGCCGAGATGGTTTGATCGCCCGGGCAGACCTTCAGACTCTGCCTACCAACTTGTGAGAGAAAAACCTAAAAAGTGTTGAATATCTTTGGGGAATTGAGGTCTCGTGGTTGAATTGATTCGGGCGCTGGGAGTGTTCTGCGAACCTCCAGCTGATGAACATAAAAGGCTTGCCGAGATACTTGGATTTTCTAAATCTCCCTGTGCAGATGCGTACCAGGAGATCTTTTGTAATGACCTACCTCCTTTTGCCTCTGTTTATTTAAGTAATGAGGGCGTGATGGGAGGTGAAGCTTTAGAGCGTATCTCTGGATTTTGGCAAGCTCTTCAAAGAGAGGTACCCCATGAACCAGACCATCTGAGCAGGCTTCTTGGGTTAGCAGCCCTCCTCGAAGAAAAACAGATTTCCGCAGGAGAACCGGCACGTGCCCTTTTAATCCAACGATCTCGTGCAGCCTTGTTTTGGGAACATCTTTTACCGTGGATACCAACGTATCTGGACCGAGCTGAATCGATTGCAAAGGATACAGTTTATGGTGAGTGGGCAAGGCTCCTATCTGAGGCACTCCTATCTGATTTCGAGTGCTTAGGTCCATTAGAAAACCTTCCGAGGCACTTAGCTGCTTCTTCGGGATTGCCCGATCCACGTCGTAGGGGCGCGGCACAGTTTTTTTCCAGTTTGTTCGCCCCTGTTCAATTGGGATTCATATTACTTGCTGAAGATTTGAATAACTTGGCTGATGAAATTGGTATCCTTCCAAAGGATCATGACCGTCAAGCAATCCTCAAGGACTTGCTAAGAGTGGCACCCAAGGAAACATTGGGAGGATTAGCCGATATGGCTTACGAGAGATCCTGTTATATATCGAATAAATGGAGTTCTTTAGGAGAACTTTGCAGTCACTGGGAAAGGCGTGCTAAGGAATCGGGAGAGTTGCTCCAACAGTTGTCTCAGGACCTGGAACAGGAAGCTTAAAGAGTGCTATGAATAGCCTTAAAGATATACTCTCTGGAATTAGTGTCGCGTTAGTACTTATACCAGGCTCAATGGCCTATGCCGACCTGGCTGGCCTACCTCCAGAATATGGTTGGATTTCTGCTATTGTAGCCCCTATTGCAGCTTCCTTTTTCACTTCTTCGCCAATCTTACAGACGGGACCTACTGCGTTAGCAGCTCTCCTTACTTTTAGTACGGTGGCGCCTCTAGCAGAAGAGGGATCGCAGGAGTTTATACTTTTCGCTGCACTTCTGGCACTTTCCATTGGTATAGTAAGAATAATAATTGGTTTTTTCGGTGGAGGATGGATTTCTTATCTTCTCTCTCGTCCAGTCCTAGACGGATTCACCTCTGCTGCAGGAATCTTAATAGTTTCCTCGCAGTTGCCTGTAGTACTAGGGGTACAACATGAAAGAGAAGGCGTTCTGCGGGGTGCTATAATGAGTCTTGGAGATCCAGGGCTCTGGGATGTGTCTACCATTATGATTTCGGGGTTGACGGTATTGATTGTCTTAGGTTCTCGGCGAGTACATGTTCTGATTCCAGGAGTTTTGATGGCTACTGTATTAGGAATAATGTATTCTCGAATGGCGGGTTATACTGGAGCTACAATTGGACAAATTAATATCGGCATACCTGTCCCGAGTTTATCTCTTCCTTGGTCACAGGTACACTTATTGATACTACCAAGCATTGTGATAGCACTAGTTAGCTTTGCGGAAGTTGCTGCGATTTCCAGCAAATATGCCAAGATGGAAAGAATCGCTTGGAATCCGGATCGTGAATTCATTAGTCAAGGAGCGGCGAATCTGGCGTCGGGTTTGTTTGGCGGCTTTCCTGTGGGAGGGTCATTTGTCAGGAGTAGTTTGAATTATTCATCGGGTGCTCGAAGTCGGTTAAGTGGCACTGTAGCGGGATTAGTAGTTTTGCTATGTATCCCTTTTGCAGGGGTATTGGGTGAATTACCGAGAGCTATTCTTGGTGCCATTGTGATCACCGCAGCTGTTCCCCTAATACAGTTTCGTTTCCTAACATATCTTTGGTCAGTGGCTCCTTTGCAAGCGGGGGTTTCCTGGATGACTTTCATTCTAACACTAGTGCTGTCTCCCCATGTAGAACAAGCTGTGTTATTGGGGACTCTTGCAGCTGTAAGTGTGCATATTTGGCGAGAGCTCAGCCCCTCCTGTGAATCTTGGGCGGAAGGAGATTCCATCCATGTCCGCCTAAGTGGAGTTCTGTGGTTCGGGTCTGCGGCATTCATACAGGAAGCAATTAATGAAACGATACCCTTAAATCCTCGGGCGAGAAGATTTATAATTGATCTTACAGGAGTGGGTAGGGTTGATTTCACAGGAGCACTAGCGCTGAAAGAATTTAGAGACGAAGCTGCTGAGAGTGGGATACAGGTTGAACTGGTTGGAATCCCTGACCATGCCGGAAAAATTCTAGGACGAGTCAGTTAGTGACAAAATGGAGGTTTAGATAAATGTCTACAGTTCGATGGACTGTCAAAGGGATGATTGCAGTCGGGGGAGTATTTTTAACTATTGGGATTGTTAAGTCAATTTACTCTGGAGGACCTTTTTTACCTTATTTAAATCCTATCGGATTGATGACCGTAATTGGGGCTACTGTAGGAGGATTGGTTGGTCCTCTAGTGGGTAGAGCTGTGGAAAACTCTCGAGAGTGATTTTGCCTACTACTAATGATTATGCATGTTATCGAAAAAACCGACTGGGGGATTTAAGTCTATCACATTGGAGAGCATCTGAATGGATACGAAAATAAACAGGCGTAGATTTCTTCAGGCTACTGCTGTGGGGGTTTCAACTGGAACTATGACCCTGGATAAACGGTCTGCCATAAGAACAAAATCCCCTCAGGTTTTCACGCCACAATTGGTCAAGCCTGTTGTAATCTCAGATTCTAGTGGATATCGATATCGTAATGGAGGTCCTTATAACGCAGTCGAGAGAGCTTTCAAAGGGATTACTGAAGGAGAAGACACCCTTGAAGCTCTGATTGCTGGAGTTAACATTCCCGAGTTAGATCCCGAGGAGTCAGGTATTGGCTACGGCGGACTTCCGAATGCTGATGGTGTTGTTCAGTTGGACTCTTGCTGCATGCACGGACCCAAGAAATGGGCTGGAGGTGTAGCAGGCATTGAAGGAGTTCGAACTCCTTCAATGGTCGCTAAGAGTGTTATGGAATTGACTGACCATCATCTTCTAACAGGATCAGGGGCCCAACAATTTGCCAGGCAGCTTGGTTTCAGCATAGAGGATGATTTGAATACTGAAAAATCACGAGATCTATGGTTGGAGTGGAAACGCAGGATCGATCCTCAGCATTTCTTAGATCCATCTAAGAGGAAAAAATTGGAAGGATCTTCACCTGGCGGGGATGATATCGGAGCAAAGATGAGATCCAGAGCCAATGAATTTTATCGTGTGGGTCTAGCTATGGTGGATGAGGGTCTGATAGAGGAAAATAGCTTTTGGGGAACCGTGAATTGTGACGGAATTTCTCCTTCGGGAGATATTTGTGGAGTTACTACAACTTCGGGTCTTGCCTGGAAGATTCCAGGACGAGTAGGAGACTCACCCATTCTAGGGGCTGGCCTGTATGTCGATGGAGACATCGGTGTAGCCGGATCTACAGGGAGGGGTGAAGCCAATCTCTACAATTTGTCTTCTTTTCTGATAGTAGAATATATGCGTCAGGGAATGGCTCCACTTGATGCTGGAATGGGTGCACTACAAAGGATTAAGGATAATACGGTTGAGGGTAGGCTTTTGAACAACAGAGGTCTTCCAGCCTTCAATGTGAGATTTTTTATATTGAACAAAAAGGGTGACTTCGCAGGTGTAGCAATGTACGGGTCCCAAGAGAGTACTTACGCGGTTTGTACAGACAATGGATCTGAAGAAATGACTTTAGAGGGTTTGCTTGATGGTTCTCCAAATGAATAGAAATTGATTCACTTTACTTATTTACTTGATGGTTTGTGAGGAGGTAGGAATGTTTATGAACAAGCTTACAATCAATGTGTTCGTGAGATCTCAATTCTTGGTTATGTCCTTATTATTTTTGGGAAGCGAGTATTCACTGAAGGCTCAAGAGATGACAATAGAAGAGTATAGACCTCGGAAAACTTTGGTAGTTCCGGAAAATCCTTTGACATCGTCTCGATTTCCTTTTGTGGATATCCACGGACACCAAAGGGCTGCAAGCATGACGCCAGAGGACGTAGAATCTCTCGTCAGAGAAATGGACGAGCTAAATATGGCGGTAATGGTAAACCTGTCAGGGGGTTCTGGAGATGTGCTAATCACTGGATTGGATAAAATGACGTCAGAATATCCTGGGAGATTCATCTTTTTCGCTAATGTGGATTTTGGAAAGGTAGGTGAAGAGGGTTGGGGTGAAGATGCCGCTATTCAACTCGAAGATGACGTTCGGGCTGGTGCGGCTGGATTGAAAATTTTTAAAACTCTTGGCCTTGGCGCTGTTGATACGGATGGAAACAGGATTGCTGTGGATGACCCGAGGTTAGCACCAGTTTGGGAGAAGGCTGGAGAGTTAGGGATTCCCGTTCTTATACATTCCGCAGATCCAGCAGAATTCTGGCAACCTTTTGACCAGTTTAATGAAAGATGGCTGGAGCTGAAGGTAAGGCCACAACGTCGCCAATTTCCCGGTGCGGAAGTGTCTTTCGAAGAAATCTTGGAAGAGCAACACAATGTATTTCGAAGTCATCCTAATACTAATTTCATTTCAGCGCATTTAGGATGGCTCGGGCACGACCTGGCTCGATTAGGAGAAGTTTTGGACGTTCTGCCTAATATGTACGTAGGCCTAGGGGCAGTTATATATGAGCTGGGTCGTCAGCCACGTTTCGCTGCTAAGTGGTTGACTAAGTACAAGGATCGTGTCTTGATGGGGAAGGACTCTTATAATAAAGAGGAATTCTATACTTATTTCCAAGTTTTCGAGACTGACGATGATTATTTCGACTATTATCGAGACTATCATGCGTTCTGGAAAATGTATGGCCTTTCGCTCCCTGATGATGTTCTTAGAAAAATCTACTATCAGAATGCGTTGAAGTTAGTTCCTGGTATTGATGGGGCTTTGTTCTCACGATGAAAAGTCCAAGCCCTGAAGTCGGTCGGCATCCATTGAATACCGTCGTACTTGCTTACTTCCACTACCGATACGAAGCTGAGTTGGCCCAAGGGTATTTGGATGAAAATGGGGTGCCGACTGTTTTGTTGATCGATGATGCCGGTGGAATGGACGTGGGGTTATCTTTTGTGAATCCAGCTCGACTGATGGTCGGCCTGGAGTACGCAGAGAGATCTAGAGCGATCTTGGAAGAAGCTGGAGTTATAGATCAAGAGGTAATGTAGCGGAGGTTCATTAGCACACCTCTGTAAATCTCGAGTATGTTTAATAGGGCAGAACAGATTCTGGGACAGGTAACGAAACAGTATTTCTCTAGTCTTAAGGAAGGACTGACAACCTGTCCACCTAGCGAAGGACATTTGTAAAATTGTGTGACATGAACTCTTCAGTTGTCTTATGAACTCAGGGGCTGATGTCGGGAGAATAACGTCCTATGAACTGGAAAAATCGTGAGACTGTTGGCATATCTTTTCCGATAAAACGTATACTGTGCGCATCGATACGTTCGATTGAATCCAGATAGCTAAGAATCTCTGCGGGCAGATAATTCTTGAAAGAAACCTCTACAGTTACAGGTAGTTCCAGTTGGTATGGCTTGAATGTTTCTAAGCGGGATAAAGCTGTGGATACTTTTTCCGCGATGAGCTGGTAGGATTTCTCTGGCATAATTGTTTTGGCAGAGTGGAATCCGTAACTTTCTTTTACGATCGCTCCCTCTAGGGGGCCTAGGATATCCTGAGCTTCTTCAACGATTGCATCGTCGCCAGATATCATCACTACTGGGACGCCAAAATGTCCTGCGATTGCTGCATTTACACCTGCTTCTGGCATGGGGATGCCGTTTAATCTCACTGACGTGAAATTGGCACTAGAAAAAGTGTGGGCCCGGACTCCCCGAGTGTTGGTAGTACTAGAATGATATCCAATAAAGATAGCTGCGTCGAAGCTCTCGTCGATTCCTTGCATCATACCTAAAGGCCTTGGCCACGAGCGTACTAATTGTATATCACTGGGGAGATTTTCAATTAAAAGATTTTCTCCATTGCCATGAGAGTCGCTTACCAGTATCTCTGAAGCCCCTGCGTCCTTCGCTGCTTTGATTGCCGAGTTCACTTCAGCTGTCATGAATGTCCTGAATCGGGAATATTCGAAACCGCCTGGGCCTAATTGGTCTCCTGTGACTGCTCCGACGACGCCTTCCATATCTGCAGATATGTATATTTTTAGGCCCTGTTGACCTTTAACTTCATTTCCAGATAAGCAGATCCCTACCATGAGAATCTTGAGGACAATCTGTATTCGATTCATTCTATTTTTTGCATTTTTCATTCAAGCCTCACTTAATAAGTAAAATTTTCTGGTTTATTGGGTAGAGCCATTCAACACCTCGGGCTGTTATTACGGCGTCATCTTCCAGGGGGATCCTGACCTTTGCTCCAGACCATTCCGGAACCTTAGTGTAGGCAAAAAGCTCTATAGAAAGCAAATTACCAGGGTGTAAGGTATAGGTCATTCGCACGGGATTAAACCAAGCTATTGAAGGTCCAACTCCGTGCCCTAGGTTGCCCACAGAGTGATTTCCTGTGATTACATCAGTCCGTTCACCATCAGAGGGTTGATTAAAAGTATCCATAACTGCGAATCCAGCCTCCTCAAGTTGATTATTCAGGAGATCGAAAGTTTCCGATGCGGTAGGTCCAGGACGGATATTTTTTCGGATAACGTCTCTAGCGGCCCTGGCTTGATCGAAGGCATTTTGCAAACCTTGAGGCACCGCTGTTTCTCCCTCTTTCAATACGTAGCCGATGCGTTTCAAATCTGTATAGAAATTTAGATAACCAACACCCCAGTCGATCATAAGTAGATCGCCTCGCTGAATGATCCGTTCATTGGAGGTGGCCTCTATCCCAGAAGGCCCAGTTATGTAGACAGAAGGCATATCAAAAGATGAGCCCAGGCCTTTGTCCAGCAAGCGATCCATCATCCACCAAGCCACATTTTCGAGTGTTGTTTCTCCAGGAATAATCACAGCATTGGAAAAAGCTGTCTCTGCGATGTTTCGGGAAATCTCTCCTGCTTCTCCAAACGCAACTAATTCCGAAGCCACTCTACGTGAGCGAAAATCGGAAATCAGTTTTTCGGCGGACACTAGTCTGTCGTTATAAGGTGAACCGAGGTCTTCAACTAGTTGAAGGTAAGAGGAGTGGGACAGACCATCGGCCCCGCCTATCGCCCTGGACATATTGATACCAATTTTATTCGGGTTTCTTTCATGAACAAATGCTTTGAGATCGAAGTCACTAGTGACCAAGTCATAAGCTCCGTTCTCTTCTAGCAGATAGCCACTGATACCAAGAGCGACTCGTTCGATTTGATTGTTTCCCTGATCGGTAAAGATGTAGTACCCGACGGAACCGACATAACCACGTCCGAGATCCTCATACAGAGGATCTAAATGACCCTCTTTCATCATTACAATCCACATGTCTATTTCATTTTCTTTCATAACTTCAGGGAGTACTAAATCGAATTTTTCCTGTCGAATTTGGGCCATCCGTTCCCAACGTTTTCGAGCTTCTTGAGCGTGGGCATCCATAGGGGTGACCAAAAGGATCAGAGCTAATAAGCATAATATGTTTTTAAACATTTGAAGGTCTCCACTTGTGGTTTAATAGAGTGTCAA
>CAWWAX010000027.1:0-17545 GCA_963935005.1 uncultured bacterium | reverse complement strand
GTATTCGTGAATATCGCTCGCGGAGATCTAGTGGATGAATTGGCACTAATCAAACATCTAAAGCACGGACGGATCGCATTCGCAGGATTGGATACCCTAACTGAAGAGCCCTTGCCAAAGGACAGCCTCTTATGGGATCTTCCGAATGTTCTCATAAGCCCACACTCAGCAAGTACGGTAGAAGCAGAAAACGAAAGGATTACTGAAATATTTTGTCACAACCTGCTTTGCTATCTGGAAGGGCGCCCAGAAGACATGCGAAACATCGTAGACAATAGACTGATGTACTAATCTGGTGAAGCTAAAATGATACAGAAAAACTCTAAGACCAAACTAATTTTTACCATTTTATTGATCGCGCTAGCCTGCTCTCCTATCACAGTATACGGGCAGAAATCACTCACTCTATCCTATGCAAGTCCTGAACAGGCTGGGATGTCGTCCGCAGTCCTTGCCGGGGGAGCTGGGCTTTACCAAGAAGCCGTAGACCGCGGCGACCTAGTCGGCGCCGTACTCCTGGTCGTGCGCAGAGGACAAATTGTCCTTCACGAAGCAGTCGGATGGAAAGATAAGGATCGCAATTTATCCATGGAACCTAATACGATGTTTCGTATGGCTTCCAACACCAAACCTCTAATAGCAACAGCGATAGCCCAATTGGTTGAAGAAGGAAAACTCTCCTACTCAGACCTGGTGAGAGATTACATCCCTGAGTGGGACAACTACCGTTCAGGATTTATTACCATCGGTCACTTGTTGTCACACAGTAGTGGCCTAAGGATTTCCAGCCTTTTCTTAGAACCTCTAATGCAACCTACCGAACGGCATCCCGATGCTCCAAACCTGCTACTGGAATCGGCTCGTTTTGGATCGATAGGGGCTGAAGTCACTCCTGGACTGAGCTACAGTTATAACAACCCCGGTTACAACACACTCGCCGCCTTGATAGAAATGTCCTCAGGACAACTACTCGAAGAATATTTAGAAGAAAACGTGTACAGCCCGCTCGGAATGGAAGATTCCTATAATCATCAGATCGGTCATACCCTGGAAGGCAAACTAGATCGTATGGGTGAGGTCTATTATCGACGCAGTACCGAGACTGAGGAATGGGTTCCTGGAGGTACACCGGGAGGGCCTGTAGCTTTCCCTTTTGCTCGCGGTTCAGGGGGAATGATATCCACGGCTTTCGACTACGCTATCTTTTGCCAGATGCTTTTGAACGAGGGCACCTATAACGGGTCCAACATCCTAACGAAAGAAAGCGTAGAATTACTTACTAGCCCAAAAATAAGTGCCGGAGAAACTGACAGTTATGGGTATGGATTCAGTATCGACAATGAAATTTACGGACATTCTGGATCCGATGGTACAAGGGCCTGGGTGGATCCACAACGTGAAATCATAGCCTTGGTTTTTACACAAACCCCTGGAGCTGGAAGAGAGGGGGGCAACCCTTGGGAGAAATTCCGTGACTTGGTCAATCTCTCTATCGACAACCAATAGTGCCTGACTCTGTTGCCAACCACTACATGAGCGATTGCCGAAATGCCCTATTGCTATAACTGTGGGAGGCACGTAGAAGGCCCCCAAGAAAACTGCCGGTTTTGTGGCTGGGAATACACGGATCAGTGGGAAGAGCCTGCCGAACCAGAAGTGGTGGTCAAGTACGTACAGGGCCAGCCCGGCTGCTGTGGGTGTTTCCTGCCTGGTTGTTTCTGGATCTTGTTCGTATTCATACTCATCTGGTACTTGCTAGGACAAATCTGGAACTGGCTCTTTTAGGATTACAAGCTGGCCAAGTGCATCTTCACCCTGGAATACTACCGACTGCGTAATTTGGACAGAAGCCTTAAGATTTCGAGATACAGCCACACAAGGGTGACCATCAAAGAAAAGGCGCCGAACCACTCCATATGCTTGGGCAAGCCAGCCTCAACACCCTCTTCAATAAAATCGAAATCGAGTACCAAATTTAGTGCAGCAATGCCCACCACGAACATAGAAAATCCGATTCCGAGAAGACCATTAGAGTGAATAAACCCTATATTTTTGCCAAAAAATCCAAGCACAAAACTTGCCATATACAGCAGGAAAATCCCTCCGGTAGCAGAAGCGATCATCAACTTAAAGTTCTCGGTCGGCTTGATCATTCCACTCATGTAACAAACCAACAGGGCGAACAAAATCCCGAATGTTAGACCGATTGCCTGTACTCCAATCCCAGGAAATTGAGCTTCATAAGAAGCCGTAATCCCTCCCAAAAGTACTCCCTGTAGGCCAGCATAAATTGGGGCCGTCGTACCCGCCCATTCCTTTTTTACAATAGTCACAATTGCCACGATCAGACCTGCAATCGCTGCAGGAAATACTAATGCAGTATGGTACCATCCGTAGTAAGCTGCAGTGACACAACACACGAGAAGAAACATCGTCTTGCCGACTGTCCCAGCAAGAGTCATTTGATCTGCCATGGCAAAGGATTTTCCATAGGTGGCCTGCGTGCCACCAAATCCTGAAGAAAGAGCTGGATTGCCAGACCGACCAAATCTATTGAGTGCTGCGTGTTTTGACATATCTAGTCCTCTTTTTATTCTGCCTTAATGACCGATCAATTTCACTTCTGTCGAAACCTTACTAAGAATCTAATCATAATTTCTTGGTTTCTAATAGCCGCGATTGATATCAATTAAATTCAGTAACGGTTCACCTGCCATATAGCGCCTCAAGTTCTCACGATAGAAGACGTACTGATTGTCTCGATACCGAGGCGAATAATCCGAAACGTGGGGAGTCATAACGACTCGGGGAAGATCCCACAATTCAAAATCATCTTGCGGAAGATCATCCGTTCCAAAACCAGCGATCTTTTCGTCCTCAAGAGCCTTCTTGAGGTCTTCCCAGTTGATAACTCCAAGACGGGCAATACTTAAGAAATAAGCAGACTCTTTCATAGCATCAAAGAATCTCATGTCGAATAATCCGCGTGTAGCAGCTGTCGGTGGAACCGCAGCAAATACAATATCTGCCCTTGATGCTAGTTCATACATTTCATCGGATAAACCAACGTAATCAACAAAATCCGGTCCAGAACGACTACTATTTCTAGTCGCGATGACCCTCATTCCCAAGGCGTTAGCTAATCTGGCCACCTCAGTACCGATACTACCCAGCCCCACAACGAATAACGTCAAATCTTGAAACTCTACATCAAGATGTTTATCTCTCACAACGTCAGTTCTGGTCCTTCCCCAAATATGGTTTCGCTGTCTTTCGGCATGAATATCCATGCCACCAAGCAGAGAAAGCATAACGGTGAGTGAATGTTGAGCAATGGCATCTTTGGTCATGTCACGAATGGAGCTAACCAAAATATTCCGCTCCTCCATGATGCTCTGCATCCTCTCGGCATCCTCGCCAACTGTGTTAAAACATCTGTCCAAGCCGACACTTCCCGATTGTATCCAGCGAACCTCGGGGCCAATTGCGTCGATTGTAGCTGGGCCACAACCTAGGCCTATAGTAGCCTGTGCATCTTCCAAAACACCTTTCTCTATCGCGTCCGTAAGATTCCTTACAGGGACAAACTGTACTTCTGGTGCAATCGCCTGTAAGAATTCCAATCGCTCGAATCGGTCTTCCCACGGTTCGTTACCTGGCATCTCGACCACCACCTTTCGTAATGGAGTCCAGCCCGCCATGTCACGTACTGGAAGCTCAGATTCTCGAAGGCCAAATTTATCCACCAATTCTTCTGGTGTGAGGTCTGCATAATCTTCAATACCAGCAGACATTTTCTCCTCTACGTCTGAACTCGAAAGTTCCTGACCCTCTGGACTACAGGAGTACAGAATTCCGATCAGAGAAATGATCGGGAGTGTGATATAAATACTTTTACTTAAATCGAGATTTCTAGTTTTCAATTTTCACCCTCGCTGTTCTAACTTGTTGCGATTCTTCCGTAACATCTGTCCAGGCCGCCAGTAATGATCCGTCTGGATCTTGCACTAACTGGGGAAATCCTGTTGCGCGACCTGAAGTTGTTGCTGTTAGGGATACACTTCCCGACACCTCGCCAGTGGAACTAACTCTACGCATTCTCACTTCCGCTCCTTCGCCTCCTGTCCGTTCTAACCAAGACACCAGAGCTTCACCAGTAGAGAGCCCCACCACAGCCACTCTTCCTGCAGGATTACCATCATCGATGATCACGGGGCTATTGAAAGTTTTGCCCATGTCTAGAGAGGTTGCCACTTTCACTCTGGGTTGATCTTCCGCTCCCGTGAACCATGCGACATACAATTCTTCCTCCGCCATCGCCACTGAAGGCCCATTCACGGGACATCCTCCTATATTCCAATTGTCCTGATACACAGGCTCTCCAGCAGTCCAATTTCCATCTACCAAGCGAGTGATATAGATATCCCTAATTTCTTCTTCTGTGCGATCTCTGTAAACTACGACAGGACCTTTCGGTGTCATGGCAGCATCTGTCTGACAACAGTCGCAGACCCTCCCATCCACTAAAGTCTCAATTCCAGGAGTCCCATCAACTTCTACCTGTCTAAACCTAAGTGTCATTTCTCTCGCTATAGAATCGTCTTTTTCCGCTGCAGCAAATTGACGTCCATCCAACCACACCAGGCCCATCGTCTCTCCTAGTGACATCATACTAACAAATCCGTGCTCTGTTGCCGTGCCATCATCGTGAGGCGTCCAGGGTTCCGACCAAGTTTCTCCACCATCACTAGATTTTACTACTCTCACACCGTAGTCATATCCACCCTGTGTCCCACTCTGCAGCCAGTGTGCCCATAAGGTACCGTTAGGACCCGATTGTATAGATGGGAAATCAGCCCAATTGACAAAAAAATTATCACTTTCAGCGATGACTTTGGCTTCTGACCAACCATCTCTCTCTAACTTCGAAAACTTCAGTTGATGTTCAACTTCGCCGTTGGCCTCGAGCCAACTCATGAAAACCCCTTCGCCTGAAGTCGTTAGAAATGGTTCGCCACTGCTTTGGCCGGCGGGCGAGACCAATTCATTCGAGCTTACCTTCCATATTTCTCCGTCATCACAACTCGACAACAGGACTAGTAGGGCCAAGCCGACACAGGTCTGCTTGGTAAACCATTTTGACACTTTCCGTAAATTTGACATCGAGTTTTTCCCCTATCTATTTTAGTCTTAGTGACCAGATTTTTTCCACCTAGTTTTCTCACCAGAATCCTCTAAGGTGATCCCTTTAGAAATCAGTTCATCCCGAATTTGATCGGCTCTTTCGAAATCGCGATTCTGTCGTGCTGTGGCTCTTTCAGCTATAAGTGACTCTACCCACTTTTCCATCGAAGGATCTATACGACGGCTCTCCCTGGCCACAGCAAGTAAACCAAAGACCATATCTATAGAACTTAATGTTTCCAGAGCATTCTCGGCATCCTTTTGAGACACCCCGGAAGCTGAGTCTAGTTCACCGTTAGCCTTATTGATGAAAACGAAAAGCACAGCCAAGGCTTCGGCAGAATTCAAATCGTCATCCATCACTCCCTGGAATTCTTTGGTCGCTTCCAGGGATAGGGAACTTAAGGGGCCTTCACCGTCGACAGAAAGCCCCTTGAGTGAATTAAGCCGTGCCTCAAAATCTACAATTCTCTGAACAGCTGATGCTGATGCATCTAAATCTTTTCTTGTAAAATTGAGCTCCTTCCTATACTGTGCACTCAAGAGTTGATGGCGAATAGCTGCTGGCTCAAATCCCTCTTCCAAAAGTTGACGGACCGTTATCGTATTCCCCAGTGACTTAGACATTTTGTGACCTTCAACGATCAAGTGTTTGACGTGAACCCAATGTCTTACAAAAGGTTTGCCTGTAACGCATTCAGATTGTGCGATTTCATTTTCATGATGAGGAAATACCAAGTCCTCTCCACCCATATGAATATCTAGCGTTTCTCCAAGCTCTTTGATGCTCATCACAGAGCACTCCAAGTGCCAGCCAGGCCTACCTCGTCCCCAAGGTGAATCCCAAGAAGCTTCTACCTTTTCATCGATCGATTTTGCAGCTTTCCATAGAACAAAGTCTCTGACATCTTCTTTCTCATATTCGTCTGAATCTACCCTAGATACCGCATGACTAGATTCGAGGTCCAAACCCTTCAATCGACCATACTCAGAAAATGATGCTATGGAAAAGTATACCGAACCATCTTTAGTAGAGTAAGCCGCTTCATTTTCTATAAGACGTTCGGTCCAGGTGATCATGTCTTCTATATAATCTGTTGCTAGAGGATAAACTTCAGCGGGGAGTATCCCCAAACTTTCAGCATCCTCTAGGATTTGTTCACCGAATGGTCTCGTATATTCTTTTATAGTCTGGCCAGCTTCAGAAGCTCTCGAAATCGTCTTGTCATCGACATCGGTGAGATTCATAACAAAACGAACGCTATATCCAGACCAAACCAAATAACGGTGCAACAAATCATAGACCAAAAAACTTCGATAGTTACCAATATGGGCGTGATCATACACTGTAGGACCACACGCATATAAGAACACAGTAGGAGGATTTGAAGGCTCGAATTTCTTCAAGGATCGAGTCAGAGTATCGTAAAGTTGTAGACTCATATAAATGTCTCTAGTAAATATTTAAAGACATTCACACTTTCCGAGAAATGTCTTCAATCAATTGATGAAGTGTACTGGAAGGATTCTCTGATTGGGTAATGGATCGACCCACTACTAAGTAATCTGCTCCTGCTTTCGCAGCTCCCAAGGGAGTGGAAACTCTCGCTTGATCATGAGTGTCCTGACCAGCAAGACGGATTCCTGGTGTCACCACCAAGAAATCTTTGCCCAGCGATATTTTTAGCATCTTTGCTTCCCCTGGCGAAGCAACCACTCCCGCTAGGCCCGTTTTCTTTGCCTGGAGTCCCAACCTCAAAATCTCTTTCTGGAGAGACTCTACTGGCCGATCCCATATACTTTCAACCTCTTCAGATGTCATCGAAGTCAAGACTGTCACTCCCAAAAGAGAGACGGAGCCTGCCGATGCTTCTGCTGCTGCTGCCATCATCGTCTCCCCACCAACCGTATGGACTGTTAGTAAATCAACTCCTAAATCAACGGCAGATCTCACCGCCCCTGCTACGGTATTAGGAATATCGTATAGCTTCAAATCCAAGAAGATACTTTTCCCCTTTTCCTTTAAAGCTTCTACAATGCTCGGCCCTTCGTGTGAAAACAATTCAAGACCGACCTTGTAGAAATCACCCTCTTCTCCAATTGCATCCACTAGCGACAAAGCTTCTTGAGCATTTGGAAAATCTAAAGCTATTATCACTCTTGTCCTCTCCACTACTCAATCAACTCCTTTAACATCAAACCCTGTCTTCCGGCTCATCACCATACGCTCCAATCAAATCTGTAATGGAATCGACTCCCTTATTTTCACAGAATGTTACTATTCCACGAGCTATCCTCTGAGCTGTTCTTGGATCAGCAAAAGTAGCTGTGCCAACCTGTACCAAAGAAGCCCCGGCCAATAAATACTGGACTGCGTCGTATTCGTTCATAATACCCCCAACGCCTATCAAGGGGATGGTGGTTTGTTGTCGAGCACAATGTACTGCATGTACACCCACAGCACGAAGTGCCGGACCAGAAACTCCCCCTTTGCCAGCTCCTAATTCTGCTTTTTGTGAATGAACATTAATCGTCAAGCCTGGAATTGTATTTATCAAAGTCACCCCATCGGCTCCACTCACCTGTGCCGCCCGGGAAACTAAACCTATATCTGGAACATTAGGCGCCAATTTGACCAGAATAGGACGGTCGGTCAATTCACGCACAGATGATACGACTTCCTGCAAAGCTTCTTGGTCCAGCGCGAAAGGAAGGCCACCCAATTTGACATCGTTGGGACACGATAAGTTCAATTCATATCCAAGAAATCCACCAGTTTCTTCCAAACGTTTTACTACGGCACAGTATTCATCTTTGACATGGCCCGCCACACTAACAAACACCTGCAATGAAGATAAATTCTCCTTCATCCAGGGAATCTTTTCACTGCAGACTGCATCCACTCCTGGATTGGCTAAACCGACCGAATTAAGCATGGCATTGCCCGCTTCTACCACTCTAGGTGCAGCATTTCCTCCTCTAGGATCATACGTTACCGACTTAGTGACTATGCCGCCGATATTGTCGAAGTCGAGCACATCAGCCAGTTCTTCGCCAAAGCCACAAGTGCCTCCTGCCAATAATACGGGATTACGAAAACACACCCCAAAAATCTTCTGTTCTATCTTCATTAATTTTTCCAGTAAGCCATCTCGGGATCCATTAGTAAGTTCCACCGCTACCAATCGACTCTCGTCCTGGTGGATAGCGATCATAGAAGTCCCTGACTGCATCAGCCAGAGCCCTGCCCAACCCTCTCTGAAATTCAGAACGCGACATTTCCCTCTCTTCTTCCCGGTTACTGACAAAGCCTATCTCTACCAAAACTGCAGGCATTAATACGTTGGTAATCACAGCAAACGGACCCTGCTTCACTCCGCGGTTCGGACCTGGATGCATTACCCCCAACTGTTTTTGTATTGTCTCGGCTAAATTCGCCGACCATTGTTGATGATTAAGGTTTCGGAGCTCTCTCAGTATAAAGCCTAAGTCAGGACTTTCATCGTCGTCTTCCTCTCCAGAATATAAACGGAGAGGAGCATTCTCATTGGCAGACACCCTTTTCTCGTGTTCGGTGCGAGCTTCAGATAGGAAGTAGGTTTCAAACCCCCGAACAGAAGGACTGTTTGGAGCTGCATTCACGTGTATCGATAAAAAAATGGCAGGACGGTCTTCTTTCCAAAGCATCGCCTGTTCACCTCTCTCCCAAAGCGGTACGAACACATCCCTGTCCCGGGTCATGTAGACCTCTATGTTCTCATCCTTTCCTAATTCTCGCACCAATTCTCTACTGACAGACAGTGCAATATCTTTTTCTCGACGTCCACCAGAACCCACGGTTCCTGGATCTTTGCCTCCATGTCCAGGATCAATTATCACAAGCCGCCTAAAATCAACGTCGTTTTCGCTATCATTAACTGTACCTATCTCGACCTGTGGATTAATTGCAAGGTACGTCTCTGATTTCAATGTTTGTAATTCGTGACTAGGTTCAGGCTTCTCATCTGCCCCAAGCGATTGGCCATTCGTGATGACGTATCCATCCCCTAAACGTTCAGGAACAAAATCGAGAAAAAACTGAAGGGGAATTTGGGCGAATAGCCCTTCTAGGACCGGGGAGTCAACCAACTGAAGAACTTCATCATTCCAGTAGAAAAAAGGGCTGTCAAAGAAAAAGCGCACTCTCTCAGTTTCATTTATGGCTGTCCTAAGACCTTCCCTGTCGATTTCAATCGTCCAGCCTAATTTTTCCAGTGCGTTGTGAGGTACTGCCCTATGTCCTCGGGTGTCAACTACAGCCACCGAGACAGTATCCCCTCCAGAACCTACTAGGATTAAACGATCCCTTGATTGACCGAAAGATTGCATTGGTTGTATAAGGAAGGCTGCAACCAACCAAAAACCATGTATTGACCAAGGAATAATTTTCATTTATACCTAGCCATTGCTCTACGAGCTTCCATATCTTGAGTCGCTCTCTTGAGCTTTTCTCTTTTGTCGTAAAGCTGCCGTCCCTTACCTAGGCCCAAAGTCAGCTTAGCGTTACCACGCCGAAAATAAACATCCAACGGAACCAGGGTGAGACCTTTCTCGGCCGTCTTAGCTGACAAACGACGGATTTCACTCCTATTCAAAAGAAGTTTGCGTTTCCGATCTGAATCTAAATTTTGCCGATTTGCCTGGGCATAGGGGGCTATATGAAAGCTATACAACCAGACCTCACCATCCTCTACTTTTGCAAAAGCATCTCTGAAGGCCACCTGTCCTGCACGCAAAGACTTCACCTCAGGACCTTTCAAAACAATTCCGGCTTCGTATGTATCTACTATCTCATACAGATGTAAAGCCTTTCGGTTCCGGCCGACAACCTTTCGGGAACTAGTCTTACTCAAAACTCGCACATACCTAATAAATCTTGAGCGAGACACAGAAAACTGTCACGCAAAAGTGCTTGTCGTGATTTACGGACACCAAACATAGCCCCCTCAATCGTTGTTCAGATCCCTCTGGCTTCTTGCAGTATTCTGCAACAAGGTGTTCTATCAATCATAACTAACCGGTTCCAAACGCATAAGGTGAGTTGGGTCGCCGTCGAAACCCCGCGCATCCCCATCTATCGCTAGATAAATATATCCGTCTGGTCCCTGTCGAACATCCCGTATTCTCCCCACATCCCTTAGTAAAGTCTCTTCATTAACTACATTTTCATCAATCAGGGTAATCCTCTCTAACCTCTGACCACGCAGACCTCCAACGAACATATCTCCTTTCCAGTCGGGAAACTGATTGCCCGTATAGACCAACATCCCAGAAATGCCAATAGAGGGTACCCATATGTGTTTTGGCTGTTCGGTGTCATCCTGATGGGTTCCTTCATGTATTCTCAGTCCTGTGCGATAATTGACACCATAACCAACAACTGGCCAGCCATAGTTCAGACCAGGTTGCAGTAGATTCAGCTCATCCCCCCCCTGTGGGCCATGTTCGTTTAACCAAACTTGTCCTGTCTCCGGGTGAACTACGATTCCTTGGGCATTCCGATGGCCATAGGTCCAAATTTCTGGAAGGGCTCCTGACACTGTAACAAAAGGATTGTCCTCAGGAACCTTGCCGTCGTCGTGGAGCCGCACAGTTGTACCGTTATGCGTTGAAAGGTCCTGAGCTGGATGTGCAGCCAAGTCACCTTCGGAGGGCCACTGTCGATCTCCAATAGTCACAAATAGATATCCATCGTTGTCGAAAACCATTCTGGCTCCCCACATAGAACTTCTGTCTGTTCCATTACCCGGAGCTACGGCCGTAAAAATCTCTTCGACGTCGGTCAATTGATCATTCTCAAAGCGCCCTCTGACAATCGTCAGATTGCCCAAGGGATCGACCCCTTCGCTTGCCGTAAAGCTCAGATAAAGCAACTGGTTGTTGGTGAAATCTGGATGTAGAATGACGTCTCTGAGGCCAGCCTGTTCTCGCCCATCCATTGAGACAGCCCCCTGACCAAGGGCCAAGATTTCCGGAAGACCCTCAACCGGCTTCTCCAATAGAACTCCATCTCTAACTATTCGCAGACGGCCTGGGCGTTCCGTCACCAGCATATCACCATCTGGAAGAAACTGCATCGCAAATGGATGGACCAATCCTTCTGCAACGGTCACCAATTCAAAGTCATGAAAAGCCGACCTGATCGCAGACTCACTGGAACCAGTCTCAATTTCTTCATCTAGACATCCCCAACCCACCAGTACAGCTAATACACCTATTATTCTCATAGTTACTTTCATATGCAAAAGAGCCTTTATACCTATAAGTTTAGTTCGAATTTCTACAATCATTCGACCAGCATCGCTATAGTTTAATTTTTGTCTTTCTCGTCCTCAAATCCAATTTCTCCTGAGATTCGTAATTTTTCTGGAAGTGCTGATCCTTCTTCTTCCATCTTTCCAGAGCCTCTAATCAGGTCTCCAAATTCTTGACTCGTTCCCTCGATGGCCCTTTGGCTTGATTCGACGATATCCTTCACAAGTCGAATCTGGGATTCGATACCATCCCTTAAGTCTTCCATCCGAGTCTCTAATGTGAGGTTCTGCCCGGTCAGACGGTCTTGCGCCGAGTCACGAATTTCTTTGGCTTTTCGCTTTATCCTTTCTTGAATCTCTGTTCCAGTCCGGGGAGCTAAAAGCAGGGCCACTCCTGCGCCCAACAAAGCTCCCAGAACAAAGGGTCCAACGCCGAGCCCACTAGAGGTGTCTAAACCTTTATTAGGCGAATCTTGATCGTCATCCATTTTTCTGGATCCTCCTTTCATTTGTTCATGAAACGCAGACAATGTAAGAAACCTATGAAACAATGCTTCTTAAGCATTGTTTAAACCTAATCGTCAGAGATGCTTCCTATTCTCCAACGAGAATCTCTGTGTAAGATATCTGAAGAACTAGTCTCTTTACGATCCAAGAGTTCGAAAGTTAAACGCTTGGCCAACTCAACCCCAGGCTGATCCAAAGCATCTACCTGGTATAAATCGCCTGCATACACCGTAGCCATCATAAACAGCATCAACAATTCACCCATGACTTCTTCGTCCAGATCCTCTAATTCTAGAGTCATGGTCGGACGACCCTTTCTCCTCAAAGATTCTGCAGTGGCCCGATGCTCAAGGTTAAGAAGTTCTCCTATCCCCCGTTCCGAGAAACATTGGAACAAATCTGGGTCCGAAGTTTTGACAGGTATCTTCATATCACTACCATACTCCCTCAACGTCAGAAAAAAAATAACCTTGTTTTCTGGACCTTCCGCAAACAACTGCAGTTGCGAATGTTGATCTCTTGCCCCTTGAGCCGTCAGAAGTGTAGGGCCGCTGTTCACCAACTCTCCTAAAGAATTCCGTTCTTTTCCTAGAGATTCAGACCAGAGCTGTTGAAACCACAAAGAAAATTTATGAAGTCGATCACAGTAAGGCATCAACACATGCACATTCCTGCCCTGTTCAACGTCGACCGTATGAAGGAGCATACTAACCATGCCAGCCTTGTTCTTCTCCAAAATTGGCGTTCTACATTGCTCCTTAGCAGCCGTGGCACCTTTTATGATACGCCTGACGTCCAAACCAACTAAAGCCCCTAGAAATAAACTGGCTGGAGACAGAACGGAGAAACGGCCTCCTACTTCAGGCGGAACTTTTAGGCTGACAATTCCTTTATCTTCAGCCATCGAACGAAGTGTACCTATAGATGGGTCAGTTGTAAAAAGAAAATGTTTGGATGCTTCGTCCGAACCCATTTCCTCTCTTACTCGATTTTCAATTATTGCATAAAGAGCCAATGTCTCAGCGGTAGATCCAGACTTGCTTACCACGTTAAAAAACGTGCTCTCGATGTCTATAAGCTCCAACAATTCATGTACGCTCACCGGATCTAGATTGTCGAGAAAGTAAACCTTAGGACAATGACGGCGTGACTTGTCATCCCTCAAATTCCAAGATTCACCCAAAAGAGCCTGACATAACGCCTGAACACCAAGAGACGAACCGCCTATTCCCACGACAACTACTGCACGAAAACGTTTCCTGTACTTTTCAGCCAATGCCTCAATATGGTCCAAGTTGTTGCGAGTGCTATCCAAGTCCAGAAAACCCAGACCATTTGAAATCGACACTGCTTTAATTGCATCATGCGTAAGCTGGAATTTTTGAGCCAAATCTGTTTTCAGTCTCTCGGGTTCAATTCCGTTAACTTCCAAATTTGTAGCCAACATTTCCGCATAGTCTAAGACAATGCTCATTCTGGAATCTCCACACTTAATCCATCAAAGGCGGGACGCACGTTGGCCGGTAAATTTTCGATTAGTTCCAGATGAGTAACCTTATGACTTATGTGGGTAAGGAAAGTGGTTTTTGCTCCGACTAAACCAGCGGCTTCAACTGCCTCTTCCACATTGAAATGTGTCGGATGTGGATGACCAAACCAAAGAGCGTTGAGTACTAGCACACTGACGCCTTGAAGGACATCCAAGGTTTCATCTGGCAGTGATTTTCCATCAGTTACATATCCTAAATTCCCCACACGAAAGCCATAGGCATCTCTAGGCCCATGTGGAACAGATACAGGAGAAAACTGTTGACCTAGGATTTTGAAGGGAACTTGAGGTTTGAATGGAAGCAATTCAATCCGTGGTTTAATTGTACCCTTAGGAGGCTGATAGCCATCGTCGAAAATATAACTAAATCGGGTTCTAAATTGATTCTCATACACCTGCGGTACATAGGCTGGAATATGGGACCGGCCCCGTGTAGTAAAAGCACGCAAATCATCTATTCCATGACAATGATCAGCATGGTCATGTGTGAACCAGGCCGCATCAACTGCAGTTGTTCCTGTGGCCAACAACTGCATCCTCAGTTCTGGAGGAGCGTCTATAAGTAAGTTTCCTTCCTCTAGTTCCAACAAGGCACCGTGTCGGGTGCGGTTATCAGCCGGATCGTCTGATACGCAGGCTCGACAATCACAGCCTACGACAGGAACTCCGAATGAAGTTCCTGTTCCAAGAAATGTTAGTTTCATTGGTTTTAAAGAACCTCTACCCGCATAGTGTTAGTAGTTCCTGAAATGTTAAAAGGAACACCAGCAGTTACGACAATTGAGTCCCCTGATACACCTAACTTCCTCTCGAGTACAACCTGTTTTCCGAACTGAGAAAGTGCTTCGTAGCTAACCTCTATATCTTCGGCAAGGATTGGATATACCCCCCAAACTGCAGCCAGCTGTCTGCAGGTATAACTGTCAATACAAACAGCAAAAAGCGGTGCCTTAGGCCGATAACTGGAAACCAATCTTGCCGAGAAACCATTGTGAGTAATCACAATAACCGCTGGAACTTCCAACTGTCTTGCAACCTCTACTGTAGCCGAAGCAACAGCATGTTCCCTCGGTGTCGCCCCTCCTCGTTTGTGAGTCCCTGAAAAAGTCCCATACAAAGGACCCTGTTCAAGGAAGCCACTAGATTCAACTTCTTGAATAATTGAAACCATAGCTTCTAATGCTTTGATAGGATGCTTTCCAATTGCAGTCTCGCCAGACAACATCACTGCATCCGAACCATCCAGAATAGCGTTAGCTACATCTGAGACCTCAGCCCTTGTAGGCCTCGAATGGTCGATCATGGATCCTAGCATCTGGGTAGCGGTAATAACTGGACGAGCAACAAAATTTCCCCAGCGAATTATACGTTTCTGAGCTCTAGGAACTCTCTCAAAAGGCAATTCCACACCCAAATCACCGCGAGCCACCATAAGAGCATCTGTAGAATCGACTATCTCATCTAAACTCTCCATGGCTTTCGCTTTCTCGATTTTTGCAACAATAAGGGTTTTTCCAGCAATCTTATCCTTAAGGCGCAGAACGTCAGCCGCACTTAGCACAAATGAAAGTCCTATATATTCCACACCCTTACTCAGTGCGAATTCGAGATCTACTAAATCTTTTTCCGTCAAAGAAACGGTCTCAATATTAACGTTCGGTATATTGACCCCTTTACCTTCAGTTAGTATCCCTCCACGTACAACCTCAAACACAGCCCTCGGCGTTGTAGACTCTACAGATTCAATAAAAGAGAGCTCCAATGCCCCGTCATCCAGCAAAACTGGATCCCCTGGTATCAGCGCCTTGAACCACTCAAAAGATGTAACCGATATGTCCGAGATATGATCGGAGGACTCCTTCGCAATAGTAATAGTCTGACCAGGTTCGAGGACTAATGCTTCAGTCAAACCACAAACACGAACCTTAGGACCAGCAAGATCCACTAATATCCCAAGATTTCTGTCTAATTCCTCGGCAGTACGGCGGAGACATGCTATCGTTTCGGCGTGTGTTTCGTGTTCCCCATGTGACATATTGATACGCGCTATGTCCATCCCCCCTTCTATCAAAGCACGAATAGCTTGGCTCGTCGAAGTTGAGGGGCCTATTGTACATACGATTTTTGTACGACGCATCGGTTTCCAACTAGATTTTGAGTAAGAATGCTATAATGAATATTCACCCTAAAACTGGACCCACAGAGTGCCTGGAGCAAGCCTGGACATATCATTGTTACTTGCATTCCCGTCCTGAAAAGGCCAACCTGCAGTACAATGTCAGTCCAACTAATTAAGAACCAAGAAGATATCTGCCACCTATCGAGAATCCTCCGTGGACAAGATCGGCTTGCTATAGACCTGGAAGCAGCGGGATTTCACCGTTATTCTGATAAAGTCTGTCTATTACAGATAACCGCAGGGGATAAAACTTTTCTTGTAGACACTCTTTTGATTAACCCATCGGATACACTCCGGCCTTTTTTCCAAAATCCCAACATACTTCTTGTTCTACATGGAGGCGTGTTTGATCTTCGACTCTTACATAGAGACCTTCAGATCTTCCCCACCAACTTATTCGACACTCAGATTGCTGCTTCTTTAGTTGGCGAACCTTCACTGGGATTGGCGGCACTTCTAAAAAAATACTTTGGTATAGAACTATCAAAAAAATACCAAAAAGCTGACTGGGCCAAGCGACCACTTTCAGATGATATGTTAGCATACGCCGCATCTGACACTCAAACTTTATGCTCATTGAATGAATTACTCGTTGAAAAACTTCGAGGTCTCGGCCGACTGTCTTGGGCAACCGAAGAATCTAGAGCTTTAGCAGATCTACGCTGGACTCCAGAACCCATTTCGGATCCCGTGCTCAAAATCAAAGGTGCGAAACACCTTCTTGATAGAGAAATTGAACGACTTAGAACAGCCTGTCACTGGAGAGATGCTATCGCTAGAAAGACCGATCGTGCTCATTTTAGGGTGGCTGGAGACCCTGTCCTTCTGGAAATTGCAAAGTTAGGGTCATACGAACTCGACTCCATGAGTAAGATCAAAGGAATGTCCTCAAAAATTCTCAAACAATTCGGTCAAGATCTCCTCAAAAATTTAACGCGGATCGACAATCTCCCAGCCAACCAGTTGACTGGCTATCCCGTAAACACATCCCCTAGACGACCCCGTCTATCACTAAACGAAGAAAAAACGTTGGATCAACTGAAATCAGTCCGCAACGACATGGCGAATCAACTTACAATTGCCAGAGGAAGCATAATGTCCAATACGCTCCTGAGCCATATCGCCACAAGTCACATTAATAGTTCTGACGATCTGCTTGGAATAAAAGGAGTTCGCAAATGGCATGTTCAAACTTTTGGAGATGATATCCTAGAAGTCCTCAGGAATAATTCTTCTGCCTAAATTTGTGATCTTTCTCCGAACTTAGATTTCAGCCTCTTCCTGACGTTTACATTCGATACAATAGCGTGCATGCGGGAGAGCGTCGAGGCGTTTAAGGGCAAGCTCAACACCACAGGTTTGGCATATTCCAAAATTATTTGGATCGGAATAAAGTCTTCTCAAGGCTCCCTCTAATCGATATATATATCTCCCTTCTTTGCTGGCGAAGAGGGCCGCCTTTTCTCGCTCCATAGCTTCAGTTCCTTGGTCAGCCATGTGATCAGTATAAGAAGACAAATCCGAATCCATAACTTCGCGATCGAGTTTTGTCCTTCTCCCGAAACGCCCCAGAGCTTTTAGGGCTTTAGTCCTCTCGCTCTGCAATCTATGTTCGAGGTGGTCTAGTTGTTTTTTGCTCAACATTTACATTTTCCTTCTCTTGGGCTTCTGCTTCCTACCCTAGTTATCCCTCTAAAGAAGAGCAACCACATTCCAGTGAATCTATCCCCTGGGATAAATATATCTTATATCTTTATCTCTTAGTAAGTGGAATCTTATAATAAATGATACTAGGATTCCTTTTTAAATTTCAAGGCTTATCTGAGCAAACGA